>NZ_JAIOKW010000036.1:0-57885 GCF_020093335.1 Pseudomonas fluorescens group sp. | reverse complement strand
CACTCCGGCTTGAATCCGTGGGCCGCCGCCACGCGCCATCCATGGCGCGGGGCGGCTAACCCGGCGTCCTGCCGGGTTACCCACGGATTCAAGCCTGCGTTCGGCCAGCGTGTTTGACGGGGCGCCTGAGATCAAGATCAAGATCAAGATCAAAAGCAAGAGCACGGCGGCCTGAAAGCCGACCTGAGTGGTTGGATCAAAAGCAGATACGTGCATGGCGGTGTGTCAGCTGATGCAGTTGTGGCTGTCACACTGCAATCGGGGGCAAGCCCCCTCCCACATTTGGACCGCGATCGACAGACGCAACTCCGGTCGGCTTTAAGGCCGCCGCGTTTGCCTTTGCTCTATACCACTCAAGCCGGCTGTCAGGCCGCTGTGCTTTTGCTTTTGATCTTGATCTTAGGCGCCCCGTTAAACACGCTGGCCGGAATTCGACAGGGATTTGGGGGGTAAACCGGCAGGGATGCCGGTTTAGCCGCCCCGCGCCATGGATGGCGCGGGGCGGCGGCCCCCCAAATCCCTGTCGGATTACGGGCACACCGAGCCTAGGCGAGGTGCCGAGTGTTGGGGCAAGAGCCCTTTGGTTACTTTGGGGCTCTTTTCCAAAGTGACCCGCCGTAAGGGCGGAACCCATATCAGCCGTTACCGCAGCAATGGATATGTACTCAACCCAACCCCATCATTGACCATCCCCCAAGCACTGCGTAGCCTTGCACCCTCGAGGTTCTTCGGCCCAGGCCGAAGCTAAGAAGGGAACGCGGTCCAAGCCGCGGCTGCCCCCGCAACTGTAAAGGGTTCATCTGACTGCCACGCCACTGCCACCAGGCGGGAAGGCGCAGCCAGCGCCGGTCGCAAGACCCGCAAGCCCCAAGCCAGGAGACCTGCCTCGTAACCGATTTTCCACTTCAACCGGGCGGGGTGATCCGGTGACGAAATCCGCTGCTGCGCGCCGTCGCAGGGCCTATCGTCCCGTATGCCCGCCCCCAAGGGCATCCGATGAAAACACTGGCCAAACTTCCCGTCACCATCGTTACCGGCTTTCTCGGCTCGGGCAAAACCACCTTGCTGCGCCATATGCTCGACAACGCCCAGGGCCGTCGCATCGCGGTGATCGTCAATGAATTCGGCGAGTTGGGCATCGACGGTGAAATCCTCAAGCAGTGCTCCATCGGTTGCACCGAAGAAGAAGCCAACGGCCGCGTCTACGAGCTGGCCAACGGCTGCCTGTGCTGCACCGTGCAGGAAGAATTCTTCCCGGTGATGCGCGAACTGGTCGCCCGTCGCGGCGACCTTGACCATATCCTCATCGAAACCTCCGGCCTGGCCCTGCCAAAACCCCTGGTGCAAGCCTTCCAGTGGCCGGAAATCCGCAGTGCCTGCACCGTTGACGCGGTGATCACCGTGGTCGACAGCCCGGCCGTGGCCGCCGGCACGTTCGCCGCGTTCCCGGACCAGGTCGATGCCCAGCGCAAACTCGACCCGAACCTCGACCACGAATCGCCACTGCACGAGCTGTTCGCCGACCAGTTGGCCAGTGCCGACCTGGTCATCCTCAATAAAGCCGACCTGATCAGCGCCGAAGACCTGGCCCGCGTGCGCCTGGAAGTCGCCGAAGAACTGCCGCCGGCGGTGAAGATCATCGAAGCCAGCAGCGGTCGCCTGCCGCTGGACGTGCTGATCGGCCTGGGCGCTGGTTCCGAAGAGCATATCGACGGTCGCCACAGCCATCACGATCATCACCACGACGGTGAAGACGATCACGATCACGATGCGTTTGACTCCATCTCCATCGACCTGCCGCAAGCCGACGAAGCGCTGCTGCTCGACGCCCTGACGCAATTGGTGGTGCAGCACGGCATCCTGCGTGTCAAAGGTTTTGCCGCGATCCCGAACAAGCCAATGCGTCTGCTGATCCAGGGCGTGGGCACGCGTTTCGACAAGCATTTCGACCGCGCGTGGGGCGCCGACGAAGCGCGCATCACGCGCCTGGTGCTGATCGGCCAGGACCTGGACGCGGCAGGTCTCGAAGCGCAACTGCGCGCAGCCCTCAGCGTTTAACCCATGCACCTGCTCAGGACTCAGCCCGGTGGTTTTGTCTCGGACGACAATATTGCCGACCTTGGCCAAACCCCCGCTGAACTAGTGATCCTGTGCAGCGGTGATTCCAGCCTGGCGCTGCTGGCCGAAGCGGCCCAGCAGTTGCCCGACGACTACCCCAGCTTGCGCCTGGCCAACCCGATGCAGGTGCAGAACCATGCCTCGGTCGACCTGTACGTCGATGAGGTGCTGCGCCACGCCAAGGTCATCCTGATTTCGCTGCATGGCGGCATCGGTTATTGGCGCTACGGCATCGAGCGCTTGGTGGAGTTGGCCGAGCGTGGCGTGCAGTTGATCCTGGTGCCGGGGGATGATCGCCCGGACCCGGAGCTCAGCGCCTTGAGTACTGTGGGCGCAGAAGAGCGTGATCGCCTCTGGCAGTTCCTGCGCCAGGGCGGCCTGGGCAATGCCTTGGATTTCTATCGCTGCCTGGCCAGTGGTTACCTGGGCCGCGACTACGCCTGGGAAGCGCCGCACACCCTGCCGCGCACGGCGATTTATCATCCTCGTCACGCCAATGCCCGTCTGACCGATTGGCAGGCCGACTGGAACGCTGACTGGCCGGTGGCGGCGGTGCTGTTTTATCGCTCGCATTTGCAGGCGGCCAATACCGGTTTTATCGACGTGTTCTGCCAGCGTTTGCAGGCGGCGGGCCTCAACCCGTTGCCGATGGCGGTGGCCAGTTTGAAAGAACCGGGCTGCCTGACGGTGGTCGAGGACTGGCTGGATGAGGTCGGTGCGGCGGTGATCCTGAACACCACCGGCTTTGCCCAGTCCAGCCCCGAAGCGCCGCACCTGCGTCCGTTTCGCCGCAATATCCCGGTGATCCAGGCGATCTGCGCCCAGGACAACCAGCCCGGCTGGGAAGCCAGCGAGCAAGGCCTCGGCCCGCGTGACCTGGCCATGCACATTGCCTTGCCGGAGCTGGACGGGCGCATTATCAGCCGGCCGATCAGTTTCAAGGACCTGGCCTGGCGCAGCGAGCGCAGCCAGTCGGATGTGGTGTGCTACCGCGCCGCACCTGAACGCATGGATTTTGTCGCTGAGCTGGCGCGGCGTTGGGTCGAGCTGGCGCGGGTGCCGAATGCGGATAAACGCATTGCGCTGATCCTTGCCAACTACCCGACCCGCGACGGCCGGATCGGTAACGGCGTGGGCCTGGATACCCCGGCCGCCGCGCTGAATATCCTGCGTGCCCTGCAGGCTGAAGGCTATCCGCTGCCGGACACCTTGCCCGACAGCGGCACGGCGTTGATCCACGACCTGTTGGGCGGTGTCACCAACGACCTGGACAGCCTCGACCTGCGCCCGTGCCATCAAAGCCTGGGGCTGGATGACTACGAGGTGCTGTTCCAGCGCTTGCCCGAGGCCAATCGCCAGGCGGTGCTGGAACGCTGGGGCCCGCCGCAGAACGACCCGATGTGCCGCGACGGTCGCATGATGATCGCCGGCCTGCGCCTGGGCCTGACCTTTGTCGGCATCCAACCGGCGCGGGGTTATCAGGTGGACGCCAGCGCGGTGTATCACGATCCGGACTTGGTGCCGCCTCACGCGTACTTGGCGTTTTACTTTTGGCTGCGCCATACCTACGGCGCCCACGGCGTGATCCATGTGGGCAAGCACGGCAACCTCGAATGGCTGCCGGGCAAGGGGGTGGGCCTGTCGGAGAACTGCTGGCCCGACGCGCTGCTGGGGCCGCTGCCGAATATCTACCCGTTTATCGTCAACGACCCGGGCGAGGGCGCCCAAGCCAAGCGGCGCACGCAGGCGGTGATCATCGATCACCTGATGCCGCCGCTGACCCGTGCCGAAACCTACGGCCCACTGCGCAACCTGGAGTTGTTGGCCGACGAGTATTACGAAGCGCAATTGCTCGACCCGCGCCGCGCCCTGGCGTTGCAGAAAGATATCCTCGCGCTGGTGCGTGAAACCCGCATCGACCAGGAGCTGGAGCTGGAGAGCGATGCCGACGCGGCCGTGTGGCTGCCGCGCCTGGACACCTACCTGTGCGACCTGAAGGAGTCGCAGATCCGCGACGGCCTGCACATTTTTGGCGAGTCGCCCGCCGGCCGCTTGCGTATCGACACCTTGCTGGCTTTGCTGCGCATCCCGCGTGGCGATGGCCGTGGCCCGCAGTCGAGTGTGCTGCGGGTGCTGGCCAAGGCGTTTGACTTGGGTTTCGACCCGCTGGACTGCGCCCTGGCCGAACCCTGGACCGGACGGCGTCCCGAGGTGTTGCAGAAGATCGACGCTCAGTTGTGGCGCACTGCCGGTGATACCCGCGAGCGCCTGGAGCTGTACGCGGCGCGGTTGATCGAGCAGGCCTTGGAAGGGCCGCTGGAACAGTTGGAAGAGCCCGGCTGGGAAGACGTGAAAGCCGTGATCGAAAGCCTGCGTATCGTCGTGGCGCCACGCCTGGACGCCTGTGGGCCGGCGGAAATGCGCGGGCTGCTGGACGCCTTGGGCGGCCGTTTCGTGCCCGCTGGCCCCAGCGGTGCACCGAGTCGCGGGCGTTTGGATGTGCTGCCCACCGGACGCAACTTTTTCAGCGTCGACGTGCGCAACCTGCCCACCACCACCGCCTGGCGCATCGGTTTCCAGTCGGCCAACCTGATCCTGGAGCGACACCTCCAGGACCATGGCGACCATCTGCGCCAGCTCGGCCTGTCGGTATGGGGCACCGCGACCATGCGTACCGGTGGCGATGATATCGCCCAGGCCATGGCACTGATGGGCGTGCGCCCGGTGTGGGCGACGGGCAGCCAGCGCGTGGATGACTTCGAGATTCTGCCGATCAGCTTGCTGGACCGGCCGCGCGTTGACGTGACGCTGCGGGTGTCCGGCTTCTTCCGGGATGCCTTTGCTAACCTGATCCGCCTGTTCGATGCAGCGGTGCAGGCGGTGGCCGCGCTCGACGAACCGGACGCTATGAACCCGTTGGCGGCCAAGGTGCGCAGTGAGCGCGAGGCGTTGCTGGCGTCCGGCCTGGACGCAGAGGCTGCGGCGAAACAGGCCGGCTGGCGCATCTTCGGCGCCAAGCCTGGCGCCTATGGCGCGGGTGTGCAGGGCGCGATCGACGGGCGCCTGTGGCAGAGCCGCGAAGACCTGGCCGAGGTCTACCTGAACTGGGGCGGCTACGCGTATGGCGGCGCCGACGAGGGCACCGCCGCCCGCGAACAGTTCGCCCAGCGGTTGAGCCAGGTGCAGGCCGTTTTGCAGAACCAGGACAACCGCGAGCACGACCTGCTTGATTCCAATGATTACTACCAATTCCAGGGCGGCATGCTCGCCGCCGTGGAAACCCTGAGCGGTGACAAGGCCGCCAGCTACCATGGCGACCATAGCCAGCCGGACCTGCCGAAGATCCGTACCTTGAAGGAAGAGCTGAACCGGGTGATCCGTTCCCGCGCCGCCAACCCCAAGTGGATCGAAGGCGTGAAGCGCCATGGCTATAAAGGTGCGTTCGAGATGGCGGCGACCGTGGACAACCTGTTTGCGTTCGACGCCACTACCGCGCTGATTGACGATCACCAATACGCTTTGTTGGCCGACGCCTATTTGCTCGACCCCGACACCCGGGCCTTTGTGCAACAGCACAACCCGGATGCACTGCGCGATATGACCGAACGCATGCTGGAAGCCCAGCAGCGTGGGATGTGGCAAGAGCCGGGGGCGTACCGTGAAGCGTTGGAAAACCTGTTGCTGGATATAGAAGAAGACAGCTAACACGTATTTGGTTTTTTGTGTGGTGAGCGGGCTTGCCCCGCGCTGGGCTGCGAGGCGGCCCTGACAAGGTCGCCTCATTTTTTCAGGTATAACGCGGTGTATCGCAGGGGGGGCGGCTTCGCCGCCCAGCGCGGGGCAAGCCCGCTCACCACAGGGCAAGCCTGCTCACCACAGGGCAAGCCCGTTCACCACAGGCAGGATTTAAAGAGAATTCGCATGACTGATATTCCCCATTTCCCGCTGTCCGCCGTGGTCGGCGCCGACGACCTGAAACTGGCGCTGTGCCTGACCGCCATCGACCCAAAGATCGGCGGCGTGCTGATCGAAGGCCCACGCGGCATGGCCAAGTCGACCCTGGCGCGCGGCCTCGCGGACCTGTTGGCCAGCGGACAGTTCGTGACCTTGCCGTTGGGCGCCACCGAAGAGCGCCTGGTGGGCACACTGGACCTGGACGCCGCATTGGGCGAGGGCCGTGCGCAATTTTCACCCGGCGTATTGGCCAAGGCTGACGGCGGCGTGTTGTATGTCGACGAGGTCAACTTGCTACCCGATCACCTGGTGGACCTGCTGTTGGACGTGGCGGCAAGCGGCACCAACCTGATCGAGCGCGACGGCATTTCCCATCGCCATTCGGCGCGGTTTGTGCTGATCGGCACCATGAACCCGGAGGAGGGCGAGCTGCGCCCGCAACTGCTCGACCGCTTTGGTTTCAACGTGGCGTTGAGCGGGCAGACCTTGCCGACCGAGCGCGGGCAGATCATCCGTCGGCGGTTGGATTTCGACAGCGATCCCGCGGTGTTCTGCGTGCAATGGTCTGAGCCTCAAGCAGCCTTGCGCGAACGTTGTACCCAGGCGCGGGCGCGGCTCGACAGTATCGAGTTGGATGACCGGGCGCTGGCGCAGATCACCGAGCGGTGCTTCGCCGCCGGTGTCGACGGCCTGCGTGCGGACCTTGTCTGGCTGCGAGGCGCCAGGGCGCATGCCGCATGGCGGGGGGCCAACGCCATCGCCGAGGAAGATATCGAAGCCGTTGCCGAGTTTGCCCTGCGCCATCGCCGTCAGGAGCAAGCGCCACCGTCCAGCCCGCCTCCTGAAGGCCAGGCACCGAAACCGTCGGACACCTCGCCCGGCCAAGGCCAATGGGGTGATATGCCCGCCCCGGCGTTACCCACCGGCGCTCGTCGGGATGTGCCCGCCTGGCCAAAAAAGCCCTAGGCATTCGCCCCCGGCCTGACGCGGGGGCGGATGCCCGGCCCAAGGCAGGGCGATTGGACAGCGGCAGGCACGGCAAGGCACGCAGCGCCAAGCAAGGCACGATCAATTGGCCGGGCACTTTGCTCGGTGGTCGGCCGCAATCGCGAGAGGACTTGCTGTTTCACCTGCGCAGTCGTGCGGCCCATGAGCTGTGGCTGGTGATTGTCGATGCGTCGGCGTCTACACGGCGGCATCGGGCGTTAACCGACGCCAAGGGCTTGTTGGCGCAATTATTTGATGACGCTTACCGCCAACGGGCACGGATGGCGTTGTTGACCGCGAGCGGGCCAGTGCCGAAGTGGCAGGTACAGGGATTGAAAGCAGCCAAGGGCTTGGCGGGCTGGCTGGAGCAGTTGGGGGCGGGCGGTGGCACGCCATTGCTGGCGGCGTTGACCGAAGCCGGGGAATGGCTGGCGGTACGGCGCACGCGATATCCGGCGGAGCGGCAGCGGTTGCTGGTGATTACTGACGGGCGACTCAAGGAAACTAACGGCCTACCGCTGTTGGAGTGCCCGGGGTTGCTGGTCGATATCGAGCGTGGGCCGATCAGGCTAGGTCGGTCCCGGGAGTTGGCGATCAGGTTGCAGTTGGAGTATCGGCATATCGATCAGCTGTAGTGCCTGGGCAACCGCTATCGGGGCAAGCCCCCTCCCACAGGAGAAATGCGCTCACCGGTGGGAGGGGGCTTGCCCCCGATGAGGCCCTGAAACTCACTACAAAAAACTCAGCCAGCCCCCGGCACATTCGGCCAAAGGTCCGCCACCAGGAATAACCGCTCAGCTTCCTCCCAATCCTCACCCACCTGCACCAGCCGCACCAGCAACTGCGCCGGTGCCATCGGGTCCAGGTCGGCCAGCCAGCCCTGCATCCGCGCTTCACTCCACACCTCATCCGCCGCGTAATGCGCCGGCGCCAACCACGCATGCCGGGGCAGGGGTTGCCAGTAGCCCGGTGCGCTGGCGCTGACAAATGCCTGCCAATCACGCTGATGCAGCCAACGCCCACGCAAATGCTGGGGATGGGCGCCAACGGGCGGCTGGGCTTGGCCAGGCCAGGGATACAGCAGATAACCGCCCAGCCACAAGTGCGCGTCGAATTGTTGGATGTCCAGCGCTTCCAGCGCCTCACGGCTTTCCGCCCGCGCTGAAATCGGCAGTTGATGCTGGGCCAGATGCGCGAGCTTGCGGTCCAGTCGGTCATGGCAGCCCGGACCCAGCCATTGCGCGGTGTCCTGGCCGTTGCCGTCTTGCGGCCCGAGATAGAGTTTGATCGCCAGTTCCAGGTGATGCACGCCATCACGGTCGCGCAGCAGCATGTCCAGCTCGCCGAGGGTATGCCCGGCGCGGCGGATCGGCAGGTTGGCCGCCAACAGTTCCACGCCCGGCGCATGGTGCACGGCGAACTGCCACAGGCGTTCGTAATACAGGCCCAGGCGCCGGGTGCGTGACAGGTTCAGCCATTGCTGCAGGGCGCTGCTGTCCTGGTCCAATTGTCGCAGCCAGTGTTCGAGCCGATGCGGCGCTTGCACCCAGTCGCTGCCGGTCAGCGGGTGGCGCTGCGGCCACGGCGTTTGCGCGAGCATCGGCGGGGCAAGCATCACCCACGCCAGGTCGCGCACTTCGGGGTGGCGCAGCTGGCGGGGCAGGTTGTGCAGATCCGGGAACACAGTCATGGTCCGAGCATAGCCTTTTAACGACGGTGCAGGGGGCCGAGAACCATTGTCATCAAGGCTTCACGGCGACAAAGGATTTTGCCTGACGCAGCCTTTCGCCCATAATCGTTCTTTTTTCGCCGCACCCCACATCCCGCAGGAGCCCCATGGAGCACTTTCGCAATATCGGCATTATCGGTCGCCTGGGCAGTACCCAGGTGCTGGACACCGTCCGCCGGCTGAAAAAATTCCTGCTGGAACGCCACCTGCATGTGATCCTTGAAGACACCATCGCTGAAATCCTGCCGGGCCACGGCCTGCAGACCTCGTCGCGCAAGATGCTCGGTGAAGTCTGCGACATGGTCATCGTGGTCGGCGGCGACGGCAGCCTGTTGGGCGCCGCTCGCGCGCTGGCGCGGCACAATGTGCCGGTGCTGGGGATCAACCGGGGTAGCCTGGGGTTCCTCACTGACATCCGCCCGGATGAGCTGGAAGTCGAAGTGGCCAAGGTGCTCGACGGCCATTACCTGGTGGAGAACCGCTTCCTGCTGCAAGCTGAAGTGCGCCGTCACGGCGAGGCCATCGGCCAGGGCGACGCCTTGAATGACGTGGTGCTGCACCCCGGCAAATCGACGCGCATGATCGAGTTCGAGCTGTATATCGACGGCCAGTTCGTGTGCAGCCAGAAGGCCGACGGCCTGATCGTCGCCACGCCTACCGGCTCTACGGCCTACGCGCTCTCGGCGGGTGGCCCGATCATGCATCCCAAGCTGGATGCCATTGTGATCGTGCCGATGTATCCCCATATGTTGTCGAGCCGGCCGATTGTGGTCGACGGGAACAGTGAGCTGAAAATCGTGGTGTCCAAAGACATGCAGATCTACCCGCAAGTCTCCTGCGACGGGCAGAACCATTTTACCTGCGCCCCCGGTGACACCATCACCGTGAGCAAGAAGGCACAGAAGTTGCGGTTGATCCATCCGCTGGACCACAACTATTACGAAGTGTGCCGCACCAAGCTGGGCTGGGGCAGCCGCTTGGGGGGTGGAGGCGACTGATGCTCGATCCCGCGCGTAGCTACGACCTGATTGGTGACGTGCACGGTTGCGCCCATACCCTTGAGCATTTGCTCGACCGGCTGGGCTACCACAAGCAGGGCGGCACCTGGCGCCATCCGTCGCGCATGGCGGTGTTCCTCGGCGATATCATCGACCGTGGCCCACGCATCCGCGAGGCGCTGCATATCGTCCACGACATGGCTGAGGCCGGCCAGGCGCTGTGCATCATGGGCAACCACGAATTCAACGCCTTGGGTTGGAGCACACCGGCGCCGCCAGGCAGTGGCAAGCAGTTTGTGCGCGAGCATAGCCCACGGCATGCGCGGTTGATCCAGGAAACCCTGACCCAGTTCGAACACCACCCGGACGATTGGCGCGACTTCCTCGGCTGGTTCTATGACATGCCGCTGTTTGTCGACGCCGGGCGTTTCCGCGTGGTGCATGCGTGCTGGGACGAGGGCTTTATCCAGCCGCTGCGCGCGACCTTCCCCGGCGGCTGCATCGACCAGCACTTCCTGCAGGCTGCCGCCGTGCCGGGCAGTTTTGCCTGCAACGCCTTCGACCGCCTGCTGCGCGGCACCGATATGCGCCTGCCGGATGGCCTCACGCTGACCGGTGGCGACGGCCTGACGCGTTCGTTCTTCCGCACCAAGTTCTGGGAAGACGACCCGAAAACCTATGGCGACATCGTGTTCCAGCCCGACGCCTTGCCGGAGCCAGTGGCGCGTACGCCGTTGTCGTCCACCGAAAAGAATTCCCTGCTGCGCTATGGCGTCGATGAGCCCTTGCTGTTCGTCGGGCATTACTGGCGCAGCGGCAAGCCGGCGCCGATCCGCGACAACCTGGCCTGCCTGGACTACAGCGCGGTGCTGTACGGCAAGCTGGTGGCGTACCGCCTGGACCAGGAAACCCGTCTCGACCCGCGCAAGTTCGTGTGGGTCGATGTCGAGCGGCCGGAGGTGCTCACATGAGCCCCCTGCGCACCGCAACCGCACTTTTGAGGAACCTCCATGGATGATTCGACGTTCGACCAGCTGGAGGCCGCGCTGTCCGCTGCCCCCGGCAACGTCGCACTGCTGACCCTGTTGCTGGGCGCCAGCCTTGAGCGTGGCGAACACGCGCGCGGGTTGAAGCTGTTGCCGGCCGACCTTGAGCAATGGCCAGAGGCCGCAGCCTTGAAGCTGGCGGCGGCGCAACTGTTGCTGGCCGATGGGCAAGCGCAGAAGGCGTTGCCCTTGATCGAAGGTGCAGACCCCGCTGCGCGCCTGCTCAAGGCCCGTGCCTTGGCGGCACTGGAGCGCCTCAAGGAAGCCCAGGTGGAATACCGCGCAGCGGTGGACGCCAACCCGGCCCTGGAAGACATGGCGTTGTGGCGCCGCCTGAATGTGTCGGTGGTGGACTTCCCAGGCGCCGAGGGCCGCCCGCGGCTGCGCGTGATCTCCAATGACGACACCGACCAGAGCGAAGTCGTGCGCCTGCTGGTGCCGGAAAACGAAACCCTGACCTTCGATGATATCGGCGGTCTGGATGAGCTGAAAAAGACCATCCATAAAAAGATCATCCTGCCGTACCAGAAACCGGGCCTGTTCCAGCGCTTTCGCAAGAAAGTCGGCGGCGGTGTGCTGCTGTACGGCCCGCCGGGCTGTGGCAAGACCATGCTGGCCCGCGCGACGGCGGGGGAATGCAAGGCGACGTTTTTCAACGTGGCGATTTCCGATGTGCTGGATATGTACATCGGCGAGTCCGAACGCAAGTTGCACGCGCTGTTCGAGCAGGCGCGGGCCCAGGCGCCGGCGGTGATGTTTTTCGACGAGGTTGAAGCGCTCGGTGGCAAACGCGCCAATACCCGCGAGTCGACCTCGTCCAAGCTGGTGAGCCAGTTCCTCTCCGAGATGGACGGTTTTACCAATGACAACCACGGCGTACTGATCCTTGCCGCGACCAACGTGCCGTGGTCGGTCGACTCGGCATTCCGCCGCCCCGGCCGGTTTGACCGCGTACTGTTTGTGCCGCCACCGGATCGCCCGGCGCGGGAGGCGATGCTCAAGGCGATGATGAAAGGCCGCCCCATGGCTGACGACATCGACTTTGCCTTCCTGGCCAAGAACACCTCGGGCTTCTCCGGCGCCGACCTCAGCGAGCTGGTGGAAACCGCCGCCGACGAGGCCATTGAAGCGTCCATCGAGAGTGGCGCCGAGCAGTCGATCTGTGACCGGCATTTCAAGCACGCCTTGAAAGAAGTGCGCGCCACCACCCTGGAATGGCTGACCACGGCGCGTAACTACGCGCGGTATGCCAATGAAGGCAACCAGTACGACGAAGTGCTGGCCTTCCTCGACAAACACGGGAAGGGTCGCTGATGGCGCAGTACGGTGGGTATCGCATCGAAGATGAACCGCGCCCGGGCGCCTTGGCCAAATGGGCGGTCTCGCCGTTCTGGCCGCTGCTGGGCCTGATGCTGGGCGGTGCCTGGCTGGGCTTGCCGTGGTTTGTGTTCAACTCCATCGCCGTCGGCAGCCCGACGCGGGTGCGCGAATGGGTGCTGGCCGGCGTGGCACTGCTGGGCAGCCTCGTGATCGGTTTTGTATTGCTGCAACTGGTGGGTGCCGGTTATCTGCAAACCCAGGCGCAAATCCAATACGCGTTGCTGGTGCTGGTGGTGTGGAAACTCACCCTGGGTTACCTGCTGTATATGCAGCAAAACGCAACCATCGAGATTTACCAGTACTACGGCGGCGAGTTGAGCCGCTTTGGTTTTCCCTTGGCGTTGATTGGTGGCTTCGTGCTCAAAGGCATGGTCGTCAAATGGCTGCCGTATACCCTGTGGTACCTGGTGGTGAGCTGATGAATACCGACTATCTGCTGCAACTGGCCTACCAGCGCCTGCAGGCTGACCACAATGACGGCGCCATCGACGCACTGCGCCAACTGCTGGCCAGCGATCCGCATTCCGCCGAGGCGCATGCCTTGCTGGCGATCTGCTTGATGAACATGTGCCGCGTGCATGCCGCCAAGCGCGAGGTGCACCTGGCCCTGGCCGCCGACGCGCAACTGCCGCTGTCCCACTATGCCGCCGCGCAAGTAGCGATTGCCTTGCGCAAGTTCAAGCTGGCCCAGGAACACGTGAGCCAACTGCTGGACATGGAGCCGCTGAACCCGGCGTATTACCGTTGCCAGGCCGAGTTGTACCAGCTTACCGGACGCCTGGCGCAGAGCCGCGAGCCGCTGGAAAAAGCCTTGCAACTGGGCCCCGACGACCCCGCCAACCTGGTGGCCCTGGCGCAGTTCCACCGTGCCAGCAGCCAATGGGACCAGGCGTATCAATTCGCCCGGCAGGCCTTGCAGGCTGACCCGGCGAATGCGGCAGCGGTGGTGGTGCTCGGTCACCTGTTGTTGCGTGAAGGGGATATCAATGGCGCCCGCGACCACGCGATCTGGGCCTTGCAGGAGAACGCTACCAACGTCGCCGCGCTGCACCTGCTCACGGCAGTCAAGGCGCGCAGCAATGTGTTCCTCGGCACCTGGTGGCGTTTCAATAGCTGGATGAACGAGCGCAGCGCCACCCGCGCCATCATCCTGCTGCTGTGCATGTTCGTGGTCTACCGTGTTGTAGTGATTACGCTGACGGACCAGGGCTATCCGCAAGTGGCGGAGATGGTCAACTGGCTGTGGCTGGCGTTTGCCGCCTACACCTTCGCGGCGCCGCAGATCTTCCGGCGCTTGCTGGACAAAGAGCTTGTACAGGTCAAGCTCTCCAAGGAATTCTGACGGGCCGGGCCCGTCAACCCTGTACTCGCTGAACCTCAGAGGCTGTTCACATGTCATCTTTTGCTGAAATGATCGAAAACATCACCCCGGACATCTACGAGAGCCTCAAGCTCGCCGTGGAAATCGGCAAGTGGTCCGATGGCCGCAAGCTCACCGCCGAGCAGCGCGAGCTGTCGTTGCAGGCGATGATCGCCTGGGAACTCCAGAACCTGCCGGAAGAGCAGCGCACCGGTTACATGGGCCCGCAGGAATGCCAGTCGAAATCGACCACCGTGCCGAACATCCTGTTCAAGTCGGATGCGATCCATTGATTGAAATTGGTCGCGGTGCAGTCAGCAAGATGTCGGTGCAACTCGGTGAGCCGACCGTTCAATACGCGTTTCGCCTCGGCGATACGGAGGTGCCGGTCAACCCGTTGATCGGCACTCACGTGCGCCTGGAATACCTCGGCGCCATTCATTGCAGCCATTGCGGCCGCAAGACCAAGACCAGCTTCAGCCAGGGCTATTGCTACCCGTGCATGACCAAGCTGGCCCAGTGTGACCTGTGCATCATGAGCCCCGAGCGTTGCCATTACGACGCCGGCACCTGCCGCGATCCAGGCTGGGGCGAAAAATTCTGCATGACCGACCATGTGGTGTACCTGGCGAATTCGTCGGGGATCAAGGTCGGCATTACCCGCGCCACCCAGTTGCCGACGCGCTGGCTGGACCAGGGGGCGAGCCAGGCGTTGCCGATCATGCGCGTGGCTACCCGCCAGCAATCGGGCTTCGTCGAGGACCTGTTCCGCAGCCAGGTGGCCGACAAGACCAACTGGCGTGCGCTGCTCAAGGGCGATGCGCAATCGGTCGACCTCAAGCAGGTGCGTGACGATCTGTTCGCCTCCTGCGCCGAAGGCCTGGTGAGTCTGCAGGAACGCTTTGGCTTGCAGGCCATCCAAACGATTGCCGACATTGAACCGATCGAAATCCGTTATCCGGTCGAGCAGTATCCGACCAAGATCGTCAGCTTCAACCTGGACAAGAACCCGATAGCCGAAGGCACGCTGCTGGGGATCAAGGGCCAATACCTGATCTTCGACACCGGCGTTATCAATATTCGTAAGTACACGGCCTACCAGCTCGCCGTGCATCAGTAGAAGGATGCCACCCATGCGCACCGAACAACCGAAGATGATTTACCTGAAGGACTATCAGGCGCCGGACTACCTGATCGACGAGACGCACCTGACCTTCGAGTTGTTCGAGGACCACAGCCTGGTCCACGCGCAACTGGTGATGCGCCGCAACCCTGAGCGCGGCGCCGGTTTGCCGCCGCTGGTGCTGGACGGTCAGCAACTGGAGCTGTTGAGTGTCAACCTGGCCGATCAGGAACTGACGGCCGATGATTATCAACTGACCGACAGTCACCTGACGGTGCATCCCAAGAGCGAGACTTTTACCCTTGATACCACGGTAAAAATCCACCCGGAAACCAACACGGCCCTGGAAGGCCTGTACAAATCCGGCAGCATGTTCTGCACCCAGTGCGAGGCCGAAGGCTTCCGCAAGATCACCTACTACCTCGACCGCCCGGACGTGATGAGCACGTTCACCACCACGGTGATCGCCGAGCAACATCGCTACCCGATCCTGCTGTCCAACGGCAACCCGATCGCCAGCGGTCCCGGCGAAGACGGCCGTCATTGGGCGACTTGGGAAGACCCGTTCAAGAAGCCTGCCTACCTGTTCGCGCTGGTGGCCGGTGACCTGTGGTGTGTCGAAGACACCTTCACCACCATGACGGACCGTGAAGTGGCGCTGCGCATCTACGTCGAGCCGGAAAACATCGACAAGTGCCAGCACGCGATGACCAGCCTCAAGAAGTCGATGCGCTGGGACGAAGAAACCTATGGTCGCGAGTACGACCTCGACATCTTCATGATCGTCGCCGTGAACGACTTCAACATGGGCGCCATGGAGAACAAGGGCCTCAACATCTTCAACTCCAGCGCCGTGCTGGCCCGCGCCGAAACCGCCACCGACGCCGCGCACCAGCGGGTCGAGGCGATCGTTGCCCACGAATACTTCCACAACTGGTCGGGCAACCGCGTGACCTGTCGCGACTGGTTCCAGCTGTCGCTCAAGGAAGGCTTCACCGTGTTCCGTGATTCGGGCTTCTCGGCCGACATGAACTCGGCCACGGTCAAGCGTATCCAGGATGTGGCGTACCTGCGTACCCACCAGTTCGCCGAAGACGCCGGCCCGATGGCCCACGCGGTGCGCCCGGACAGCTTTATCGAGATCTCCAACTTCTACACCCTGACGGTGTACGAAAAGGGCTCGGAAGTGGTCGGCATGATCCATACCTTGCTCGGTGCCGAAGGCTTCCGCAAAGGCAGCGACCTGTACTTTGAACGTCATGACGGCCAGGCCGTGACCTGCGACGACTTCATCAAGGCCATGGAAGACGCGAACGGCGCCGACCTGAGCCAGTTCAAGCGCTGGTACAGCCAGGCCGGTACGCCGCGCCTGGCGGTGAGCGAGTCCTACGACGCCGCGGCCAAGACCTACAGCCTGACCTTCCGCCAGAGCTGCCCGGAAACCCCGGACAAGGTGGAAAAACTGCCGTTCGTGATCCCGGTGGAGCTGGGCTTGCTGGACGGGCAGGGCGCAGGTATTGCCTTGCGCCTGGCCGGCGAGGCGACTGCGGGTGCCACATCACGGGTGATTTCCGTGACCGAGGCCGAGCAGACCTTCACCTTCGTTGATATCCCGGAGCAGCCGTTGCCTTCGCTGCTGCGCGGTTTCTCGGCGCCGGTGAAGCTGAGCTTCCCGTACAGCCGTGACCAACTGATGTTCCTGATGCAGCATGACAGCGACGGCTTTAACCGCTGGGATGCCGGCCAGCAGTTGTCGGTGCAGGTGTTGCAGGAACTGGTTGCCCAGCATCAACAAGGCCAGGCCTTGAAGATGGATCAGCGCTTGATCACTGCGTTGCGCAGTGTGCTGAGCGACGAGCGTCTGGACCAGGCGATGGTGGCGGAAATGCTGTCGCTGCCGGGTGAAGCCTACCTGACTGAAATCAGCGAAGTGGCGGATGTGGACGCCATCCATGCGGCTCGTGAGTTTGCCCGCAAGCAACTGGCGGACAACCTGCATGAAGCGCTGTGGTTGCGTTACCAGGCCAATCGCGCGCTGTCCAAGCAAACGCCGTACGTGGCGGCGGCTGAGCACTTTGCCCGGCGCGCATTGCAGAACATTGCGTTGTCTTACCTGATGCTCAGCGGCAAGCCGGACGTGTTGGCGGCGACACTGGAACAGTTCGACACCAGCGACAACATGACCGAGCGCCTGACCGCGCTGGCGGTGTTGGTGAATTCGCCGTTCGAAGCGCAGAAGGCCCAGGCATTGGCGGTGTTTGCCGAAAACTTCAAGGACAACCCATTGGTCATGGACCAGTGGTTCAGCGTGCAGGCCGGCAGCACGTTGCCGGGCGGGCTGGAGCGCGTCAAGGCGTTGATGGAGCACCCGGCGTTCACCCTGAAGAACCCGAACAAGGTGCGCGCATTGATCGGCGCATTTGCCGGGCAGAACCTGATCAACTTCCATGCGGCGGATGGCTCGGGCTACCGCTTCCTGGCGGACCTGGTGATCCAGTTGAACAGCTTCAACCCGCAAATCGCCTCGCGCCAGTTGGCGCCGCTGACCCGCTGGCGCAAATACGACAGTGCCCGCCAGGCGCTGATGAAGGCGGAACTGGAGCGCATTCTGGCGTCCGGCGAGTTGTCGAGTGATGTGTTTGAGGTGGTCAGCAAGAGCCTTGCGTAAGCGGCATTGTTGAATAAAAAAACGGCCTGTTCACCAGGCCGTTTAATGAGGTGGTCTCCCCCACACCCTGCGAGGGCTGAGCTTTCGCAGGGTGTTTTATTTTCGCAGACCCTGACCCTGACCCCAGCCTGCAATGCAGGCGGTCAAGGGGCTTTTTTACTGCTGACGTTTTCTGACAGGGGGCTCTGCTAAGCTGCGGCACGTTTCCTATTTCGGCAGGCATTCCTGTGTCGCGTACCACTCGTCTTCTGACTTTGCTCCAGGCCCTGCGGGGCAAGAAACGTCCGGTGACCGCTGCCGTGCTGGCGGCGCAGTTGGAGGTGTCCGAGCGTACGTTGTACCGTGATATTGCTGAGCTGACGGCCTTGGGCGCACCGATTTTTGGCGAGGCGGGGGTAGGGTATGTGCTGCGCAGCGGCTTGTTTCTGCCGCCCTTGATGTTGAACGCCGAGGAAACCGAAGCCATCGTGCTCGGCTTGCGTTATGTGGACCAGCGCGGCGATGACGTGCTCAGTCGCGCCGCCGCCAATGCCCTGGCAAAAATCGCCGACGTGCTTGACCCGGCCGCCCAGGAAGCCTTGCGCAACCCGACGCTGCTGCCCGGTCCGCCAGGGTTCGGCTACCCGGAAAACCGTGTGCCCCTGAATGTATTTCGCGATGCCATCCGCCACCAGGCCAAGTTGCACATCGATTACGCGGACGCCAGCCAGACCCAAAGCCAACGCCTGATCTGGCCACTGGCCCTGGGGTTCTTGAATGAGGTGCGGGTGATCGTGGCCTGGTGCGAGTTACGCGGCGCCTATCGCACCTTTCGTACCGACCGTGTGGCGAGTGCCGAAGCGTGCGGTGAGCGTTATCCGGGGCGCCGCAGTGACTGGCTGCGGGCCTGGCGCAAGTTGATGGAGCAGAGTGAGTCCGCGCCGTTTACTCCTGACAAAAACTGACACAACCCTGGCTTAGCATGGCCGCACAAATCATCTAGAAAGGAGCTGTGCCATGTCTATCCCTGAGTTGGCGCCGGCCATTGCGGCCTATCTCGCGGCGGCCAATACCCGTGACACTTCGGCTGTCGCCGAGTGTTTTGCCGAGGATGCCAACGTGTTCGATGAGGGCCAGCACCGTGTTGGCACCGCCGCCATTGCGCGCTGGATGGAAGACACCGGGCGTCGTTACCAGCCACGGGTCGAAGTGCTCAAGGTGCAACATCGTACCGGCAAGGTGTTGGTCAGCAATGTGGTGTCCGGCAATTTCCCCGGCAGCCCATTGGAGCTGCGCTACACCTTTCGGTTGAATGCGCAGGGCAAGATTTCACGGCTGGATATTTCCCTGTAGGTCATACTGGCGGGCATGACTTTCGACTCGCCCCTCGCTGCCTACCAACACGCCATTGCTCAACCGGGTTTCGTTGCCGACGACGCCCAGCGCCAGGCGGTGGATGCCCTGCAAGCCTGCCACCATGCCCTGCACCACGGCCAGGCGCCGATTGCCGGTGTGTACCTGTGGGGGCCGGTCGGGCGTGGCAAGACCTGGTTGATGGATCAGTTCTACCAAAGCCTGCGGGTGCCTGCGCGCCGCCAGCATTTTCATCACTTCATGGGGTGGGTGCATCAGCGCTTGTTCCAACTGACCGGTACTCACGACCCCTTGCAGGCCTTGGCGCGGGAACTGAGCCAGGCAGTGCGCGTGTTGTGTTTCGATGAACTGTTCGTCAATGACATTGGTGACGCGATCATCCTCGGGCGCCTGTTCCAGGTGATGTTCGAGGAGGGTGTGGTGATGGTCTGCACGTCCAACCAACCGCCCGATCAGTTGTATGCCGATGGCTTCAACCGGGAGCGTTTTTTGCCGGGGATCGCGGCGATAAAGCAGCACATGCAAGTGGTCACGGTGGACGGCGGGGAGGATCACCGGTTGCACCCGGGCGCGGGTATTCAGCGCTACTGGGTCAATCAGCCCGAGGCGCTGGCGGGCGTGTTCGAGCAGTTGGCCGAAGGCCAGCCCACCCACAGCGGGCCGGTTGTCGTGGGGCATCGTTCCATCGTCGCCGTGCGGTCCGGCGCCACCGTGCTCTGGTGCCGCTACGCCGACCTGTGCGAACAGCCCCTGGCCGCAATGGATTTCATGCTGTTGTGCGATCGCTTCAAGGCGATCCTGCTGGGCGAAGTGCCCAACCTCAGCGCGCAGAAACGCCCGGGCCGGATTGCACGCGGCACCGAAGACGGTGCCCTGCGTGTGGTGGCCGGTGATCGCGAATTGCCGGCGTTGTCGGTGCACGATGACAGCGTACGTCGGTTTATCGCCCTGGTGGACGAGTGCTACGACCGCAAAGTGCCGTTATTTATCGAGGCGCAGGTGCCTTTGGAGAGCCTCTATACCGAGGGCTATCTGGAATTCCCGTTTCGCAGGACACTGAGCCGTCTGCAAGAAATGCAATTGCAGCGCTTTGGCTGACGTCTGTGCGAAAAAACCTCGGAATCGGCTGATTGCGAATTTTCGAAGGGTCAACCTTCGCGCTTTCATGCGCATATTTGTAGTTAATCTCCTTCATCTGCCTCCTGCTCCACGCTTACAATCGTGCCCCTCACAGGGAGCGATTCCCTTGTAATCGTGATCGAGGATGGAAATGGACACCCCAGATATCCTGGTGCTGCAAGCCAGCTACACCAACCCCGTGCATGCCGAAGCGATTGGCCATGTGCTCAACCATTACGCCGAAGACCCGATGGGCGGAGGCCACAGCCTGCCCGCCGACCTGCTGGAGCAACTGCCGGGTGAACTGGCAAAGCGCCCCCATGCGTTCAGCGTGCTGGCGTTTGTGGGGGGTGAGCCGGCGGGGCTGGTGAACTGCTTTGAAGGTTTCTCCACGTTTGCGTGCCGCCCGCTGGTCAACGTCCACGACGTGGTGGTGATGGGTGCTTTTCGTGGTTTGGGGTTGAGCCAGAAAATGCTGCAGAAGGTCGAGGAAATCGCCCGGCAGCGGGGCTGCTGCAAGATCACTTTGGAGGTGCTGGAGGGCAATGATGTGGCTCAAGCGGCGTATCGAAAGTTCGGCTTTGATGACTCGAAATTTGATCCGGCCCATGGGCGCATGTTGTTCTGGAACAAACCACTTTAATCAATAAGTGGCAAAAAAAAGGCGCCATTAAATGGCGCCAAGTTCACCTTAGCCATAGGAGCGGAATGGTAAAGGGCAGTGCGGTTAAATCAAATGCGCAGTTGAATCAAGTATTCGGTTGTTGCTCGGCGGTGGATTTATCGGCCGCCTCTTTCTTCATGTTTTTTCCATCGGCCTGCGCGGTTTGTTCAGCGGTGCCGTGGGTCTTTTGCTGCATGAACGCGAAGTCGTTGTAGAACGCCTTCGAGCGCTCCGAACCGCCTTCGGCAAAGGCCGCGGCGGAGGTCAGGGTCATCAGGGTGGCAAGCATCAAGGTGGAGAGTTTCATGGCAGTGTTCCCATTAAAAGTGATCGGTATCCGCTCTGTCCTTGATCAGATTCATGGGGCGAGTGTGGAGTCGGTTTATTAAGTAGGAATTAACGCGAAAAAAGACCAGAAGTTAACAATTTCGTTAACTCCTGGTTAAAAAGTCTTACAGCTTCCAATCCAGTGCCAAGGTGATCGAACGTGGGTCCCCCCAATACACGCCGTTATAGAAACCGACGCGCTCGTAATATTTTTTATCAAATAGATTGTTGACGTTGACCGACGCCGAAACATGTTCGTCAAACTGGTAGCGCGACATCAGGTTGACCACGGAATAGGCCTGCTGGGTGATTTTCGCCCGCGTGGTGATCCGGTTTCCGTCGCTGTCCCGTGCGCCTGTCGGCCTGTTGCTGAAATCATAGATTTCGCTCTGCCAGTTCACGGCGCCGCCGACCGTCAGGTTGCGCCATGAGCCCGGTAACCGGTAGGCGCTGGACACCTTCAGCAGGTTCAGCGGCTGGCCGGTGTTATTGCGCTTGTCCGAGCCATTCACCGAGTGGGTATAGGTATAGCCTGCCGTCAGGTTCCAGTCCGGCATCACCTCGCCGGCCACCTCCAGCTCGAAGCCATTCACCTTGTTACCTTTACCACCGGACTTGTAGTACTCCTCGCCTGTGGTCGGGTTCGGCGGTACCGAATCATCCCGCTCCGCGACGTTGTCCTGTGTGCTCCAGAAATACGCAGCCGCCACGTTCAGTCGCTCCTCCAGCAGACTGCCCTTGAGCCCCACCTCATAGTTGCTGCCCACTACGGGCTCCAGGTATTTCTTGCTGGCGTCCTTTAGGCTTTGCGGCTTGAAGATGTCGGTGTAGCTCGCGTAAACGGTGTATTGCGGGGTGATGTCGTAGAGCAGCCCGGCATAGGGCGTCCACATATCGTTGTGGGTCTGGCGGGTCTTGTTGGCGGCGGTCAGTTGGTTGTCGGCGTTATAGGCAGGCGCCGCGCTGACCAGTTCCCAACTGCCGTAACGGCTGCCCAGTACCGCATGTAAGCGCTCGGTCAGGCTCAGGCGCGTGGCCAGGTAGCCGGCCTTCTGCTGCTTGCTGCTGTGCTCGCCCTTGAGGTCGGTGACGGTGTCGGCAAACTTGTCGATCCCGCCCATGTGTTTCCAGTCTTCGATGCTGTAGTAGCTGGCAGGCAGGCTGCTGCGCATGAAGGGGGAGACGTCGCGTTGCGTGGCCTCGCCATAGCCCATCATCAGTTCATGCTCGCGACCCAGCAACGCGTAGCTGCCGGCGAGGTTGAGGTCAACCGCCTCCATTCTCGAGGTGCCGAGCATATGGCTTGCCCATGCCGTCATGCCGCTGCGGTCATCGTTGGGGAACCCCGCACCGCCGTAGTACACCTTGCCATCCGTGTCGCTTTGTCGATGGGTGTAGGCGGCCTTCACATGCCAGTCGCCGCCCAGGCGATGGTCGAGGGTGGCGAAGATGGTCTTGTCCGTCAGTGGCCAGGAACTCCAGTGCGCCGCCATATTGGTGGAGCGTGAGAGCCCGGCCTTGCCACCCTGGCTGTTCCAGTAAGGCACGGTGCCCCAGGAAGTGCCTTGTACCTGTTTGTTCTGGTAATCAAAGCCCACGGCCAGCACGGTATCGTCTGATAGGTCGCCTTCGAGAATGCCGTAGCCGACGGCCCGCTGCAGCCCGTAGTTGTCGCGGAACGACTGGCTGTCGCGGTAGGCCAGCACCGTTCGCCCGCGCAGCTTGCCGTCGTACGCCAGGGGGCCGCCGACATCCACGTAGCTGTAGTAGTTGTCATGGCTGCCACCGCTGATGCCGGTTTTGGCCTGCCACTGGGCGGTGGGGCGCTTGCGCACCATGTTCACCGTGGCCGACGGGTCGCCGGCGCCGGTGGTCAAGCCCGTGGCACCGCGAACCACCTCGATGCGGTCGTAGATGATGGTATCGGAATCCGACTTCATGTAGCCGAAGGTGTTGAGCATCCCGTCAATCTGGAAGTTGTTGATGCCATAGCCACGGGACGAATAGGACACACGGTCGGAGTCGTTGTGCTGGACGTTGATGCCCGTGGTCTGGCGCAGCACTTCGGTCAAGGTGTTGAGGTTGAAGTCATCCATTTGCTGGCGAGTGATCACCGAGATGGACTGCGGGGTTTCCTTGACGGACAGGTTCAGGCGGGTGGCGGTGCTCATCGAACCGGTGGTGTAGGCCCCGGTGTGCTCGGTGGTAGCCCCGAGGCCGTCGGCACTGATGCGCGTGGCACCGAGTTCGAGGGTGTTGTCTTTGAGGGTGTAGCTTTCGGGGTCGGTTTCAGCCAGCAGGTCCGGGCTCACCACCACGCTGAAGAGGCCGAGGGTAAAGGTCATGGAACGGGTAAAGGGCGCAAACATCGCGGAAGACTCCTTGTCGTCTTTGCAGCCTTCTCAGTAAGAGAAGGCCTTGGCTCAAAGACGAAAGGAGGCGTGGAACTTTAGGCTTAAACGAGAATGATTATTATCTTTCTGTTACAGCGGTGCTTGGAGTACCACCTCGGTGGTGGCCTTTTTCGGTTTGATCAGGCTGAAGTCGATCAAGCCTTTCTGCTGCCGCTCGTAGGGGTTGCCGATCAACAAGGGGCGTGGCTTGAAGCTGTCGCTGACCAGGCTCTTGCTGCGGTCCCATTCATCGAAACTCAGCCCGGCCAGGTCGGCCCAGGTATGAATCAACTGCGAACTGCTGTACGGGCGTTGCAGGTCGCCGGCGAAACTCCAGTCGTGGGTTTCGCGCCATTTCGGTGAGGCGTAGGCCATGAACGGGATGGTGTACATCGGCGCTGTCGGCTTGCCTTCGTTGCGGCCCAGGGTGCTGTGGCCGGCGGAGTCGAAGACGTCTTCACCGTGGTCCGACAGGTACAGCAGGAAGCCGTTGGGGTCGGTCTTGGCGTAGTCCTTGATCAGGCTCGACACCACAAAGTCGTTGTACAGCACGGCATTGTCGTAGCTGTTGTAGGTCGGCAACTGTGCATCACTGACGCCATCCGGCACGCCCTGGCGGTCGGTGAACTTATCGAAGGTCGGCGGGTAGCGGTACTGGTAGCTCATGTGAGTGCCCAGCAAGTGCACCACGATGAACTTGCGCTCGGCAGGGTCGGCCAGGGCCTTGGAGAAGGGCGCGAGCACGTCACCGTCGTATTGGCGGGCGTTTTGGTTGCGGTTGTTGTTCAGGTACACCTGCTCGTCGGCCTGTTCCGAGAACGTCGTGAGCATGGTGTTGCGCTTGGTCATGGTCTGCTGGTTGGTGATCCAGTAGGTCTTGTAGCCGGCCTGCTTCATCACGCTGACAATCGACGGGGTCTTGAGGTACAGGTCCGGGTTTTCTTCGTCGGCGAAGGTCAGCACCTGCTGCAGCGCTTCGATGGTGTAGGGGCGCGGGGTGATGACATTATTGAACACGGCCAGTTGGTCGCGCAGCTTGTCCAGCTCGGGCGTGGTGTTGCGCGGGTAGCCATAGAGGCTCATACGCTGACGGTTGGTGGACTCGCCGATCACCAGCACCAACGTGGACGGCTGGCCGGCCATGCTGTCCTTGAGGTTCTTCAAGGGCGGGATCTGGCTGGCGCTGGTGAGCATGCCTTGCATGTTGTCCAGCTGTTCGGTGTAGCGACGGTACGCCACGATCATCTGCCACGGCACGGCGGGTTCGATACGGGTTTCAAAGCGATCGATGGCCTGTTCCATGTTGTCACTGGTGGCTATCTGCTTGACCAGCGGATAACCCACCACCGCCACAACAATCGCTGCGGCTGCCAGCATCGACTGGCCGCGAGGCAGGTAGACCGGGCGCAGGCGCGTCCACAGGAATACGGCGAAGGCGGTGTGGGCGATGAACGCCAGCACGATCCACCAGGCAAAATACTGGGTGGCGTATTCGCCGGCTTCAGAGATGTTCGACTCGAACATGATGAAGATGACGCTTTGGGAGAATTCCTGCTGGTAGATGAAGAAATAACCCAGGCTGGCCATGGAGCACGCCCATAGCACCACACCGATCAAGGCGGCGAGCAGGCGCGTACGGCGAGGGAACAGCAGCATCGGCGCCAGCCACAGCGCACTCATGAAAAAAGCTTGGCGAAAGCCACTGAAACCGGAGGTGCCGGTCAGTTGGATCAGCAGTTGGGTAATACCCGAGAAGTACCAGAAAAACAGAAACAACCAGCCAAAACCGGCCCAATCAAAGCCTTTCGCAGACGTGGTGCTGCGTTTGAACATCGCCATCCAGCGCTCCAACCCGATAATTTTTCAGTTGACGCGCAGGGGCGCACGCAACAGAGGCCACCCTTGCATGGGGTGGCCCTTCGGGCGGGAGTATCGGGAGGGGCATGTGAAAACTTTGTGAGATTTATGTAGCCGTTATCTTACAAAGTGGTGACGAGGCTTAGCAGAGTGCAGGCTGGGCGCTGGAAGGCTGGTCCAGCTGGGCTTGGATGATGTGCGAACGCAGGCGCAGGACTTCCTGCTGCAGTTGATCGCGTTCGTCCTTCAACTGACGCAACTCATCACGACGGATGTTGACGTAGAGGGTCTGTGGCGGGCGGGTCATCTGTGCTGTGCTCATTGCTTACCTCGCAAATAGCCGGTAGATCGCGGTGCCAGAACGCTTGATTCGAGGTTCTCGGCATCAGTCGGAAGCAATTCTGAATTCTTTTTTGGAACAAGGGAACTTTTTTATTTTTGACGGTCCTGTGACTTTTATCGCCGTGATGGTGAAATGATGGCTACTTTTTTGTCATGAAACTACACGGATCCGCTCTGGACTAACCCTCATTAGCCTCATTGCGCTATAAACTATGTCACACATTTTTTAGTAGTTAGGAGCATCAGCACATGCAACTGGGGATTATCGGACTAGGCCGCATGGGCGGGAATATTGCACGGCGCCTGATGCTCAATGGGCATACCACCGTTGTTTACGACCGTAACGAAGCATTTGTAAAAGGCCTGAGTGAAGAGGGCGCCACCGGCGTTGCCGACCTCAAGGCGCTGGTGACCGGGCTGCAGAAACCGCGCACGGTGTGGGTGATGTTGCCGGCAGGCGCGCCCACTGAAGACACCATCAATGAATTGAGTACGCTGCTCGAAGACGGTGATGCAATCATCGACGGCGGTAACAGCAACTATAAGGACGACGTTCGCCGGGCCAAGGCCCTGGCTGAAAAAGGCCTGCACTACGTCGATGTCGGCACGTCCGGCGGCGTGTGGGGCCTGGAGCGTGGCTATTGCATGATGATCGGTGGCGACGCCCAGACCGTGCAGCGCCTTGATCCTATCTTCAAGAGCCTGGCGCCGGGCCTGGGCAACATTCCGCGCACCAAGGACCGTTCCGCCAGCGCCGACCCGCGTGCCGAGCAGGGTTATATCCACGCCGGCCCTGCGGGCTCCGGTCACTTCGTCAAGATGATCCACAACGGCATCGAGTACGGGATGATGCAGGCGTTTGCCGAAGGTTTTGACATCCTCAAGACCAAGAACTCGGAAAACCTGCCGGAAGACCAGCGCTTCGACCTCAACGTCGCCGATATCGCCGAAGTCTGGCGCCGTGGCAGTGTGGTGTCGTCCTGGTTGCTGGACCTGACCGCCGACGCCCTCGCCACCGACCCGAAACTGGAGGGCTATTCCGGCTCGGTTGCCGACAGTGGCGAAGGCCGCTGGACCATCGAAGCCGCCATGGAACAAGCCGTGCCGGTACCGGTGTTGTCCACCTCCTTGTTCGCACGCTTCCGCTCGCGCCAGCAAAGCACCTACGGTGACAAAATGCTCTCTGCCATGCGCTTCGGCTTTGGTGGTCACGTGGAGACTTCCAAAAAATGACCGCCAACGGCAAGAAACTCAAGGCCGAACCCGCTCCGCCCACCACCCTGTTTCTGTTTGGTGCCCATGGTGACCTTGTAAAGCGCCTGCTGATGCCGGCGTTGTACAACCTCAGTCGGGATGGGCTGCTGGCCGATGGCTTGCGCATTGTCGGCGTTGATCACAACGCCATCAGCGATGCCGATTTCGCCAAGAAACTCGAGGACTTCATTCGTACCGAGGCCGCGAGCAAGGTCAAGGGCAACGCGGATAACGCCCTCGACCCACAACTGTGGGCGCAATTGGCCAAGGGCATCAGCTACGTCGAGGGCGATTTTCTCGACGACAGCACTTACGTCGACATCGGCAAGAAGATCGCCGACAGCGGCACCGGCAACGCGGTGTTCTACCTGGCAACCGCACCGCGCTTCTTCAGCGACGTGGTGCAGCGCCTGGGCAGTGCCGGCCTGCTGACGGAGACCGACGACAGTTTCCGTCGCGTGGTCATCGAGAAGCCCTTCGGCTCCGACCTGGCCACCGCCGAAGCGCTGAACGCCAGCCTGCTCAAGGTGATGAGCGAGAAGCAGATCTATCGCATCGACCATTACCTGGGCAAGGAAACGGTGCAGAACATCCTGATCAGCCGTTTCTCCAACGTGCTGTTCGAAGCGTTCTGGAACAACCATTACATTGACCACGTGCAAATCACCGCCGCCGAAACCGTCGGCGTAGAAACACGGGGCAATTTCTTCGAAAAAACCGGCACGTTGCGCGACATGGTGCCCAATCACCTGTTCCAACTGCTGGCGATGGTGGCCATGGAGCCGCCTGCAGCCTTTGGCGCCGACGCCGTGCGCGGCGAGAAAGCCAAGGTGATTGGCGCCGTACGCCCTTGGTCCCTGGAGGATGCGCGGGCCAACTCGGTACGCGGGCAGTACACCGCCGGCGAAATTGGCGGTAAACAATTGCCGGGCTATCGCGAAGAAGCCAACGTGGCGCCTGACAGCAGCACCGAGACCTTCGTCGCCCTCAAGGTGATGATCGACAACTGGCGTTGGGTCGGCGTGCCGTTCTACCTGCGCACCGGCAAGCGCATGAGCGTGCGCGACACCGAAATCGTCATCTGCTTCAAGCCCGCGCCGTATGCGCAGTTTCGCGACACCGAGGTCGATGAGCTCAAGCCGACCTACTTGAAGATCCAGATCCAACCGAATGAGGGCATGTGGTTCGACCTGCTGGCGAAAAAGCCGGGGCCGACCCTGGACATGGCCAATATCCAGTTGGGCTTTGCCTATAAGGACTTCTTCGAGATGCAACCGTCTACCGGGTACGAAACCCTGATCTACGACTGCATGACCGGCGACCAGACCTTGTTCCAGCGTGCCGACAACATCGAGAACGGCTGGCGTGCGGTGCAGCCATTCCTCGATGCGTGGAAGGAAGATGACGGGATCCAGGCCTACAAGGCGGGTGAGGATGGCCCGGCCGCTGCTGACGCTTTGCTGGCCCGTGATGGCCGCAGCTGGCACAGCCTCGGATGAGTGACGCAGCGATTCATCCCATCCGTTTTATCCTCAGTGACGTGGACGGCACCTTGCTGCATCCCGATCATAGCCTCAGCCAACGCACCGCCGACGCGGTGCGCGCCTTGCGCGAAGCCGGAGTGTTGTTCAGCCTGGCCAGCGGGCGCCCGCCCAAGGCCATGCTGCACCTGATCGAAACCTTTGGGATCGATGTGCCGGTGGCGGGCTTCAATGGCGGTACCTTGATCAACCCGGATGGCAGCATCCTGGTTGCCCATCATCTGCCGGCGGAAGCGGCGCTGGTTACCCTGGCGCTGTTTTCAGCGGAGCCGGAGGTGGAAGTGTGGGTGTTTGCCGATGGCGACTGGCTGCGCCGTGACCCGTCAGGGCCGATGGAGCCGCGCGAGGCGAATGGCCTGGGCTATGGGCCGGTGGTGGTGGAGAGTTTCGAGCCCTACCTGGACCGGGTCGACAAGATCGTCGCCGCGAGTCACAACACGCAATTATTGGTAGAGCTGGAGGCGCGATTGCAACCCAAGGTGCAGGGGCTGGCCCAGGTGTCGCGTTCGCAACCGGTGTACTTGGACGTGACCGCGATGCTGGCCAACAAGGGCGAGGCCTTGAAGACCTTGGCGGCACACCTGGGTGTGCCCATGGAGCAAACGGCGGCGATTGGCGATGGTGGCAATGACCCGGCGATGTTTCAGGTGGCCGGGTTGTCGATTGCCATGGGGCAGGCGGAAGAAACCGTCAAGCGCCAGGCCAGTGTGGTGACGGGCAGCAACATCGAAGATGGCGCCGCCGAAGCAATCGAACGGTTTATTCTCGCGGCACCTTAAGCGACGCGTGTTCTAACTCTGAACTTGCGCGCCGTTAACACATGGCGCGCAAGTTACACGGTCGACTTACTTTGGCATTACCCAGGACTGCAACTGGTGGCCATCTTTGTCGAGTTCGGCACGCGCTTGCAACAGCAAGTTTTCCAGTTGCGCCGGGTCGGTATAGGCACTCGACGACAGTTGTTTGCTGCCGATACGGTTATTGGTACGGTCGATGACGCTCAGGCTCAGGGCGCCGTTGCCATCGTGCCAGGCCACGCACTGAAAGGGTTGGAAAGCACGGTCTGCGATCAAAAGAGCTTCGTTGATGCGGAGCGGGGCGTTCATGTGGGTTCTCTCTCATTGCCCATTCAAGTGAGTGCCGGCGGTTGGGCTGACCGTGCGGCGGGTTACTTGTACTGATGCACGATGGCGGGGTACGGGTCACATGTTAGAGCAACTATTTTCAACTTTTAGTGATGGGCGTCATGTAAGCGGCTGTTTTGAAAGCTGAATGAAAGTTCTGGCAGTGCCTAACTTTTTTGGCGTAAACGCGCGAAAGTGGCTTTTTGCCCAGACTTATAGCGAAACGGTACAAGCCCCGCGTCAAGACCTTGCTAGGGTTAGCAGCAGACGTCACAAACTGTTGTTTCTAAATAACTTTAACAATTTTGACGCCAAGGAACAGTCATGGGTGGACCCCCCGTTCAACGTCGATTGCTAGTGGTTGACCCCTGTGACGACTGCCACGGTCTGTTGCCCGGTTTGCGGACGGCGGGGTGGGCCGTCGACAGCTGTACGTTGGAAGCGGTGGGTGACCGATCCTGTGATGTCGGCCTGTTGCGCCTGCAGCCCTACCATCTGGAGCGTCCGGAAGCGGTCAAGGAGCTGATCGGCCGCAGCGGCACGGAATGGATCGCCGTACTCAGCCAGGACGTGTTGCGCCTGCAGAACGTCGGTGACTTCGTCTGCGAGTGGTTTTTCGACTTCCATACTTTGCCCTTCGACGTTGCCCGCGTACAGGTGACCCTGGGACGCGCGTTCGGCATGGCACGCTTACGGGGCAAGGGTCAGACGCCGGTGGACGAACCCGAGCATGAACTGCTGGGAGACAGTCGGCCGATCCGCGAACTGCGCAAATTGCTCTCCAAGCTGGCGCCCACCGAATCCCCGGTGTTGATCCGTGGCGACAGTGGTACCGGCAAAGAGCTGGTGGCCAAGACCCTGCATCGTCAATCCCAGCGCCACGCCAAACCGTTTGTGGCGATCAACTGCGGGGCGATCCCGGAACACTTGATCCAATCCGAACTGTTTGGGCATGAAAAGGGGGCATTCACCGGTGCCCATCAGCGCAAGGTCGGACGTATTGAAGCCGCGAACGGCGGCACGCTGTTTCTCGATGAAATCGGCGATCTGCCGATGGAACTGCAAGCCAATCTGTTGCGTTTTCTGCAGGAAAAGCAGATCGAACGCGTGGGCGGCAGCCAACCGATTCCCGTGGATGTGCGCGTACTGGCGGCGACTCACGTCGATCTCGAGGCCGCGGTGGAGAAGGGCACCTTCCGCGAAGACTTGTATTACCGCCTCAACGTCTTGCAAGTGGTCACCGCGCCATTACGCGAACGCCATGGCGACGTCGCGATGTTGGCCAACCACTTTTCACGGTTCTACAGCCAGGAAACCGGCCGCCGCCCCCGCAGCTTCAGTGACGACGCCCTGATCGCCATGGGCGAGCACGCCTGGCCGGGCAATGTCCGCGAGTTGGCCAACCGCGTGCGCCGCGGCCTGGTACTGGCCGAAGGGCGCCAAATCGAAGCCGTTGATCTGGGATTGCAGGGCCGGCAGGCAATTTCGCCGCCCATGGCTACACTGGAAGACTACAAGCACCGCGCCGAACGCCAGGCACTGTGCGATGTGCTCAACCGGCACAGTGACAACCTGAGTGTCGCCGCCCGCGTGCTGGGGGTGTCCCGGCCCACGTTCTACCGGTTGCTGCACAAACACCAGATCCGCTAGGGCGGGTAAACCGAAAAGCCCCGCAACGACCCTTATCGTTGCGGGGCTTTTCCTTTGTTGTGGTAAACGGGCTTGTCGCACCGCCCGCGTTGGGCGGCGAAGCAGCCCCTCCTCAATCAAAAGTAATACGGAAACTTCAGGCTGAACGTAAAGTCCGGCGCATCATCCGTCATCCCGATCGCCAGGTTCGGCACTATCGTCAGGTTGTCCGATGCGGCAATCGTCATCCCGACGTTGAAGTAGCCGGCGTTGGCGTCGCTGGACACCACCGATTGCCAATCCCCGCCATTAGGTTTGAGCTTGCTCTTGCGCTGTATCAGGTCGGAGACTGAGAACGACATACTCATCTTCTCGTTCAGCGCGAAGGCAACGCCCATGCCGACCTGGAAGCTGTCGCCAAGGCTGACCTTGCCGCCGACTTTCTGGTTGACGTCACTGCTGATGTCATCGAATGACTCTTCGAAGTTGTGGGTGTAGGACAGCGAACCAAACAGCACGGCCGGGTCGAACGTCTTGACCAGGGATATGCCGGGAGTAATCGACCAGACACCGTTACCCGTAGGCAGGTTTTCCGGGACATACAGGTTGTCGTTGGCGGTAGACCTGACCAGCTTGATGCCAAAGGGCTCTTTACCGGTTGGCGCCTTGACGCGTACCGACACCACCGCATCCGGCAGGGTGGGGGTTTCATCCAGGAATTTGTACGCCACGCCGAAGTTGACGTCGCCGATGGTCGGGTCGCGGGTCACCGACTCTTCCGATGTGGCGTTGCCATTGTTACCGGCACCGCCCGACTGGTAGGTCGATTCGCGGTAGATCACCGGTACGTTCACATCAAACTGCCAGCGGTTATCGAGGTTGTAGCGACCGGTCAGGTCAAGGGTCCAGTTGTCCGACTTGATCCGGTCCAGGTTGATATTGCCGAGGAAGATCGAGTCCAGCGCCAGGAAGCCGTTAAGCGTCAACTGGCGGGCGTCGTAACGCGCATAAGTGACACCGGTTTCAAAGCTGAACTTGCCATTGCCGAAAAAGCCGCTGGCCTCGTTATAGAGGTTACTGACGCTTTGCGCAGGCGCCGAATCGTCCTTGAGAGACTGACCATAGGAACTGCCGCCGCCGCCTGCACCACCCGAGGCGGCCGCAGCGCCGGTACCGGCGACGGTTGCACCGCTGGCCTTCTGGAAGTCTGCCGGGGATTTCGCCAGGCGCTTGGGCGCCGGTGTCGCCGGTTGATCCTCAACCTGGCGTACCCTTTGCTCCAATACCGCCAGGGCTTTTTGCTGCACTTCGTACCGCTGCTTGAGTTCCAGGAGTTCTTGTTTGAGGGTCTCGATATCGGCGTCTGGCGCGGCATACAGCATGGATGCTGGCAAGAGCGTACTTAAACAGACCACCGCACGTAACGATAACGATCGATGCATGAAATAAGCCGTCCTTTTCTAATGCGAAAGTGTCGAGGGTCAGCGTAGTTCAATAACCGAGAGTGCGTAGGCCTTTAAGTTGATCCAAATTGCAGTTCAACGCCGGGTTGTTCAGTCCGTTATTGCCCATTACCACGTTGAGCTGGGTCATGTTGTTGACGAAGTTGGTATTCCCGGTCAACACCGTGCCTTGCAGCACTTGGCCGCCGCCAATCTGCTGGAGGCTATTGCCTTGGTTATGGTTGGCCTGGATCGCCATCTGCAAGCCGCCATTGTTGGCCGATACGCTTACGCGGCCCGCCGCGCTGTCGCCGGTAACCGTACCGCCGGCCACCAAGACTTGCCCCGATTGCACAATATTGGAAGGCGCAAAGCCGTTTTCAGTGACGTTGATACCGACATTGTTGTACGCCGTGTTGCCGTCGCCGGCGGTGCGCACGCTTTGTGTCACGCCGGTGCCAGTGCCCAGGCCAGCGCCTCCGGTGACGTTGCCGGTGCCGGTATTCTGGTTCGTACCTGTGCCTGCCGAGCCGGTGGTCTGCACATAAAACTGGGGGGTAATGGTCGATGAATCGACTTGCATGCTGGCTTTGCCGGTGATGGTGTCACCCACGGCATTGGTCCAGGTGCTGCTCATGACAATGCCGAAGCTGATGATCCGCCCCGGCATCACGTAGCGGCCGCGCAGCTCGGCCATTTCCGAATCCTTGAGTTCGATCGGTTTGAACCCTGATGAAGCATAAGCGGGCATTGAGGCTGCCAGACACAAGACCGTCAGCCAACGGGAAGTGTTCATCTTTCGCTCCTGGAGCGTCCTGCCCCTTATTGCGCTTCTTTAGAAGAAGTCGCTCTGGATGAAACCGAAATCCATCAGCTCGGCATCGCCTACGGGCCTGAACTCATTCAACTGGTTCTTGGCGGTCAGTGGCGTGGGCGGGTCGAGCAAGGCATTGGCCTTGTCGTAGCCTTCACCCAGCACGGCGAAAACGATGCCATTCCAGCCCTTGACGAAGTCGTCGTGTGAATAGCGCTTATGGCCCAGCACGGGGTCGCCGATATAGACCCAGTCCTTGTCCGCGCGCTGCAATACCACGAAGTGCTTGTAGCCACGAATTTCCAGCAGCACCACCACAGGGATCTTCACGGTCACCAGGGTGTCTGGCCCGATCTTGTAGCCCCGGGCACGCATGCCGATGCTTTCGAGGTAGCGCTTCATGTCCAGCATGGAAAAGCCCTGGGTGCGTACCAGGTCCTGGTCCGCATTGACCAGCATGCCTTTGATGACGTGGTCTTCGTCTACGTCCAGCCAATAGCCCTGGCGCAGAATGGTGGCGAGTGCCGCAGCACCGCAGCTGAAATCGGTTTTCTGTTCCACCAGGTTGGCGAACCGGCGCTCACGGATACTCTCGACCTTCTTGTAGATGACTGCACCGCCAGGCATGGCGGAGATCGCCATGGTGCCTGCCCATGTAGGGCCGGTGAGCAACATCAGGAGGGTGAGGGTCGCGAGGCGCATGATCGTGTGACCTGCTGGCTACTGATATAAAAAACAGGGAGTAAAAAAGGGCCTTGTTGCCAAGGCCCCTTTGGATCAGAAGCGCACGCCGCTGGCGCAGACGCTGCAACCCTGGCCGATCGACAGGCTGTTGCTGCCTTGGTTGCCGGCACCGGATTGCAGGTTCACACCCACGTTGCCGGAGTTGCGGTTAACCGAGTTGTCGAGGCTGGAGTTGTTGGACACGTACTGAGGTTTGCCGCCGTGATGGCCGTACCCGGTAGCCGCGGTATTGAGGTAGTTGTTGGCGAGCGAGTTTTGCTCGGTGTTGGCGGCCGCTGCGATGTTTTTGCCATCAGCCGTGGTGATCGCCAGGTTGTTTTTGCCTTGGTTGCCTTGACCGGCCTGGCCGTTGTAGCCCAGGTTGCCGGAGTTACCGTTAGCCGAGTTGTCCAGGGAGGCGTTGTTTTGCGTGCCTTTGTTGACGAAGTTGTTCAGCCCGCTGTTTTGATTCACATCGACCACGGCAAATACGGTGGCGAAGTCGCCTTTGGCGCTGGAAATCGCGCCAGAGTTGTCGGCTTGGTTGCCGCTGCCGGCTTGAACGTTCACACCGACGTTACCGCTATTGCCGGTCACCGAGCCATCGGCAGAGGCGTTGTTTTCGGTTTTGGTGTCGTCAAACTTGTTGCCGACGCTGTTTTGTACATCCGTGACCACGGAGGCAACCACACCGGTTGGTTGAGGCGCAGGATGCCAGCCACCACCTGCTTGAGCAGCAGCAGCCATCAGGGCGGCGAGAGCGAAAACCAGTGGTTTCAGGGCCATTTGAGGTTTCATGGTGTTTCTCCTTGCTTCTAATTAGTTGGTTAAGTGTTGGTACGGTCTAGCCAGTGCTACCAAGCTGTTACTTGATAGTGATGCCCAGGGTGTTAGCCACTCGGTTCCCCACCCCAGCACTCTGGTTCACCTGAATCACTCCTCGGCTGCCTGTGAAGGCCTGGTCGCTTGTCACGACCTGGCGGCTGCCAGTGGTGGGGGTGAGCCCTGAGTCGGTTGCCAGCGTCGTCGTGTTCTGTTGCAACAGGACGCTGTCGTCTATGGCTTGCGGACCAGGGTTGATGCTGATCCGCACGGCATTGACTGATTGGTTATTGGCCCCGGCTGACTGGTTGATGCCCAACATGCCGTTGCCATTGGTAAAAGAGGTGCCCTCGATCGCTGCCTTGGCGGCCAGAGAGGGGTCGACCTTGCCGTTCATGTTCTGGATATTGCGGGTGGTGCCCTGACCACCGAGTGCGACGGCGCGGTTGTTGGCGGTTTGCTGCTGGTTGCCCGCCGCCTGGTTGATCATCACGTTGCCGTTGTAGGCTTGGCCGCTGTTGTTGATCACCGCGGTGTTGTCGGCCATCGCCGAGGCACTGCCCAGCAGGGCCAGAAGGAGCAGGGAACGGTTCATTATTTGCCCCCCATCATGCTGCCGATGTTGTTCAAGGGCGCCATGCCACGCTGGATCGAATCGCTGATCTGCCCACCCACGGAAGCCCCGGCACCGTGACCGGCGGCTGAGCCGGAACCGAGTGTTGAGACACTGTTTTGGGTGTTGTTCAGGCCCGGAATGTTTCCGTTGGGCAGGATGGCGCGGGTAATGCCCGAGCCGCTGGCGATGCCACCGATGTCCATGTCACTGAGCTCACCCGTGGAACCAAGGATCTCGTGGCTTGGATTGGCGTTGGCGGTGGTGGGGTAGGGGTCTTTACCGAATGAAGGTCGACCGTACATGTGCCCTTGTACGTCGCGGCCGGTCACGATCACGCCGTCAGCTGCCAGGGTCGGAAGACTGATGCTGGCGCTGAGTACACAGCTGACCAGCAGTACGTTCATCGAACCTTGAGTGAGTGTGATCACGGCGGCATTCCTTATTCTTCACGCTGACCCTAAACAGCGTTGTAAGGGAGAGAGCAGAAGCCGTGCCGCTTTTTATTTATCTTGGTTATTCAATGGGTTGCGTTTAATGCGAGGCAAAATGATGGCCGCACTGTATCAGCCGTGAGACAGCGACCCTTAAAGCCCAGGCTACCCAGCCACTGCACAACCGCTTCACCTCCCTGTATCAGCGTTGAAACACCGCGCATGACAAAACGATGAACGCGCTCACCGTGGGCGGTTCAGGGCATGCAGGTGTAAAAAAAACGGACACTTCGGGCGCGCGCAAGCCTACGCCGGAGGGCGAAGACTCAGCCTTTAGGGGCTTTACGCGGGATGGAATTGAGTACGGGGTTGCCGTCTTGGTTCTGGGTCAGGTAGACCGGCAGCACCTTGGGCAGGGAGGGCACGAGGTTGTTGACCTCGTTGATGTTGTAGATGCCGCCGATGCGGATCGCCCCGGTGCTGGCGTCGGCCAGCATCACCGGTTTGCTCAGGTAACGATTGATCAGCGGCAACGCATCGGCCAGGGCCAGGTTGTCGAGGATCAGCTTGCCCTGGCGCCAGGCCAGTGCGGTGTCGTCCGGGTTGATCGGCTGCACGCGAGGCGTGGCGTCACCCTGCTGATAGCTGGCCTGCATGCCGGGCGTGAGGGGCACGCTGCCGTGTACTGCGTCGCTGGCGATTTGTACCGAGCCTTCGAGCAGCATCACCCGTACCTGGTCTTCGTATTTCCACACGTTGAACTGGGTACCCGTGACGCGTACCTGGCCATTGCCGGCGCGCACGATAAACGGGTGGGCGTTGTCATGGCTGACCTTGAAGAACGCCTCGCCCTTGTTCAGCGTGACCCGGCGCTGGTCCTTGTAGTTGCTGTAGACCAGCTCGGTGCCGAGGTTGAGCTCCACCTGGCTGCCATCGCCCAGGGTGACCTGGCGTAAACCCGTGGTGGCGTCGAAGCGCTCATAGGAACTGGGCAACCAACCGGCTTCCCAGCCGGTAAAAGCGGCGAGGGGCAGGGCGACCAGGCAAATCGCCGCTGCCACTGCGTAGGTACGCGCCCGGCTGCGGGGCTTGAAGGGCACCACCACTGGCGCAGGTTCTTGGCGTGGCAGGTGGTCGGCGACGTCCCAGATTTCGAGCATGGCCGCATATTCAAAGGCATGCAGCGGATGGGCATCGTGCCATTGGGTAAACGCCTGACGTTCGCCCTCCGTGCAGTCAACGGCGTGCATGCGCATGCACCAATGCGCAGCGGCATCGGTGATCGCGTCATATTCGGCTTCTGATAGAGACTGTTCGCGCATTGACCCATCCTGATTTCCCACATTCTAACTTCACGGGCCCGTGACGAGAACAGCGGTCATGGCGATTGCACATCAATGTTGAACGAATTTAGGCGAGACAGCGGTTGAAACCTGCCATATAGCACTTATTCTCATTAATTGGCGTGTCCAGTCTCCTAGGTTCAAGGTGTCGTCGGTATAGGGTCGAGATGGCGTCCCATCTCACAGATAAGACGGGCGATGGAGTCGGCGTTGCACAGAATCGTGTCAATGCGGGCGTCCGGTGATGTGCTGTCCAGAAACGCGTCGCGCGCATCTTCCACAGTCGTACTGCCCGTGGACTTTTGGACGGCTTTGAAGATGGGGTCATCGGAGTCCGTAGAGTCGAAGCTCTCCCACATGCCCGAGAAGTCGTTCCAGCGTGAGAACAGCTGGTGACGCGGGGTGGCCAATGACAGGGCTTCGCGCTGTATCTGCTGCAAACTGTCGCGGGCGAGCCTGCCGGTCACGGTCAAGATTTCGATCAGGTCCGAGAACGGCCGGCGTGATTCAGCCGTGCTGATATCGTGGGCGGGCGTGTAGAGATGGGCGAACTCGTGAATCAGCGTGGCCGCTCGCGCATGGCCGTCAATGTCGAACGGTTCGGTCAATAAATGGGTGTATTGGTGCAGTTGTTGATCAAAAAACCGTTCGGTGAAAAACACTTGCTTGCTCTGGTCTTTGGCGATGACGAACGCTATCACGCCTTCAGAGGGATCACTGCCGGTGCCCACCACGAACCGTGAGCTGTTCAACAGATCAAGGCTGGGGTCCACCAGGGCTTTGCACACCGGGATCAGGACTTTTCTCATTTTTTTCAGCATGCTTTCGTCGATGTTGTCGGCGTCGAACAATTGCCTCAGGAACCCCTCCAGGCGGGTACCGGGTGTCAGCTGCTTGAGTTGCACCAGGTTGTGCATGGCGTTGAACGCATAGAAACGCGCCAGATCCAGCGCTTCGATGATCTGCATGGCCTTGGTGGGATACAGGCGGCGAATCTCTTCCATACCCGTCGCTTCGATGTTCAAGAACATCTTTGCGTTAAAGCGGGTCACGTAGCGATTACCCAGTCGCGAAAGCGCCTTGCCGTATTGCAGCCTGTGATTGTGCGGCTCCAGGACCAGACGCTGCAGACGGGTACTGGACACCAGAGGGCCGTCGCTGCCGGGGGCTTTGCCGGCTATTCGCAGTCGCTTGGCGTGTTTGATCGGGTAGACCTTACCTTCCACTGCGCCGTAGAGCGCTTTGCCATCGGAGGTGGCGTAGAGCCCGGTTTTCGGCTGTATGTGCAAGTCCGCCAAGGCCACATCGTTGACTTCGTAGGATTGCAGGCGCGTACGCCTGGGGTCTGTCACGTCGATGTCCGTGAGCGTTGGCGCGATCGGGGCTGCAGGGGTTTTCAGGTCGCGTTCATCCACCTCGTTGAACACCGGCGGTTGCGCCTTGGGCACCGGCGTGCGCACTAATTGCTCCACCGTCGCCATTCGCGCAACACCGAAGATGAACGAGCGCAGTGCATCCTGCCAATGGTGCTGTTGCAGTGCCTCGGCCGAGTCCTTGAACAGGGTGTAGCTCTGCCAGATCAGCAAGGGTAGCTGCAGTTTGCCCGGTAAGAACCTTGCCGCGCGCTGCACGCCGCTGCTCAACAGGTGCTTGATGGTGTCCCAGAAGTCTTGGCCATCAGGGTCAAGCTGATGCTCAAGCATGCGTCCCATCACCTGCCGGTTGTCCTGGTACAGCTGTTTGATGGCGTGGCCCTTGATCGGCTGATTGGCCAAGGTGATTTCCGATGTCGCACCTTTGGTACCCGCCAGCAGGTTTTTATACGTGGCCTTGTGCGCACCCAGCAGGTGGGCAACGATCCAGTCTTGCAGCCTGCCGGGTACATTCAGTTGGTTGAGAAACTGCGCCGTGCTCTCGAACTCCTTGAAACAGTGGCTTGGGTAGTACGGCGCATAGAGAATCAACGGGCCTGTGGTGCCGGCACTGATCAGATAAAGGCCCAGCGCCTTGGCGATGCTGGCGCGAGGTGTCGCAATCATTTCAAGGGGGCGAATACTCGCCGTGGCACCGTCGACGGCGGCTCGCGCGATGGCGTCCGGCATGTCGAATACCTGGCGAATCAGGGTGTAGCCGGCGTCCGATAACTGCTCCTGCAGTTTCAGCGCATGGGCGTGTTGCAACAGCTGCCACGGCAATTGCTGGACGAAACGCCGCTCACGCGCCTGGGCGCCCGGTTGGTCGGTTTCCATTTTTTCCTTGAGACGGTCCTGACCGTCCTTGGCAATCTTCAAGTTCGCGAGGAGTTGGCGGACAGTCGATTCGGTCAGGGTCTTGGCGCCCGATTCCACGGTGAAGGAACTCGCCTGCTCGTTGATGTGCGCCAGGGCGTAATCGACGAGGTTCTGCCGCTGCCCCCCCAACGCAAGTGTTGGCGTTATAAACACGTCTTCGGGGTAAAGGGTGTAGTCCACCAGCATGTCGCTGAGCGTGTCGTGGACATGCTGGCGCAACGAGAACAGCTCATACAGGTAGTCTTTCTCATCCAGGGTGTTGCGTCGGTATTGTTCCAGCAACTCGGCATGGTGGCGCTGCTCTTCAGGTGGCGCCATGCCCAACCAGGCCGGCAGCGAGCGTTGCGTGACAAAATAATGCGCGAGCTGCGCGGCGCCCTCCAGGGGCGACGCGGGAAGCACGGCTAAACGATTCAAGAATGCCTTGCCGGTCGGCTTCTGTGTTAGCCAATGCGCCCTTTGTGCGATGTAGTGGTCGATCCACGACTGCTGGCGGTTTTCACTGATGGGCTCGGTGATCAGCCAGAACGCCCCCAAGGTATATCTGGCATGGGGCAGGCGTTGGCGCGGGTCAAGGTTTTCCAGGAGCGCCAGGCGTGCGTCGGGATCTTCCAGCCGCGCCTTGAGTTGTTCTTTCGCTAGCGACGGGGACGCGAAGCTTTCCAGGCCCCACGCCGGGGTCCAGAGAATCGCGCGGCCCGAGTGATGGTGGTCCAGGCCGCCGCGTTCGGTGAGCATCAGGCAATTGGCCAAGCGGTGGCGCAGGCTTTGCCCTTCACGTTCGACGGTGACGCAGTAGACATCCGGGATGAACCCTTGGAGGTCCTCCCGTCGACGGCGGTCGGGAGTGTCGCTGTCAAAAACGGCCTGAATGATCGACTCGTCCCTGGCGTCCAAGCTCTTGTTCAGGCGCCGCAGGTGCGCCTGGCTCAATATTGCCTTGGACATCATGTCGCCCATCAGCGGCAACAGGCTTTCAAGGCGTGCACGGGGAATGTCGCCGATGTCCTGGTGTTTAAAATGAGTCAGCACGCCCTCGACCATCCGATTGAGGGCCTTGACGTCCAGGTTGGACAGTTTCTCGGCATGATTGCCGTTGCGTGGCTGATAAACGCCGTAATGACGGGTCTCGGGAACCGGTCCGAGACCTTCGGCCAGGCGGCCGATGAAGTGATCCTCCAGGCTTTGGCTTTCCAGAGGCAACGCCACGGCACGCTGGTCGGCGCTGTCAGCGTAGCGATTGATGAATACCCGTGCCGGATCGAGCTGTTGGCGCTCACGCTGTCTCAAGTTATCGATCAGCGGGTCCATGACCGAGGGCAATGGCTTCATCAGGTCTTCCAGTGCCTTTGGGATATCAATCAGTTGTTTGTACAGCCGTTCTGCGCGCTTGGCGGCGGCCGACACCGGCCGCGTGGGGTCGGCCAATACGGAGTGAGTGGTCCAGCGCTGTGCGCTGTCCAGCGCCAGAAGCCGGTCGTCGACCATGAAGCGCACGTCCAGGGCATGGTCCAGCAGCGCCGAGAGGTTGATATCGCCGCGTTCGCGACGGAACTGGCCGAGCACATAGATCAGGTTGTTTACCTGCTTATCAATGATGCGTTCCATCAAGTGTTCGAACACGTTGCCGACGATGAGATTGCCGGTGACCTGAGGCTCGGTAAAGCCGATAAACAGCAGGCGCTCCTCCAGGGACATAAAGTTGTAGACATCGTCTTCATAGGCGGGCGCCTTCACCATCGCCTTCAAGGTCTGGATCAGGTCGGCGTGGTCGGCCAGCACTTGCAGCCCTTTGGGCGGCGAGTAAAACCAGGTGTGGGCGTTGCCAATCATCACGCAGCTGGTCAACTCGACACCATGCGCCGCGTGTTCCCAGAACCGCACGGTCTCCCAGCGCAGCCCGCCACTGGCCTGGGCGCGCGGAACACCGTCAGGGAGGAACAGGGCGGCCAGTTCATCCGCTTCTTCAGGGGTGATGATCGCGTCCTGGCGTTTGAGCAGTAGATCGATCCGGGCCTTGTGCGCCATCGTTTGTGCCAGGAATGTGCGACGCGAGGTGCCGTGTGGCGTGTCGGTATTCCAGAAAGTCTCCAAGGTGTTTTGCAAGAACGACGACAACTGCCGTGACGCCTGTTCCAGGCCGTTTTCCCACGGGGTCAGTGCTTTGGATACGGGGGTGTATTGGGGATGGAAAAACTCACGTGTCTGCCCCACGGGCCAAGCCTGCTGACGATAGCGCAACAGCAGTGCATCGGTGATCGGCAGCGAATTGACCCATTGTCGAGGTTCACCGTCGGTGGGCCCCACCTTGAAAAAGTTGACCCGCGCGCGGCTGGGATCGAGCGTGGGCAGGAGTGGGCGAAACACGCTTTTGAGCAGGTCCTGAAGCATCGTCTCCAGGCTGGGCAGTTTAACCAGCTCGGCGAGCACCGCCTGCAGGTTGAGCGTTTGCTGGTGGTCCAGGGCTTTTTTTTGCGCCTGGAAAACATCCTGTGCAATATCCTCGGCCGTCAGCACCAGGCGGTTGTCCAGGATCAAGCCGGCGCGTGTGCCCAACGCGATGAACTGCAACAGGTCATCCGCTTGTGTGGCGTCCCTGAGTCGTTCGGTCAGCTCGACGAGCAAGCGTGCACGGTTATCGAACTTCTCCAAACCTCCGTAGGGCGTATAGAGAAACGCCGGGGTGTAGTCGCCTGTCGAACTCATCATGAAGCTGCCCGCCAGCTCCAGCGCCGACGGGGTGTTTTTGTTCAGCCAGAGGGCTTGGGCGATCATCGGCGGTTCTTGCGCGCGTCGCGTGGCGTCGGTGGCGAATGACAGGTTGCGCAGAAACCCGATGTCCTTGGCGGTGATGCTGAAGTGCCGTTCGCGTTCGCGTTCCTTCCAGCCTGTGCGCAAGGCTTCGGTAAAAAAGTAAGGCGGTTGTACCTGGCTCATGAGGCGTTCCTTAAAGACGTTCAGACGGTGCGACGGCCCCGTCCGGTGAGTCTTGAGGCTAAAGCGCGGTACAGCGGCCCGGCAGTAGATATGTCTGGTGCGCGCGGCGCGCGGTGGTCGACAGCCGCGAGGGAAACCCTGTTTAATCGAGGGTGCCGATTGTTCGTACGCAGTTGCCGATTCCAATAATTAAACGGGAGCTACAGATGTCAGCATCGCCTTTGGATCAAGAACCTTCGCTCACGCGGCTCAGCAGTGCGCAGTTGACCCAGCTGTTGCGGCGGATCTTTATCCGCCACGGCACCTCTGAAACAGTGGCCCAGGTATTGGCCGAAAACTGCGCCAACGCCGAGCGCGACGGTGCCCATAGCCATGGGGTGTTCCGCATCCCCGGTTATGTGTCGACGCTGGACAGTGGTTGGGTCAACGGCAAGGCGGTGCCCATCGTTGAAGACGTCGCCAGTGGGTTTGTGCGGGTCGATGCTGCCAATGGTTTTGCACAGCCGGCGCTGCACGCCGCGCGCGCGCTGCTGGTGGACAAGGCACGCAGCGCCGGGATTGCGGTGCTGGCGATCCGAAACTCCCATCACTTCGCCGCCCTTTGGCCGGATGTCGAGCCGTTTGCCGAAGAAGGCCTTGTCGCGCTCAGCGTGGTCAACAGCATGACCTGCGTGGTGCCGCATGGCGCCGACCGGCCGCTGTTTGGCACCAACCCGATTGCATTCGCTGCGCCCCGTGCCGACGGGCCACCGTTGGTGTTCGACCTGGCCACCAGCGCAATCGCCCACGGCGACGTGCAGATTGCCGCGCGCAAGGGTGAACGTTTGCCACTGGGCATGGGCGTGGACAGCCTCGGCCAGCCCACCCAAGACCCGAAAGCCATCCTTGAGGGGGGCGCCTTGCTGCCCTTCGGCGGGCACAAAGGCTCAGCGTTGTCGATGATGGTCGAACTGCTGGCTGCAGCGCTGACCGGGGGTAATTTTTCGTTCGAGTTTGATTGGTCAGGCCACCCAGGCGCCAGGACGCCGTGGACCGGACAGCTGGTGATTCTGATCGACCCCAGCAAATCGGCCGGGCAGGGCTTTGCCGAACGCAGCCAGGAATTGGTGCGCCAGATGCACGGCGTGGGGCTCAAGCGTCTGCCGGGTGACCGACGTCATCGCCAGCGAGAAAAATCCAAGGAAAACGGGATCGCCATTGGCGCCGAAGACGTGGCGAACTTGTACCGATTGGCGGGGGAATGATGCACATGATCGCGAGGGCGCCGGGCGGCACCCTCGCGGGCAAACGTGGATCAGTTACGGCGGCCCAACAACAGGCCGACCACTAGGCCAAAGCCTGCAGAAATGGCCACGGTCTGCCATGGATGGCCACCGATGTAGGTTTCGGTCGCATCGACCACAGGCTTGCTGCGCTCGCGCACATTGGACACCGAGTCCAGGGCTTGCTTGAGCTTGATGGCGACCTGCTCGCGAAGGGTTTCGCCTTCTTCGCCCACCAGGGAGGCGCTGCTTTTGAGCAGTTTGTCCGATTCCTCGATCAGTGCAGTCAGCTCACTGAACGCTTGATCCTTGATTTGTTCTTCGACGGCTTGCGCGGCAGATTTACGGGCCATTGTGTGACTCCTTGCAGGTAAAGGTGGCAGTGAACAATGGAGTCTCGGGCTGAGGCAAAAGTTGCAGTTTTTTTGCCCGGCAGCCTTTTCAGCTGCAATCCGAATCAAGAAATTTCGACCTACAGTGTAAGATGTCGCCTATTTGTGCAGCAGGTAATTCAACATGAGCTTCAATCTGGCCAACAAGACCCTCGCCGAACGCGCCGAGCTGGAAGATGAAAAGTCCCGTCTCTACGACCTGTGGCAAACCAACTTGGGCAAGGCCAAGGGTGAGGCGGCGCGGTTGTTCGGCGAGCGTGCCAAACGCAAGGGCAAGTGGGCCGAATGGGTCCGTGCGGAGCTGGACGGCATGTCGCCGCCGGAGTTCTCCAACATGGTGCGCAGTGAGGTCAACAAGTTGATGGCGGCGGCGAAGTAAAGCTGGCGACAATCGCCTCGCGCACTTTGAGCAGCATCGGATCCAGTTGGGCCTGGGTCAGCCACCCCAGTTCCACCGGGTAACGCGGCAGTGCCAGCGGGCAGGGCAGTGTGCGCAAGCCTGTCAGGCTGGCGATGGCCTCGGCGGCATGCCCCGGAATGGTCGCCACTGCCTGGCTGCCCTTGAGCAGAAATGCCAGCGCGGCAAAGTGGCTGGTCGACGCACACACCTGGCGGCTCAGCCCCAGCGCCGCGAGCCCCTCATCGGTAATCCCGACAAACCCGCCTGACGACACCAGCACATGCTCGCGTGTCACGAACTCGTGCAGGCTGATGCCTTGCTGGCCCGGCGCCAGGCTGTTGGGGTCGACCAGGCAAGCGTAATCGCCTTCTCCCAGCACCCGCCGACTCAGCCGGCGTTCGGCAAAACCTCCCGCCGTGATCGCCATATCCAGGCTGCGATCAAGCAGGGCGTTGCCGACGATCTGGCTGTGGGTCTGACGGAAAATCACCCGCAGTTTCGGCAGGCGCTGCGCGATGGCCTCCATCAGTCGGCGGCCGTAAGCGATCTCGAAATCATCCGACAACCCCACCACCACGGCGCGGCCCTGATAGTGCGGGGTCTGTGGATCGATCATCGCCAGGCTTTGCCGACAACGGTCCAGCGCTTCGCTGATCACCGGTTTCAACTGATTGGCGCGCAAGGTCGGCGCCAGGCCCCGGCCGGTGCGCACAAACAGCGGGTCGCCATACACATCGCGCAAACGCCGCAGGCCGGCACTGATCGCCGATTGCGTCACACCCAGGCGCAGCGCCGCACGACTGGCGCTGGACTCATCGTGCAGGGCCTCGAAGGTTTTCAGTAAGTTCAGGTCAACGTTTGCGATATTCATGTGGCTCATATCATTCAGCATTGAAGTGGGCTTTATTCATGATCGAGGCTGGCCGGAGAATGGGCAACCCTATTATTCGGAGTGTGTGTGATGCCTGTTTCTACTGTGGCCGCTTTACAGATAGGCGCGTTGCCGGGTGGCAAAGCCGAGACCTTGGCGCAAATCCTTGGCTACGAGGCGGAGATCCTGCGCAGTGGCGCGCAATTGGTGGTGATGCCCGAGGCGCTGCTCGGTGGCTATCCCAAAGGCGAAAGCTTCGGCACGCAACTGGGTTATCGCCTGCCCGAAGGCCGCGAAGCCTATGCGCGCTACTTTGCCAACGCGATCGACGTACCCGGCGTGGAGACCGAGGCGCTGGCCGGTTTTTCCGCCCGTACCGGCGCCAGCCTGGTACTCGGCGTGATCGAGCGCAGCGGCAGCACCCTCTACTGCACGGTGTTGTACTTCGAACCCATCGGTGGCTTGGTGGCCAAGCACCGCAAGCTGATGCCCACCGGCACCGAGCGGTTGATCTGGGGCAAGGGCGATGGCTCGACGTTGCCGGTGATCGACGCGGCGGTGGGGCGTATCGGCGGTGCGGTGTGCTGGGAAAACATGATGCCGCTGCTGCGCACGGCAATGTACGCCAAGGGCGTAGAGGTCTGGTGCGCGCCGACCGTGGACGAGCGCGAGATGTGGCAAGTGAGCATGCGCCATGTCGCTCATGAAGGCCGCTGTTTTGTGGTGAGTGCGTGCCAGGTGCAGGCATCGCCGCAGGCGTTGGGCGTCGAGGTTGCCAACTGGCCGGCTGAGCGCCCGTTGATCGCTGGTGGCAGCGTGATCATCGGCCCCATGGGCGACATCCTCGCCGGACCGTTGCAGGGCGAAGCCGGGCTGCTGACGGCACAGATCAACACGGACGACCTGGTGCGTGCGCGTTACGACTATGACGTGGTGGGCCACTACGCCCGGCCGGATGTGTTCGAGTTGGTCGTGGACGAGCGCGCCAAGCCGGGCGTGCGCTTTGTCACTGACTGACACACGGTCGAAATGTGGGAGGGGGGTAAGCCCTGATGCCAGTCACTTAAGGGCGAATAGTGTACCTGTGGCGAGGGAGCTTGCTCCCGTTGGACTGCGCAGCAGTCCCAGTCTTTCAAGTAAAGAGCCGGGGCCGCTTCGCGGCCCAACGGGAGCAAGCTCCCTCGCCACAGGTTACACAAGATCGATTTCAGGCGGCTTTACCACGTCGCGGTGTTCGGCAGGTCCAGCGTCCCACGGTCGACGAAGCGCATCGTACCGAACAGCCCGCCCGCCAGTTTGCCTCGCAGCACGTAGGGCAGGTTGTTCAAGCTTTGGGTCTGGCTCAGGCCCAGGGTCTGACGTAACACGGAGAATGCCGAAACACTGACCGGCACCGTCAGAACCGTCTCGGAAAAGCGTGGAATGGAGCCGCTCTGATCACTCACACCTGACGCCAGCGGCCGGCCATTGACCTCCAGGTCCAGGGCCACGCCGTTGTAGTCGATTGCCGTTTCATTGGGGTTCTGCACCCGCAGCTTCACGGCGAAGCGCACTTCCAAGTCCTGGCTTTGCAGGGGCTCGATGCCCACCACGTTGATATTCACCGGGTCGCGGTTGGGGAACAGGGCGCAGGCGCTCAGGGTCAGCAGCAACAGCGATAGAACCATGAGCTTGCGCATCTAAAAGTGCTCCTATTTCGTGACGTCCGGGTCCTGCATGACTTTGAGGGTAGAGGACTCCGGATCAAATTCATCTTCTTCCAGCTCTATGAACTCTTCCGGCAGGAAAATGTTCAGCAGGATTGCACAGAACGCGCCCACGGTGATCGGCGATTCAAAGATGTTATGCAGCGCCTTGGGCAGCTCGCGCAGCACTTCCGGCACGGCGGCGACACCCAGGCCCATGCCGAGGGAGATCGCCACGATCAGCACATTGCGCCGGTGCAGCCCGGCTTCGGCGAGGATCTTGATCCCGGCCACGGCCACGGTGCCGAACATGATCAACGTGGCGCCGCCCAGCACCGGCTTGGGCATCAGTTGCAACACCGCGCCGATCATCGGGAACAGGCCCAGCAGCACCAGCAGACCGGCGATAAAGTACGCCACGTAGCGGCTGGCCACGCCGGTCAACTGGATCACGCCGTTGTTCTGGGCGAAGGTCACCATCGGCAGGCTGTTGAAGGTGGCGGCCATCGCCGAGTTGAGGCCGTCGGCCAGCAGGCCGGACTTGATGCGCTTGATGTACAGCGGGCCCTTGACCGGCTGCTGCGAAATCATCGAGTTGGCGGTCAGGTCACCGGCCGCTTCCAGGGGCGAGATCAGGAAGATCACCGCCACCGGGATAAACGCCACCCAGTCGAACGAGAAACCGTACTTGAACGGCACCGGCACGCTGATCAATGGCACCTGGGGCAACGCCGCCATGTCCACACGGCCCAACAGCCAGGCCACAACAAAGCCCAACGTCAGGCCAATCACGATTGAACCCAGGCGCAGGAACGGGTTGTTGAAGCGGTTGAGCACCACGATCGTCAGCAGCACCAGCGCCGCCAGCCCCATATTGCTCGCGGCGCCGAGGTCGCTGGCGCCAAAGCCGCCGGCCATGTCGGTGACCGCCACCTTGATCAACGACAAGCCCATCAAGGTAATGATGGTGCCGGTGACCACCGGGGTGATCAGCTTGCGCAGCTTGCCGATGAACTGGCTGAGCGCCACTTCGATAAAGGCGGCGAAAAAGCAGATGCCGAAAATCGTCGAGAGGATCTCATCGGTGCCGCCGCCGCGGGCCTTGACCATGAAGCCCGCGCTGAGAATCACACTGATAAAGGAAAAACTGGTGCCCTGCAGGCACAACAGCCCGGAGCCGATCGGACCGAACGTGCGCGCCTGCACGAAGGTGCCGAGCCCCGACACAAACAGCGCCATGCTCACCAGGTACGGCACTTCGCTTTCCAGGCCGAGCACGCCACCGACGATCAGCGTGGGGGTGATGATGCCGACAAAACTGGCCAGCACATGCTGCAACGCGGCAAAAACCGCTGCGGTGAAGTGCGGGCGGTCTTCCAGGCCGTAGATCAAGTCGGATTTATAGCGCGGGCGGGGGGCTTGAGCGTCAGACAAAATGCGGGCTCGGGTCAGAAAAGGGAGGCGCAGGATGCCAGAAACTGCCTATGCTCAGAAGTGTAAATAAATATTTATAAACCCCCTGCGCAAAATCCAAGGCCCGGCCGATAACGCTTATAGGCCCACATTCCAATGACAACAGTGGTGACCAAGGTCTGGGCAGCGCGTTGACGCTGACGGATCGTTTCGCGGCAGGGACGCTCGCAAACACAATTTCTGAGAGCACCCCGCCTATGTCCCTCCGTCAGCTGAATATTGCCCCTCGAGCGTTTCTCGGTTTCGCCTTCATTGCGTTGTTAGTGATTTTACTGGGGGTGTTTGCGGTCAACCGCATGACGCAGATCCGTCAGTCCTCGGTGGACATGAGCGCCACGCAACTGCCTAGCGTGACCTTCCTCGGCAACATCACGGAAAACGTATTACGCCTGCGCATCCTGTCGTTCCGTGTACTGGTCAACCGCGAACCCGCCGGCCTGCAGGAAGCCGAAACCCGCATCGGCGTGCTGGCGGACAAGGTGAAAACCGCCCAGGCCGGCTATGCGGCGTTGCCTATGGGGACGGAGGAGGCGGCGCTGTACAAGACGTTTGTCACCACCCTGGACAACTACCTCAAGGCCCAGGCCGATATGCTGGTGCTGTCCAAGCAAGGCAAGGTGGATGAAATGCGCGCCTTGATCAATACACGGATCAAGGACGGCACCGACCAGATGGGCGAGCAGTTGAACAAACTGATCGCCCTCAATGCGGCGGATGCCAAGCAAGCCGACGCTGAAGCCGGGCAGAGTTACCAGGGCGCCATCACCGGCGTCATCGTGGTCTCGGTGGCCGCCGCATTGCTCACCGTGTTGCTGGCCTGGTTGCTCACCCGCAGCATCGTCACCCCACTGCGCAAAGCCGTGGAAGTGGCCGAAACCATCGCCGGTGGCAACCTGAGCAAAATCATCGAAGACGACGGCAAGGACGAACCGGCGCGGTTGCTCAGTGCCTTGTCCACCATGCAAGCCAACTTGCGCCAGACCATCCAGCACATCGCCGGATCGGCCACCCAGTTGGCGTCTGCGGCTGAAGAGCTGAGCGCGGTCACCGAAGAGGCCTCCAAAGGCTTGCAGCAACAGAACAATGAAATCGACCAGGCGGCCACGGCGGTCAACGAGATGACGGCGGCCGTGGAGGAGGTGGCACGCAATGCGGTGTCGACTTCCGAAGCGTCCGGGCAGTCCAACCAAGCTGCGCGCGAAGGCCGCGACCGCGTGATGGAAACCGTCGGCGCGATCCAGACCATGACCCTGGACGTGCAGAACACGGCGGCGATGATCGAAGGCCTGGCCACCCAAGGCCGTGACATCGGCAAAGTGCTGGACGTGATCCGCGCGATTGCCGAGCAAACCAACCTGCTGGCGCTCAACGCCGCCATTGAAGCGGCACGTGCCGGTGAAGCCGGGCGTGGGTTTGCGGTGGTCGCCGACGAAGTGCGGGCCCTGGCCCATCGCACCGCGCAGTCGACCCAGGAGATCGAGAAAATGGTCGCCGGTATCCAGAACGGCACCGGTGAAGCCGTGCAGTCCATGCAGCAGAGCAACCAGCGCACCCAGGGCACCCTGGAAATGGCCCGCGCCGCCGGCGTCGCCTTGGAGCAGATCACGCAGTCCATCAGCCTGATCAACGAACGCAACCTGGTGATTGCCAGCGCGTCGGAAGAACAGGCCCAGGTTTCCCGTGAAGTTGACCGCAACCTGGTGAACATCCGCGACCTGGCGACTCAGTCGGCGGCGGGTGCCAACCAGACCAGCGCGGCCAGCCATGAGCTGTCGCGGCTGGCGGTGGATTTGAATGGGATGGTGGCCAGGTTCGTTATCTGACCCGAAATAGGGTCAAAATGTGGGAGGGGGCTTGCCCCCGATCGCAATGTGTCAGCTAGACATTGGTTGACTGATACACCGCCATCGGGGGCAAGCCCCCTCCCACATTTGCTCTGTGTTGTGTCAGCGCTACTGCTCCCAGGCCCCTGGATTGACCAGATTCTTCGGTTTTTCCCCGGCCAACGCCTGCAACAGATTATCCACCGCACACGTGGCCATCGCTTCGCGCGTCTCATGGGTGGCCGAGCCGATATGCGGCGTGGCCACCACATTGTTCAAGCGCAACAACGGCGAATCGTGATCCAGTGGTTCCTTCTCAAACACATCCAACCCCGCCGCCCGGATCGTGCGCTGTTGCAACGCCTCTACCAGCGCAGCTTCATCCACCACCTTGCCCCGCGAGATATTGATAAAGATCGTTTCCGGGCCCATCCGCGCGAACTCATCGGCGCCAATCAGCTTCTCGGTCTGCGCGGTGAGCGGCAGCGTCAGACAGACAAAGTCGGCCTGTTGCAACAGGTCGTTCAAGCTGCGGTACTGCGCGCCAAAACGGGCCTCCACCGCCGGTTTGGGTGAATGGCTGTGGTAGATCACCGGCATGCCAAATCCGAAATGCCCGCGTTGGGCCAGGGCTTCGCCGATGCGGCCCATGCCGATGATGCCCAGGGTCTTGCCGTGCACGTCGCTGCCGAAATGCGCCGGGCCGATGTTCTTGCTCCACTGGCCGGCGCGCACCATATCGGCCAGTTCGACCACGCGGCGGGCAGTGGCCAGGATCAAGGCAAAGCCGGTGTCGGCGGTGGTTTCGGTGAGCACGTCCGGGGTGTTGCTGAGCAGGATGCCGCGTGCCGTCAGGTAGTCGATAGCGTAGTTGTCGACGCCCACCGACACGCTGGCGATCGCTTCGAGTTGCGGTGCCAGGTCCAGCAGTTGCGCATCCAGGCGTAGGCTCGCACCCAGCAACCCGTGGGCGTAAGGCAGGGCATCGCGCAGTTTGGCCAGGCCGGTGTCGTCCAGCGCTTCGATCAGCGTGACCTCGGCCTGCTCATGCAGGCGGGCCATCAGCGGCGCGGAGAGTTTTTTGTACAACACGACAGACTTTTTCATGCGGTCTTTACCTTCAATTTCAGGTTTGGCTCCGGCGTGCGGTCACTGGCGCCGGGCTTGAGAAAAATCGTCAGCACCACCGACAGCATCAACGCGCCGCTCATCAGCAGGTACGAAGCGCCGGGCGAGCCGGTGCTGCTATTGAGGTAACCCACCAGGTACGAACCGCCGAACGACCCGAGGGCGCCCATGCTGTTGATCAGCGCCATGGCGCCCCCGGCGACGTTGGCCGGCAGGATTTCCGGGACAATCGCGAAAAACGGCCCGTAAGGCGCGTACATGCACGCGCCGGCAATCACCAGCAAGGTGTAGGACCACCAGAAGTGTTCGGCGCCGAGCGCGTAGGAGGCATAGAACGCGATGGAGGCGATCAGCAGCGGCGGCCACACAAAGCGTTTGCGTTTTTGCAGCTTGTCCGAGCCCCACGACACCAGCAGCATGCCGATCACCGCCGCCAGGTAAGGCAGCGCCGACAGCCAGCCGGCTTCGACCATGTCCATCTGCAAGCCGGCCTTGAGGATCGACGGCAGCCACAGCACAAAGCCATACACGCCGATGCTCCAGCAAAAGAACTGCAGCGCCAGGATGATGACCTTGGGCGAGCGGAAGGCTTCGGCGTAGTTCTTGACCGCCTTGATGCCCACCTGTTCGGCGGCCAGGGCGGTTTCCAGGTTGTGCTTTTCGCTGTCACTGAGCCACTTGGCATCCTTTGGACGCTCATCGGCCAGCTTCCACCAGATAAACGCCCACAGCACCGCCGGCAGGCCTTCGATGATGAACATCCAGCGCCAGCTGAAATGCTGCACCAGGTAGCCCGAGACCACCGACATCCACAGCATGGTCACCGGGTTCCCGAGGATCAGGAAGGTATTGGCGCGCGAACGTTCGGCACGCGTGAACCAGTGGCACAGGTACACCAGCATCGCCGGCATCACCGCGGCTTCGACCACGCCGAGCATGAAGCGAATCACGATCAGCATGTAGGCGTTGGAGACCACACCGGTCAGGGTGGCCAGGCCGCCCCAGAGGATCAGGCTGACGAAAATCAGCTTTTTCACGCTGCGCTTTTGCGCGTAGATCGCCCCCGGCACCTGGAAGAAAAAGTAACCGAGGAAAAACAGGGCCCCCAGCAACGACGACATGCCGGGGGTGATCATCAGGTCTTCGGCCATCCCGGAGGCGGCGGCGAAGCCGTAGTTGGCGCGGTCCAGGTACGCCAGGCTGTAGGTGATAAAAACGATGGGCATGATGTACCACCAACGGCGGGTGGCGAGTTTCACGGTGTCCATGGGGTTGCTCCTGAGCTTGTTGTAGTTGTGGCAACAGGGTGTGAGTTATGCAACGGATCGACTGGGTAACTCTGAACGCTTGGGCAGGCCTTCCATGTCGCCGCGGCTCTGCACGGCGCGGCTGCCGATCCAGTTGCCGCGCTGTACCGCTTCGCGGAAGCTGAGGTTTTCCAGCAGGGCGCTGATCATGCCCACGGCAAAACCGTCGCCGGCGCCGACCGTGTCCACCACGTTTTCCACGCGTACGGCGGCGACAAAGCCTTGGTCCATCTGGGTGCGGTAGTAGGCGCCGTCCGGGCCGAGCTTGATCGCCACGGCTTCGGCGCCCTGGTCGAGGTAGAACGCGGCGATGTCGGCCGGGTCATCGAGACCAGTGAGCAAACGGCCTTCGCCCAGCCCCGGCAGGACCCAGTCGGCCAGGCCGGCGAGGGCGTTGATTTCGCGGATCATTGTCTGCTGGTTGGCCCACAGCGATGGCCGCAGGTTGGGGTCGAACGATACGCTGTGCCCGGCCTTGCGCATCTGCGTCATGAGCTCGACGGACAATTCGCGTGTCGCTTCGGACAACGCCGGCGGAATGCCCGTGGCGTGCAGGTGGCGGGCTTTCAGCAAGGCTGGGCTGATCGCGGCAACGGACAAGTGGCTGGCCGCCGAACCCTTGCGGAAATACTCCACCTGGGGATCGTCTCCGGCGTCTTCGCGGGATTTGAGCTGAAAGCCTGTGGGGTGCAACGGGTCGACCGCCACATGCCGGCAATCCAGGCCTTCCTTGCTCAGGGTGTCGACCACAAAACGCCCGAGGGAGTCATTGCCCACCCGGCTCAGCCAGGCCACGTTGAAGCCCAGGCGTGACAGGCCGATGGCGACGTTGCTGTCGGCCCCGGCAATGCGTTTGTGAAACTGCCCGACCTGGGCGAGGTCGCCGGTGTGCTCGGCGACGAACATCGCCATGGTTTCACCAAACGAGAGGATATCGATCTCAGACATGCGCATTCTCCGCACGGGGTTGGCCCAGCAGGGCGAGGGCGGCAACTTGCTGCGCGGTGACCGCGACCAGGTCATCGCCCTGCAACGGAAATTCCACCGCCCGGGTAATACCTTGAGTCATGTGTTTGAGCAGTTGTTCCCACAGATGCAGGTCGGTGGCGCCAGGCGGCAGGGCCACCAGCTTGCCGTCCGCGCGGCGCGCCACGGCCTTGCAGTGCAGGTAATCCACATGCCGGCCCAGCAGGCGCGCGGCGGTGAGGGCGGACTGGTCCTGCCACTGCCAGTTGCCGATATCGAAGGTCATCTTCACCGGTAAACCGAGGCGCTCGACTGCGGTGAAGAAACGCTGCATCGGCTCGATCCGACCGCCGTGCAAAGTCTGGTCGTTTTCCACCAGCAGTCGGACCGGGTGGCGGTTGAGCAGGGCGTGCAGGCTTTCCAGGTCATTGGTGTCGGTGAAATAACCGAGGGACACCTTGAGCCAGCGCGCACCAAAGGCCTGCGCGCGGTCCAGGGTCGCGCCCAGCTCGGCATTCGGTTGGGCGCGGCCGGCGACCCACAGTTCCAGGGGCGATGAGAACACCGACTCCAGACCCTGCTCAGCAGCGGCCTGGGCCAGTTCGTGGGGGTGTTCGACGGTCAGCAATTCTTCACGCCATTCGATACGTTGGGCGCCGGCGGCCGTCAGCAGCGCGACAAAACTCAATTGGCCCTGCTGGCGGACAAGGTCGGCGCCGTAGCTGGAAAGGCTGATGGAGACGGGGTACTTATGCATTGTTGTTTACCTCTGAAACCGGTTTCATTTTTGTGCGCAAAATTAACAAGTGGGCGCTGGGCCTACCCGCGATGGCGGTGTGTCAGGTGGCCAGGTGCTTGCCTGAAGCACCGTCATCGCGAGCAAGCCCGACTTCCACGGGGAGTTGGGTTGAGCCTCGGATGATGAGTCGTGGCAAGAAATCCAAGGTGCGGGTCGGCTCAGTGTCGCCGCGCAAGCGCTTGAGCAAACAGTCGAACGCGGTGGCGCCGATGGCCTCGGTCGGCTGGGCGAGGGCGGTGATGCCATTGCCTACCAACGGGTACCAATCAAGGTCATCCAGGGCGATCAGGCCGACATCCTCGAACAGGTTGCAGCCCAGGTTTTTCAGGGCTCGGGTGCAGGTCAGCGCCGCCACGCCGTTGGCGCAAAACAGGGCCTTGGGGCCGGCGTTGGCGAGAAAGGTTTCCAGACGATTTTCCAATTCGCCATCCAGTTCCAGCACCGCACCAGTCAGTGCCGGGCGGCGGGCAATCTCGGCCTTGAAACTGTCCAGGCGCTCCAACCGCGAGCTGGTGCCATCGGGGGCTTCGCTCACCAGCAGCACATGGCGATAACCCTGTTGCTCCAGGTGATCCACCGCCATACGCACTGCTGCCGGGTTGTCCAGGCCGACAAGGTCGCTGTGCAGCGGCTCGACCTTGCGGTCCACCAGCACCAGGGGCATTTCCCGTTGCAGTTCCAACAGTTGGTCGAGGTGATGGCCGAGGGTGTTCACGATCAGCCCTTCGATGTTGTACGAACGCAACGCGGCGAGGTGCTGGCGCTCTTGCTCGTCATCACGGTCGGTGTTGCACACCACCAGGCTGTAGCCGTGCTGGCGGCAGGCGGTTTCGACGCCGTGCATCACGGCAATGGAATAGGGGTTGCGGATATCGGCCACCAGCATGCCGATCAGGCGGGTGCGGCCGCGCTTCAAGCCACGGGCCATCTGGTTGGGGCGGTAGCCAAGTTCTTCGATGGCGTGTTCGATACGCAGGGCGATGGCGTCGGAGAGCAGGGCGCGGTCATCGCCGATAAAGCGCGACACGCTGGCTTTGGACACGCCCGCGTGCTCGGCGACGTCGAGCATGGTCACGCGGCTGCGCTGGGCGGCGGAAAAGTTGTTCACGGTCATCGACCTTCTATTTTTTATTGGAATGACTGAAACCGGTTTCAGGAGACCATTAAATGAGGAAAGTCGTCAAGAAGACGAAGGGCAATGCCAGATGACCGGTATGTTCAGACCAGCACACTCAACCAAGTCGCGACTAACAGCAGCAAGGCCATGCCTTGGTTGAGACGTTGCATGGCGGTGGCCGACCGGAACACCCGCGAGGCGCCTGCACCCAACAGCGCCCACGTCCCCAGGCAGGGCATCGATATCAGGCAAAACACCAGGGATAAGTACACCACCTGGCTCTGGTGCTCGGCACCGTGGCCGGCAAATACACTCACCACCGCGAGCGCCATCATCCAGGTTTTCGGGTTGATCAACTGCAGGCTGGCGCCGCCGATCAGGCCAAGAGGCTTTTCGCTTGCAGCCACTTCGATGGCCTGTGCGGGCGCTCTGAAGATCTGGCAGGCCAGGTAGCTCAGCCAGGCGACCCCCATCCATTGCAGCGCCATTTGCACGTTGGGCCAGTGCGCCAGTGACTGGCCCAAGCCGGTCCCCACCAGCAATACAAGGCCCGCCGCCCCGAAGCAGGCGCCGAGAATGATGGGCAGCGTGGCTTTCAATCCATACCGCGCGCTGTTACTCAGCACCAGGATATTGGTAGGGCCGGGAGTGATGGAGGCGACAAAGGCGAACAACATAAATGACAACATGGCAGGTGACTCCGAAAAACCAATCGATGGAGTCGATCTTCACTGCCCGGCGTGTCATCTGTCTGGAAGATTTGAGCAGCGCTTGCGGTACGCGGCGGGCGTGAGGCCGTAGGCACGCACAAACCAGCGTCCTAAATGGCTTTGATCAGCAAACCCCAGGGCAATCGCCACCTCCGCCGGTTGCTCACCCCTGGCCAGCAAGTGCCGGGCACGCGCCAGGCGCAGCTGTACTAGGTAGGCGTGCGGCGGCAGGCCGAACGCGCTTTTGAATGCGCGGGTCAGGCGGAAGCGGTCGACGCCGCAGGCCAGGGCCAGTTCGTCCATGCCCACGTCAACCTGCAGATGGGCATGCAGGTATTCCCGGGCCTTGTGCGCCACCAGCGGCAGACGTGGGTCTTCGCGGTAGCGGGTGCGCCAGTAGAGTTGGCCGGTGAGGCGTTCCAGCAATTGGTCCATGGCGCGCTGGCGCACGATGCGCAGTTCGCCGCTGTGCAGGGTCCGGAAGGCCTGGCTGGTGGCCAGGGCCAGGCGCGGGTCGCTGGTCAAGGTGCTGGTGAAACTCAGCTGGCTGCCCTGCGGTGCTTCTTCGAACACTGCGCTTACTTCCCGCGCCAGCCAGTGTGGGTCGAGGTAGAGCATGTGGTAGGTAAAGCCGCCAGCGGTGGGCGCATCGCCGTCATGCAGTTCGCCGGGTTCCACCAGGAACACCTGGCCGGGCACGCTGTGGTGGCGGGTGCGGCGGCAATTGAATTGCTGCACGCCTTGTTCGGTGACGCCGATCAGGTAGCTGTCATGCCAATGGGGGTCGTAGGCATGACCCTCAAAATGCGCGCGCAGGGTCTCGATGCCGGTGTCGGCGTCTTGGGACAGATCGATCCAATTGTGCGCGGCCATGATTCACCGAGGCGAAATACGTGAGGCTATTAGCGCCCAGCGCTGGGTGGGCGTCTAGAAGGTTTGTGCAGCATCAGCCGAACAGCCCGGCGGCGATATTGATCGAGAAACCCAGGATCGCCGTGTTGAACAGAAACCCGATCAGCGATTGCCCCAGCACCACCTTGCGCATGCCCCGGGTGGCCACGCCTACATCCGAGGTCTGCACCGCCACGCCAATGGTGAAGGAGAAGTACAGGAAGTCCCAATAGTTGGGGGTCAGCAGCCCTTCGGCGAAGCGCAGCGCCGGCTCCTTGCCGTCCCAGGTGTAATACAGGCGGGCGTAATGCACGCTGAAAATCACCCCGATCAGCAGCCATGAACCGATCACCGTCAGCCCGGTAAAGCCGTAGTGCAGCAGGCGTTCGGAGGTGGCCAGGTCTTTGCTGCCGACCAGTTCGAAGGTGATGGTCGCCAGGCTGGCGATGGCCGCGATGCACACCGTGAACAGCACCAGCCCGGCGTTTTCATCTTCGACCTCGGCGATGCGCTTCACGTCCTCGGCCTTGGCGCGGCGGGTCAGCCACAGCATCAGCACCAGATAAGTCCAGACCCCGGCGTTCCAGCCGATGAGGATTTTGCTGACGAGGGTGTCGGCCGGCGCCAGGAGGCCCACGGCAAGGCCGAGCACGGCGGCGGCGGAGAGGCGGGGGTG
>NZ_JAIOKW010000035.1:0-58679 GCF_020093335.1 Pseudomonas fluorescens group sp. | reverse complement strand
ATGGCGGTGTGTCAGTTGATGCATCTGTGGCTGTCACACTGCCATCGGGGGCAAGCCCCCTCCCACAGTTTGAACTGCATACATCAGGTAGATATCAGCCTGCTTTTGCCCTGCTTTTGATCTGGCTTTTGATCTTGATCTTAGGCGCCCCGTTAAACATGCTGGCCGAACGCAGGCTTGAATCCGTGGGTAACCCGGCAGGACGCCGGGTTAGCCGTCCTGGGCCAAGGATGGCCCATGACGGCGGCCCACGGATTCAAGCCGGAGTGAGGGCACACCGAGCTTAAGCGAGGTGCCGAGTGTTGGGGCAAGAGCCTTTTGGTTACTTTGGGGCTCTTTTCCAAAGTGACCCGCCGTAAGGGCGGAACCCATAGCAGCCGTTACCCAAACAACGGATATGTACTCAACCACGGATAGGTACCCAATCAATACCCCCGCCCCCGATCCACCTCACCCACCATCTCTTCCCCCCGCTCAAACCGCCGAATATTCTCCAGCAACACCCCAAACGCACTCTCCGGCTGCGTCATCGCCGCAATATGCGGCGTCAACAACACCTGCGGATGCCCCCAAAACGGATGATCCGCCGCCGCCGGCTCCTCCCGCAGCACATCCAGCACCGCGCCACTCAACTGCCCACTCCCCAGCGCCTCCAACAAATCCTCTTCCACCAAATGCCCCCCGCGCCCCATATTGATCAGCGCCGCTCCCCAAGGCAGTTGCGCAAACAGCCGCCGATCCAGAATCCCTTGGGTCTGTTCCGTCAACGGCAGCACACACAGCACAATATCGCACTGGCTGAGAAACGCCGGCAGTTGCGCTTCCCCCGCATAACACGCCACCCCCGGCACCCGGTGTGCACTGCGCGCCCAGCCCGACAACGCAAAACCCAACGGCGCCAACGTCGCCAAAATCTGCTGAGCCTGGGCACCCAACCCCATCACCCCCACGCGTCGATGCGCAGCCGGCTGTAACAGATGCGCCTGCCAGCACCGTGCAACCTGCTGCTGGCGGTAGCGCAACATGTCCCGGTGCAGGCTGAGCACCGCCCAACTGGCGTATTCGCACATGCCACGGGTGATGCCAGGGTCCAGCAGGCGCACCACGGGCAGTTGCGGTGGCAAACGGGAAAGGTCGAGCTGATCGACCCCGGCCGACAACGCGAACAACACTTTCAGGTTGGGCAGCACCTGCGCCAGATCTTCCGGTGCCTGCCAGGCGGCGAGGTACTCGACGTCTTCGGGGTTGCCGATGTCCGGCCAGGCGCGCCATTCGATGTCCGGTGCGTGTTCGGCGAAGAGTGCCTGCCAGTGTCGGCCGCGCACCGGGTCAGCTTTGTAGAGCAAGGCCATGGGTGTTTTCCTGCTGGATGAAGGTAGCGATTATCATCGCCCAAAGCCTGGCGCAGGATCTGTTGAAAGGCAGGGCCAAAACAGTCGATCCGAATTTCTCACGGGCCAAGTTCGGCTGAGTTCGTTGTGGGCACACCGTAATCTGGACAGCATCGCAACCACCTCCAGGTTGCCGGACTCACGATGGGAAATGCCATGAATAGCAAAGTCGACGAAACCCCTCATTTGCTCCGTCAGCGCGAGCAGTTCGTGCCCCGTGGGCTGGTTACCGCGCACCCGCTGGTGATCGACCGCGCCCAGGGCGCCGAGTTGTGGGACGTGGATGGCAAGCGTTACCTGGATTTTGTCGGCGGTATCGGCGTGCTCAACATTGGTCACAACCACCCCAAGGTGGTCGCCGCCGTGCAGGCCCAATTGCAGAAGGTGTCCCACGCCTGCTTCCAGGTGGTGGCGTACCAGCCTTATCTCGACCTGGCCCAGCGCCTGTGCGAAATGATCGGCGGTCAGGAGGCCTATAAAGCGGCGTTCTTCACCTCCGGCGCCGAGGCGGTGGAAAATGCGGTGAAGATCGCCCGCGCCCACACCAATCGTTCGGCGGTGATTGCTTTTCGTGGTGGCTTCCACGGCCGCACGTTGCTCGGCACCACGCTCACCGGCATGAGCCAACCCTACAAACAGAACTTCGGGCCATTTGCGCCGGAAGTGTTTCATACCCCCTATCCGAACGCGTATCGCGGGGTGACCAGCGAGGTCGCGCTCAAGGCCCTTGATGAGTTGCTGGCCACCCAGGTGGCGCCGGAGCGTGTGGCGGCAATCATCATTGAGCCGGTGCAGGGCGACGGTGGTTTCCTGACCGCGCCGCCGGCGTTCCTGCAGGCGCTGCGTGCCTTGGCAGACAAGCACGGCATCGTGCTGATTCTTGACGAGATCCAGACCGGCTTCGGTCGCACCGGCACCTGGTTCGGTTTCCAGCACGCCGGCATCCAGCCCGATTTGGTCACCGTGGCCAAGAGCCTGGCCGGTGGCCTGCCGTTGTCCGGTGTGGTCGGCAAGGCGCAGATCATGGACGCACCCCTGCCCGGCGGGCTGGGTGGCACTTACGGCGGCAACGCGCTGGCCTGCGCGGCAGCATTGGCGGTGATCACGGCATTCGAAGACGAACACTTGTTGGCCCGCAGCCAAGTGCTGGCCGAGCGCCTGCGCCACGGCTTGCTCGGCTTGCAGGCGCGCTACCCGAACATCGGCGACGTGCGCGGCACCGGCTTTATGCTGGCCATCGAGTTGATCAAGGATGACGCGGCGCGTACCCCGGATGCCGACCTCAATCAACGGGTCATCGATGAGGCCCGTGCCGGCGGTTTGCTGGTCATCAAGTGCGGCGTGCACCGCAACGTGCTGCGCTTCCTCGCACCGCTGGTGACCACCGAGGCCCAGGTTGACGAAGCGCTGCAGATTCTCGACGCCGCGTTGGCACGGGTCTTGAACTGAGGCTGTGCCCGCTCGGGGCGAAACGCATCAAAGGAGGCTTGACCCACCATGGGGCTGACAGATTATCGAGCGTTGCTGATCGATTGCGATGAAGTGCTGGTGGATCGCGATTCCGGGGTGTGGGCGGCGCTGCAGCCGTTGCTCGACAGCCGGGGCGGGCAGCCGTCCAGGGAGCAGGTGCTGGCCGAGTTCAATGCGGTGGTGGCCAAACTCTACCCGCGCTTCGCTGAGCTAGGCTTCAGTGGTGTGTTGTGTTTCGCCCATCGCCAACTCGCGGAGGCCTGGGGTCTGCACGCCAGTTGGGAGGAGGGCATGAGCTTCGCCCGTTCGGCGGGCAATTGGTCGTTGTTCGAGGATGCGCCGGGGGCGATGCTGTACCTGCGCAAGTTTTATCGCCTGCTGGTGCGCGGCGACCGCGACGCCGAGGATCGTGGGGGGTTGTGCGAGCGATTGGGGATTGCACCGGAAGATTTCATTTCCCTGGCCGAAGACCCGCAATGGCTCACGGATCAAGGCGCGCAGCTGCAACCGGTGCTGCATGTCACGCGACCGTCGGTCGCTGCACACGCGGCGCTGGACCGTTGTTTGATCGGCCGCCACCGGGCGCGGCAGCCTTCGCCCTGTGCGGCGGACTACTGCATCAACAGCATGGCGGATCTGGTGGCGCAGCATCAGCTGTCTTTACGGCGCTGATTTTGCTAGAAGATTGTCTTAAAAATGGCAGTCAAGAGGTACGCAATGGAAGGGCTCGTAAAGCTGGACCGGATCGACATCAGCATTCTGGTTGAATTGCAGAAGGACGGCCGGATGACCAATGTCAGCCTCGCCGACGCCGTGGGCCTGTCTGCCAGCCCGTGCCTGCAACGGGTCAAGCGGTTGGAGTCGGCCGGGTATATTTCCAGCTACAAGGCGCATTTGAACCTCGCCAAGATCACCGATTCGGTCACGGTATTTACCGAGATTACCCTCAGCGACCACAAGCGCGAAGATTTCGCCAAGTTTGAATCCAATATCCGTTTGGTGGATGAAGTGTTGGAGTGCCACCTGATCAGCGGTGGCTACGATTACCTGGTACGTTTTATGACCCGCAGCATTCAGCACTATCAAGAGGTGGTTGAAAGTCTGTTGGATAAGAATATTGGGATTTCCAAGTATTTCAGTTACATCGTGATCAAGTCGCCGGTGCTCAAGGATGGTGTGCCGTTGCGCAAGTTGCTGCGGCATTGAGGTTGCCTGCCGATCAGGTGACCTTGCTTGATCGTGTGTAAACCCCATTCAAATGTGGAAGCCTGCGTTTGGCCTGCGTGTTTGATGGGGCGCTTGAGATCAAGATCAAAAGCAAAGCAAACGCTAGGCAAACCTGAACGAGGCGCCATGAGCTGAGCTTGGCAGGCGATCGCTGCCGTCGGCGCTCAGGCGCGAGCGCAGTGTGCCGCTTTGCGCGGTGGTGCGGTACAGGCCGCGCTTTTGCAGGGCGGGGATGATCAGTTCGACAAAGTCATTCAGGGAGCCGGGGCTGATCAGTGGGTTGAGCATGTAGCCGCTGGTGCCGGAAATGCGCGCGTGTTCTTCGATCTTGTCCGCGATGTGTTCCGGGGTGCCGACCAGGATCAGGTCGCTGCCTCGGGTGACGTTGGCAAAGCGCTGGCGTACTTCGCCGGCGGTCAGGGGCTTGCCGCTGCCATCGGGTTTCATCACGTAGGAGGTCATGCCTTCGGTGTGGGTCGACAGTGCTTCGTTGTCGGCGTAGCGGCTGATGTCGATGCCGGTGTCGCCGGCGTAGCTCACCAGTTGTGCTTGCAGGTGATAGTTGCTTTGCAGGCTGTCGTATTTTTTCTGCGCTTCGATGGCGGTGGGGGCGGTGACGATGCGCAGCACGGTGAGTGATTTCACATCGGCGGCCTGGCGGCCACGGGCTTCGGCCTGGCGCCAGATGTCTTCCAGGCCCTGGCGGATTTCCAGTGGGTTGGACTTGGCGATAAATACCAACTCCGCATGCTTGGCCGCGAACTGCCGACCCCGCGCCGACCAGCCCGCCTGGATCAGCAAAGGCGTACGCTGCGGCGACGGCGAGGTGAGGTGCGGGCCGGCCACCCGGTAATGTTCCCCGGCATGCTGGATCGGCCGTACCCGTGAACCGTCGGCATAGGTATGCGCCAGCTTGTCGGCGAGCACTGCGTCATCGGCCCAGCTGCCTTCCCACAGTTTGTAGACCACGTCGAGAAACTCCTCGGCGCGTTCGTAGCGGTCGTCGTGCTTGATCATCTGTTCCAGGCCGAAGTTACGCGCGGCGCTGGAGAGGTAGGAGGTGACGATGTTCCAGCCGATGCGCCCGTCCGACAGGTGATCCAGGGTGCTGAAACGTCGGGCATGGGTAAACGGGTGCTCGTAGGTGGTGGTGACGGTGACGCCGAAGGCGAGTTTTTCGGTGAGGGCCACCAAGGCTGGAATGATCGTCAGCGGGTCATTGGCGGGGGCCTCCACCGCCCATTTCAAGGCCGCAGCCTCGTTGCCCCCGAACACATCGTAAAAGCCCAGCACATCGCCGAAAAACATCAGGTCCAGGTGGGCTTCATCCGCCGTGCGGGCCAGGTTCGACCAGTACTTGAGGGTGTTGATGCCCAGCCTTTCATCGGCCGGGTGGGTCCACAGGCTGGGCGCGCCGCCGCAGCCGACACTGGCTTGTTCGTAGAGGCCGAATAACAGCGGGGTAGGATCGGACATGGTGCTTCCTGCCAATAAAAAAGATGGGGCGACTGACTATCGCCCGTGGAGATAGGCCTTGCCGTAGTGCCGCTCCAGCCGGGCCTGGATCAGTTCCAGGCCGATGGACAGCAGCCAGTAAATCACGGCGGCGGTGGTGAGCATTTCGATGTAGCGGTACGACGAGCGGCCATAGGATTGCGCCAAGAACATCACCTCCCACACGCCCATCACCGAGACCAGCGAGGAGTCCTTGAGCATCGAGATGAACTGGCTGGTGGTCGGCGGAATAATGGTGCGCATGGCCTGGGGCAGTACGATCTGCCAGAACGTCACCGCCCGGCCCATGCCCAGTGCGGATGCGGCGTTACGTTGGCCTTGGGACACGCCGAGGATGCCGGCGCGAAAGATCTCGCTCAGGTACGCCCCGTAGTTCAACGACAACGCAATGATCCCGGCGCTGATCGCGCCTGGTACCACCCCCAACTGGGGCAGGCCGAGGTAAATCAGCAGGATCTGGATCAGCAGCGGCGTGCCGCGAAAGAACGAGGCGTAGAAGCTGGCGATGCCGAACGCCACCGCGCTGTTCGACAACCGCGCCAGGGCGGTGGCGAAGCCCAGCGCCAGCGACAGCCAGATCGAGCAGAAGCATAAAAACAGCGTCAGCGCCGCGCCTTGCAGAAACCCCTGGGGCGACAGGTGCAGCCCCACCAGGTTCTGCCATTTGTCGGCGACGATGGCGAACTTCAGGTCGAAGCTCAGGAACATCCCGGCGAACAGGCACAGCATCACGCCCCAGGTCAGCCACAGGCGTACTCGGAACGACAACAGCGTGCGTTTCACCGGCGGCGGCTTCACCACGGCGGGTGGGGTTGGGAAAACACTCATTGGGTGATGTCTGAGCCGATCCATTTCTGCGAGATCTTCGCCAGCGTGCCGTCGCTTTTAAGCTCGGCCAGGACTTGGGCCAGCTTGGCGTCCCATGCCGGGTCGCCTTTTTCGGTGGCCACCACGTTGGGCTCGGCGTACAGCGCATCGCCGGTGATCTTGAAGCGTGGGTCGTGGTCGATGCGTTCCTTGGCGGTGACCAGGTTGGTGACCATCGCGTCCAGGCGCTTGCCGGTGCCCAGGGCGAGGTCCTGGAAGGCGATGGTTTCGTTGTCATAGGGCACGGCCTGTACGGCCTTGAACGGGTAGTCGATGGGCTTGCTCGCGCCTTCGATCACCAAGTCCTTGGCCAGGTAGGCTTCGTAGGTGGAGGCGCTGACCACGCCGACTTTTTTACCGCTGAGGTCGGCCGCCGATTTGATCGCGTTGTCGTCGGCATTCACCACCACTACGGCGGGCGAGGCGTAGTACTCGAACGGGAAGTTGAAGACTTGGCCACGGGCGGCGCTGGGGGTCATGGAGCAGATGCACACGTCATAGCGGCCATTCCAGCGCCCGGCGGCGATGACTTCCCAGGAGGGGGTTTCCAGTTTCAATTTCACGCCGAGTCTGTCGGCCACGGCCTTGGTCACGTCCACGTCAAAACCATCCAGCTGGTTTTGCTCGTTGAGGAAAGAGAAAGGCGGGTAGTTCTCCATCAGCACACCGACCAACTGCTTGGATTGGGTGATGCGGTCCAGGGTTTGCCCGGCGAACACGGCCGGGCTGGCCAGAAGGAAAGTGAGGCTGAAGGCGGCAGCAGTGCGTAAGTTCATAAAAAGCATCCAAGCGAGTTTTTTATATTTAAACGCGATAAATGCTTTCTGTTTAATGATTTAAAGTGCTGACGAGTGCGCTTTCAGTTATATGTTTTGCGATTTACTGCAGGTCCAGTGCGCGCTGCTTGAGTTGGCGCTTTTGCTCGAACGGCAACTTCTCATCATCCCCATAGGGCGCGCTGTACCAGTTGCCATAGGTCGGGTTGGGCAGCAGGAACCAGCGTTGCCCCAACCAGTTCACGTAGGGCTCGACGGCCTTGCGTTGCGCCGCGAGGCTGTTGTGCTCGGCCTGTACGAAGTCGCCGAGGGAGTCGCCGGCCATCAACAACACACGGGCATGGTTGGCGACCCACTGGCGGCGGCAGTTCTTGCCATAGCCGGCGCTTTCACAGTGACCGGTGGGCGTGCTGGCGGCGAGTATTTGTTCATTGCTCTCAATCGGGAAACCGCGCAGCCGCAGGTTTTTCACGGTGGCCGCGACCTGGCTGTGTTCACGATTGGTCAGGTAGTAAACCTTGATGCCTTTTTGCTGCGCCGCTTGCAGGAACGCCACGGAACCGGGAAGCGCCTGGGCCTTGGCCTGATCGACCCAGGTGTTCCAGCGGTCATAGGAATACACTTGGTTATTGACCACGTCGCGGGCGTTGAGCGGTACGTTGTCCAGCAGGGTTTCGTCGATATCCACCACCAGCGCCGGCGGTAGCCCGTTCAGGTTGCGCGGGGGAAAGGGCAGGGCGTCCCAGGTGGGATCGGCCAGGGCCACGTCCAGTTGGCGGGTCGCGTTGGCGAACAGTTGGCGGTAGATCAGCTCGTGCTCGATGGAGGTCTGGGTCCAGAGCACGGCGTCGAGTTGGTCGTTGGCCGGCGGGGTGTGTTGACAGCCCGCCAGCAGGCACAGGCTGGCGAAGAGCAGGTTACGCATGGTGAGGTCTCGTAGGGAAGGACGCATGAGCGGCACCTTAGCCTAATCCGGCGTTGATTCACCACGCTGTGAGATGTTTCCAGCCTGCGCCCAGATTCGACCTGCATGGGAGGCGAGTGATGTGCTCTGCGTAAGCACACCACCTTGCTTCGCCTTACAAAATACTCAACGGATAGCTGACGATTACCCGGTGCTCATCGCTGTCACGCTGAGTCGTCACTTCGGTGCGCAATGAGGCATGGCGCAAGGCGATGCTCAGGTTCTTCAGCGGCCCTTGCTGGATCACGTAGCTCACCGTCAGGTTGCGTTCCCACTCGCTTTTATCACCAGTGGGGGTACGGATGTTCGAGCCGCTTTCGTACATGCCCATAAAGCTCAGGCCCGGTACGCCGACCGTGGCGAAGTCATAGCCGTAACGCACCTGCCAGGTGGTTTCCCCGGCGCGCTGGAATTTGCCGATCATCGATTCGGTCATGAAATACGCAGTGGAGCCATCACCCTGGTTCAACCACACCGCATCGCTGTCGCCGCTGACTTGTTGCAGGCCGGCGGCAATCGTGTGGCCGTTGACCAGGTAAGTGAACTGGGCACTGCTCAGGCGGCTGTCGACCTTGCCTTTGGTCACGCCGTCGCCGTAGTAGCCGAAGGTGTAGAACGCCGGGTCGTTGCCGTTGGCGCCATCGGAGCGGTTGTCGAAGTGGCGCAGGTCAGTGCGCAGGGTGCCCGGGCCGATCTGCCAGTCGTACTTGAGGCCCAGGAAGTTCTGTTTGTAGAAGTCCTGCAGGTTGCCGTAGTAGTACTGCAAGGTCAGGTCTTTGGTGGGTTTGTAGTCGACGCCGCCGTAGTAGAACTTGTTGACGAACTCACCGGTGCGCGCGTTGTTGGCGCCGGGGATCGACATGCCCATCTGGTCGCTCGAACCACGGCCCTTCACGTGTTCCAGTTGGCCGAGGGTGAAGGTGAAGTGGTCCAGGTCCTTGGACTGCACCTGCCCGCCATTGAAAGTCTGTTGCAGCATGCGGTCGGTGGACATCACCACCGGCAGCATCGGCACCAGGGTGCCGTATTTGAGCTCGGTCTTGGCAAAACGCGCCTTGGCGGTCAGGCCCAGGCTGCCGAACTCGTCCACTGCGCGGCCATCGCTGTCGGTGGGGAATACGTTGCCGTTAAACGCGGTGCTTTGTGGGTTGTAGTGGCGACCCTTGCCGGAGTCCAGGCGCACACCGAACATGCCGATGGCGTCGACGCCGAAGCCCACCGTGCCCTGGGTGTAGCCCGACTCAAAGTTGGCGATAAAGCCCTGGCCCCATTCCTGGGTGTAGTTGGGGTCGGCCGCGCCGCTGCGGTTATCGGCGTTACTGAAGAAGTTGCGGGCCAGCACGTTGAGTTTGCTGTCTTCCACCAGGCCGGCGGCGTAGCCCTGCTGAGCGATCATCAGACCGCAAAGGCCGGCGATTACTTTAGGTGCGCGATTGAAAAGCTCCATCGGTGTCATCCCCATAAGTGTTTGGTTTTTTTGAGGGCAGTCAAAAGCGGCAGTGAAATTTTCTATTTGTTTTCAGGAGCAGGTTTTTCAGGAGCAACGGTGGCGGGCCCGACATGCAGTCGCACCGGCGGCAAGCGGTACAGGATGAACAGGGCGAGTACGCCGATCCCGGCGCACAGCAACAGGCCGACGCCCACCGACTGGGCCAGCGCATCGCGGGCCAGGTTCAGCCAGGGCGAGGCGTCAAGGGATGAGTGCAACAGCGCTTGCGGGTCGGCATACAAGGCAATCCCCTCGGCGTGGTCCGCCGCGAGAAACACGCGCTGCACGTTGGCGCTGTACAGCAGGTTGACCAGCACCCCCATGCCCGCCGTGCCCAGCAGCCCGCCGACCAACCGCAGGGACTGGGTGAGTGCGGTGGCAATCCCCAGGAACTGCCGTTCGGCCAACGTCTGGGTGAATACCGTGAGGTTGAGCAGGATAAAGCCCAGCCCCAGGCCGGCCAGCAGGATCAAGCCGAGCAACAGGTTGAACGAGGCCCCGCGCCCGACCACTGCCAGCCCCAGGCACGCCAGCAACAGCGCGACAAACCCCGCCAGCGGCAAGCGGTTGGGGTTGCGCAAGCGGGTGACGATCCGGCTGTTGACGATGGCCCCCAGGGTGATGCTCAACGCCAACGGTGTGATCAACAGGCCGGCGTCCTGGGGCGAGTAGCCATAGGCGCCTTGCAGCAACAGCGGCAAGTAGAACAACAGCGAAAACATGATTGCACCGGCGGCCACCGACAGGATGAACAGCACACGCAGGCTCGGCACGCTGAACAGTGCCGCAGGCAACAGGGCATGGGGGCAGCGCCGTTCCCAGTGCCACAACGCGATGATCGCGGCGATGCAGCCCAGGCCCAACGCGGTGCTCAGCGCCAGGCTCGAATGCCCCAGCCATTCCACAAACAATTGCAGGCTGCCCAGGGCCAGGGCGATCAACAGCGCGCCGGGCCAGTCCAGGCGAATACCGCTGCGCTGTTGCGGGCGGTACCAGGGCAGAAAGCGCCAGGCGATCAGCAGCGCCAGGCAGCCCAGCGGCAGGTTGAGGTAAAACACTGAACGCCAGCCGAAGGCTCCGGTCAGGTAACCACCCAGGCCCGGACCGATGGCATTGACCACGCTGAACAGCGCACTCAGCAGCATCTGCCAGCGCAGACGTTGGCGGGTATCGGGAAACAATTCGGGGATACAGGCGAACGCGGTGCCGATCAGCATGCCGCCGCCTACCCCTTGCAGGGCGCGGCCAATCACCAACACCAGCATGTCGTTGGCCACGGCGCAGGCCAGGGACGCCAGGGTGAAAATCAGCGTGGCGGCGAGCACGAACGGCTTGCGCCCGTAGTAATCACCCAACCGACCAAAAATCGGGATAGTGACGATGGACGCCAACAGATAACCGGTGGCCACCCACGCATAGAGTTCAAAACCATCAAGCTCGGCGATGATGCTCGGCAAGGCATTGCCGATCACGGTCTGGTCCAGTGCCGAAAGCATCAGCACCAGGGAGATGCCGAGCATGGCCAGCAAGGCTTGCTGGAAACTCAGGGGAGGGTGGGCTGCCACGGTCATCGTCGCTCCTCAGCGCAACGCGGCGACGGCGGCAGCAATACGCGCGCAGCCCTGGTCGAGGGTGGTGATCGCAGTCGCGATCGACATGCGGAAAAACGGCGCCAGCCCATACGCCGTGCCCGCCACCACCGCCACGCCCTGGCTTTCCAGCAGGTACATCACCACCTCGCCATCGCTGTCCAGGACCTTGCCCTCGGGCGTGGTTTTACCCAGCAGGCCACCGCAGTTCACATACAGGTAGAACGCGCCATCCGGCTTGCGGCAGCTCAGGCCGGGAATCGCATTGAGCAACTCCAGGCAGCGGTCGCGGCGTTGCTGGTAGACCTGCACGCTTTGCTTGACGAAGGACTGGTCACCGTTGAGCGCTTCCACCGCCGCCGCCTGGCTGATTGAGCAGGCATTGCTGGTGGACTGCGATTGCAGGGTGGCCATGGCGCCGATCAGGTCGGCGGGGCCAGCGGCGTAACCGATGCGCCAGCCGGTCATGGCGTAGGTCTTGGACACACCGTTGACCACCAGGCTGCGTTCGCTCAAGGCCGGTTCGATGGCCAGGATGTGCGGGTTGTCCAGGCCGTCGAAACGGATGTGCTCGTAGATGTCATCGGTCATCAGCAACACATGGGGACAGTCCAGCAGCACATCGGCCAGGGCACGCAATTCGCTGCGGCTGTAGCTGGCGCCGGTGGGGTTGCTCGGCGAATTGAGCAGCAGCCAGCGGGTGCGGGGGGTGATGGCGCCGCGCAGTTGTTCCGGGGTCAGTTTGAAACCGTTGTGTTCGGGGCAGGCGAGGGTGACGGGCTCGCCTTCGCATGCCAGCACCATGTCCGGGTACGACACCCAGTACGGTGCTGGGATCAACACCTCATCGCCCGTGCCGAGGGTGGCGGCGAAGGCATTGAAGATCGCGCTCTTGGCGCCGCTGGTCACCAGTATTTGCTGGGGGGTGTAGGTCAGGGCGTTTTCGCGGGCCAGCTTGTCGACGATGGCCTGGCGCAGTTCCGGGGTGCCGGCGTTCTGGGTGTAGCGGGTTTCACCGCGCTCGATGGCGGCGCTGGCGGCCTGGCGAATGTGGGGGGGCGTATCGAAGTCCGGTTCGCCTACCACCAGGTTGATGATGGACTGGCCTTGGCGTCGCAGCTCGTTGGCGCGGTCGGACGCGGCGCTGCTGGGCGATGGTTTGATGCGTTGCACACGGGCGGCGATGCGGGAGGCAGTCACGGGCGTTCCTCGTTGATGGCGTTGACAGGGGCCACAGTACGAGGGGTGGGGGAGCGGGTCATAAGATGAGTTTGTTCTGGTTTGATAGGAAGTGCTTATGGCTGGGCGCGCACTGAATGGGTGCGTCCAGCCCTGGGTGCGCCGCGTGGGTGCCTGGGAGGGGGATTTTGGGGGAGTCATAGCGAAGGCTTATGGCTGGTTGTGGGGAGTGGCCTGGGTTTTGCAAAACATCGCAGGTCTCTGTGTGAGCTGGCTTGTCTGCGAAGGCGGGGCTGTGGGGCGGTCGGGCGGTGTGCATATCCGTTGCTGCGGTAACGGCGGCTTAGGGTTCCGCTCTTACAGCGGGTCACTTTTGGAAGAGCGCCAAAAGTAACCAAAAACGCTTCGCCCCACCACTCGGTGCCTCGCCTAGGCTCGGCATGCCCTCACTCCGGCTTGAATCCGTGGGCCGCCGTCATGGGCCATCCGTGGCCCAGGACGGCTAACCCGGCGTCCTGCCGGGTTACCCACGGATTCAAGCCTGCGTTCGGCCAGCGTGGTTGACGGGGCGCTTGAGATCAAGATCAAAAGCAGAGCAAAAGCAGAGCAGAAACAAGCAAAAAACGTCCACCTCCAGCACAAGGGCATCGCCATTTTGAACCTGCGTCGATTGAAGTATTTCGTGAAACTGGTCGACATCGGCAGCATGACCCAGGCTGCCGATGTGCTGCACGTGGCGCAACCGGCGTTGAGTCAGCAGTTGGCGACGCTGGAAGCGGAGTTGCAGCAACAGTTGTTGATTCGCACCAAGCGTGGCGTCACGCCGACGGAGGCGGGCAAGGTGCTCTATGGCCATGCGCAGATCATTCTGCGCCAGTGCGAACAGGCGCAGAGCGATATCAACGCCACCGGCCAGGCGTTGTCCGGGCAGGTGTCGGTGGGGCTTGCGCCGGGAACTGCCGCTTCGGCGCTGTCGTTGCCGTTGCTGCGCACGGTGCGCGAGCGGCATCCCGGCATCCTGCTGTATCTCAATGAGAACTTCGGCACCACCTTGAGTGAGCTGATCATGAACGGCCGCATGGACATGGCGGTGCTCTACGGTGGTCGCGAGGTGCATGGCTTGAGTTTTGTCTCGCTGTTGCGCGAGCCGCTGTACCTGGTGAGTGCCGACCCGGCCATTGCTACCCGTGAAGACATCCCGCTGGCCGAACTGGCGGACATGGACATGCTGCTGCCGCGTCCCTACAACGTCATGCGCCGGCTGGTGGATGAAGCCTTTCTGCGTATCGGCCTCAGTGCGCGGGTGGTGGCCGAGATCGAGTCGTCTACCACCCTCACCGCCGCCGTGGCCGATCATTTCGGTTCGACCATCCTGCCGGAGTCGTCGGCGCGGGTGATGGTGGCCGCGACGTCGGTGCATATGTGCCGCATCGTCGAGCCCCAGGTGGAGGCGCCGCTGGCGCTGTGCCTGTCGGGGCATTTGCCGTTGTCGGTGCCGGCCCAGGCGGTCAAGGCGATCTTGCTGGAACTGGTGGCGCAGATGCGTGGCAGTCTGATTTGAAGGGTCATAAGGTCGGCTTATCACCCCAAAGCCAAAGCGTCTTGGCCGCTTTTCGAGGGGCTCGGTAGATTGGGCCCATCCACTCAAGACACGCTCGACAGGCAGGGGCCATACATGGATTCAGCACGTATCAAGGGGTTGATGGAATTGCTGGCCGAGTCCGATTTGCTGGAGCTGAGCCTCACCGAAGGCGACAGCACGTTGCGGCTGTTCAAACAGCCCGGTGAGGTGGCCGTCAGCGTCGTGCCGACGGCGGTTGCAGCGCCGGCAGCGACACCGATACAGCCAACGGCGGCCGTGGACATCAAGGCCAGCCTCTACGGCGTGCTGCACCTGACGCCCGCCGTCGGTGAAGCGCCGTTTGTAGCGGTAGGGCAAGTCATCGAAGCCGGCCAGACCGTGGCGGTGATTGAGGCAATGAAGATGTTCCATCCGGTCAAGGCCAAGGCTGCCGGTAAAGTCCTCGAGATCCTGGCCCAGGGCGGGGTTGAAGTCGAAGCCGGCCAGGCCTTGTTCCGCCTGGGTTGACCCTCACGCGTATTCGTAATTCAGGTGAATTCAATGTTCGACAAAGTGCTGATCGCCAACCGTGGCGAAATCGCCCTGCGCATTCAGCGTGCCTGTCATGGCCTGGGCATCAAGACCGTGGCGGTGCACTCCGAAGCGGACCGCCAGGCGCAGTATGTGCAAAACGCCGATGAATCGCTGTGCATCGGCCCAGCCGCGCCCGGCCTGAGCTACCTGAACCAGACGGCGTTGCTGTTTGCCGCCAAGGTCAGCGGCGCCCAGGCGATCCACCCCGGTTATGGGTTCCTGTCGGAAAACGCCGGGTTTGCCGAGCGTATCGAAGCGGCGGGCCTGACCTTTATCGGCCCGAGCGCCGCGTGCATTCGCACCATGGGTGACAAGGTGGCGGCCAAACGGGCGATGCGCGAAGCCGGTGTGCCCTGCGTGCCGGGGCCGGACTCGACAATGCCGACCGACGACGCCAGCATCCTCGCGATTGCCGCTGAAATCGGCTACCCGGTGATCGTCAAGGCGGCCGGCGGTGGCGGTGGTCGCGGCATGCGCGTGGTGCAGGCCGAGGCCGACTTGCTGGCCGCCATCGGCCTCACCCGTGAAGAAGCGCGACTGGCCTTCGGCAACCCTGAACTCTATATCGAGAAATTCCTCGGCCACCCCCGGCACGTGGAAATCCAGGTGCTGTGTGATGCCCATGGCCACGCGATCTGGCTGGGTTGCCGCGACTGTTCGCTGCAACGTCGCCACCAGAAGGTGTTGGAAGAAGCGCCGGCACCGGGCATTGATCCGGCGTTGATCGCCAAGGTTGGCGAACGCTGCGCCGAGGCTTGCCGCCGGATCGGCTATCGAGGCGTAGGCACCTTCGAGTTTCTGTACGAGGACGGCGAGTTCTTTTTTATCGAAATGAATACGCGCCTGCAGGTGGAGCACCCGGTCACCGAGATGACCACCGGCATCGATATCGTGCAACAGCAACTGCGCATGGCGCGCGGAGAAGTGTTGAGCGTGCGCCAGGAAGACGTACAACTGAACGGCCACTCCCTGGAGTGCCGCATCAACGCCGAAGACCCGATCACCTTTATGCCCACGCCTGGCCTGATCCAGCGCTGGGAAGTGCCCGGCGGCTTTGGCGTGCGGGTCGACTCACATGTCACCACCGGCTATCGCGTGCCGCCGTATTACGACTCGATGGTGGCCAAGGTCATCACCCATGGCGCCACGCGTGAAGAAGCCATGGCGCGCATGCGCCTGGCCCTGAGCGAGATGCGCGTGGAGGGCATCAGCACCAACATCGCGCTGCACCGCGACATTCTCGACGACCCGGCGTTCTGCGCTGGCGGCGTCGACATTCATCACTTGGAGCGCTGGTTGCAGCAAAGGAGTTCCACATGAGCACTGCCCCTGTCATCAGCCTGCTGGGCTCCAGCGCGTTGCTTTTCGAGGCCCCGGGCGAACTCGACTTGGCGCCGCAGCAGCGTATCTGGCGCCTGGCCCTGCAAGCCGGCGGATGGCCCGAGATCCACGAAGCCGTGCCCGGCATGAACAACTTGATGCTCACCTTTCTCACGCCGCCGCGTGAACTCAACGGGTTATACCAACGCCTGCTGGAGGCCTGGGAACAGAGCCAGCCGTTGCCCCTGGAAGGGCGCATCGTCGAGTTGCCGGTGGTGTATGGCGGCGAGTTCGGCCCGCACATGGCGGACGTGATCGCCCACACCGGGCTGGATATCGAGACCATCGCCAACCTGCATTGCGAACCGCTGTACCCGGTGTATGCCCTGGGCAGCCACCCCGGTTACTGCTACCTCGGCGGCATGGACCCACGCCTGGCCACGCCACGGCGGCAGGTGCCGGTGCTGAATATCGGCGCGGGCTCGGTGTCCATCGGGGGTGTGCAGACCGGGGTGTCCGCCTCGGCCGGCCCCAGCGGCTGGAACACCATCGGCCGCACCGAGATGGCGTTTTTCGACCCGGCCCAAACCCCGCCGGCCATCTTGCGGCCGGGGGATTTCCTGCGCTTGCGCATCGAGAGGATCATTCGATGATCGAGATTCTATCGGCCACCGCCCTGGCCACCGTGCAGGACTTCGGCCGCTTCGGCAGCCTGGGTTACGGCGTGGGCACGTCGGGCGCCATGGACCACTTGGCCCTGGCCTTGGGCAACCTGTTGCTGGGCAACCCCGAAGACGCTGCCGCGATTGAAATACCACTGTTTCCGTTTGAAGTACGCCTGCTGCAGGACTGCGCGTTCGCCGTGACCGGCGCCGCTTGCGACACCACGTTGGACGGCCAGCCGCTGCCACCGAACTGGGTGTACCAAGGCCGCGAAGGCCAGGTGCTGAGCCTGGGCTACCCCACCTCCGGCAGCCGCGCTTACTTATGCCTGGCAGGCGGTGTGGATGTGCCGGCCGTGCTCGGTTCACGCAGTACCCAGTTGCGCGGTGAGTTTGGCGGCCTGGACGGCCGTGCGCTGCAACAAGGTGATCGGCTGGGAGCGATGCGCCCAGGGATCAGCCCGTTGGCGCTGGATTTTGGCGTGTTGGCACCGAGCCTGGCCTTGCCGCTGCAGGTCGATGGGGTGCCCGCGATGCGCGTGTTGCCTGCTGCCGAGTACGAGCGTTTTCAGCCTGCGTCTCGCGCCGCGTTCTGGGCAGGTGAGTGGAAGGTCACGACCCAGAGCAATCGCTACGGCTACCGGCTGGAAGGCGAGCCGCTGCTGCCTGTCGCACCGATGGAAATTCGTTCCCATGGCATCGTGCCGGGCGTGATCCAGGTGCCCCACGGTGGCCAACCGATTATCCAGATGCGCGATGCCCAGCCGAGTGGCGGCTACCCCAAGTTCGGCAGTGTGATCGAGGCCGACCTGTGGCGCCTGGGCCAGGCGCCCATTGGCAGCAAGGTGCGCTTTATCGAGTGCAGCTATCTGGAAGCCGTCGAAGCCCTGGACACCAACCGCCGTTACCTGCGCGAAGTCAGCCGCCTGGTGGCACTGCACCGTGAAGGAGTAAACGCATGACCCTTTCGGACATTCGCCAACTGGCGCTGTGGCTCAAGGAACACCACTTGGCCGGCGCCGAGATGAGCCGCCCCGGTGTGCACTTGACGCTCAAGCGCGGTGCCCCGGCCGTCACTGTGGCTGCGCCTGCGGCCGTCGCGGTTGAGGACAACGTGCTGCGCACCACGGGCCTGGGCCGCTTGCTGCTCACCCATCCCGAACTCAGCGAGCCGTTCGTCGCGGTGGGTGATCAGCTCAGCGCCGGCCAGTTGGTCGCACTGCTGCAAGTCGGGGAGTTGCTGTTGCCATTGCGCAGCCCCCAGGCCGCACGCGTGGTCGATGTACGTGTGCCCTGCGGCACCCACGTCGGTTATGGCGAAGCGTTCCTCGGTATGGAGAACCCAGTATGAAGATCGATTTGAACGCCGACCTGGGCGAGGGCTTCGGCCCGTGGCGCATGGGCGAGGACGACGCATTGATGCGCCTGATTTCATCGGCCAACGTCGCCTGCGGTTTCCACGCCGGCGACCCGCTGATCATGCACAACACGGTGCACCTGGCCAAAGCCGGTGGCATCGACCTGGGCGCCCACGTGGGCTTCCCGGACTTGATGGGCTTTGGCCGTCGGCAGATGAACATCGAGATCAAGGAGCTCGCCACGTACGTGATCTACCAGCTCGGCGCGCTCGCCGGGATGGCCGCAGTGAACGGCCATCGCATGACCCACATGAGCTTCCATGGCGCCCTGGGCAACATGGTCGCGGCCGATACCGCGCTGGCCGAGCCGCTGGTGCGGGCGGTGGCGGCCTTTGACCCGACGCTGATCATCAGCTCTTCCAGCAGCCGAGCCATCGAGGGCGCGGCCGAGAAGTGCGGTCTGCGCGTCGCGACCACCTTTCTCGCCGACCGCGCCTATGACGATGACTGCCTGCTGGTGCCGCGCAAGGTCGAGGGCTCAGTGATCAAGGAACCGACGGCCGTGCTGCGTCGGGTGCGCCAGTTGCTGGAGGAGGGCACGGTGACAGCCCTCAGCGGCAAGGTGCTGCGGGTGCCGGCCCATTCAATCCTGCTGCACGGCGACACCCCCGGCGCGGTCGAACTGGCACGCACCCTGCGCGAGGAAATCGAGCGGATGGGCGGGTGCATTACACCGATTTCCCAGCTGTTGGCGGCGTCATAAGCAGGCCTTATTGCCACACAACCATTGCGTCTTGGTCCAGCGTCCGAACGCTGGATAGAGTCGAACCATAACCCGTCGCACAAGGACCACCCCCATGCCATTTTCCGACTACCAAACCGCGCTGGTCACCGGGGCTTCCTCAGGTATCGGCGCTGCCGTTGTCGAGCGCCTATGCCAGGAAGGCGTGCAGGTGCATGCCCTGGCTCGTAGCGCCGACAAGTTGCAGGAACTGGCGGCCAGGACCGGCTGCATCGCCCACGCCATCGACGTGACCGACCTCGCCGGGCTGACCACGCTGTTCGCCGAACACCGCTTCGACATCCTGGTGAACAACGCTGGCGTCGACAAACCTGGCTCCTTGCTCAAGGCCGACGCCGCGGGCATCGACCTGCTGATCGACGTCAACCTGCGCGCCGTGCTGCACCTGGCACGCCTGGCATTGCCGGGGATGGTCGAGCGCGATTGCGGGCACATCATCAACATCAGTTCGATTGCAGCGGCCTACAACTTTGGCGGCAACTCGACGTATCACGCGACCAAGGCGGCGGTGAGCATGCTCTCGCGCCAATTGCGTATCGACGCGTTCGGCAAGCGCGTGCGCGTCACCGAGATCTGCCCGGGCCGGGTCGCTACCGACATCTTTGCGCATGTGCACGGCGACTCCGAAGAGACCTACAAACGCTTTGTCGAGGGCTTTGAATTGCCCCAGGCACAAGACATCGCCAACGCGATCGCCTTTGCGATTGCTGCGCCGATTGCAGTGAACATCGGGCATATGGAAATCACCCCGACCCTGCAAGTGCCGGGCGGGCTCTCCACCGCACGGCCCCAGGACTATCAGGGCTGAACACCCGCTACTTTCAAAAGAACGGACCGATCCGTCATCGCTGCACCCCCGCCACGGCCATGCCGGGTGATTTGATTCCTGCCCTAGCCCAATGCCGATAGGGATTGACCATGAAGCAAGACTTCGATTTGGCCGCGATTCTGCAAGGCGAATATGCCGAGCTGATCGTCAAGGGCATCGAAATGACCTTGCAGCTGGCGTTGTTCGCCTGGCTGCTGGCAATGGTGCTGGCGTTGACACTGGTCACCGTACGCCTGACCGGTAATAAGCTGGCTGACCGCCTGGTGGCGGGGTACGTGTCGTACCACCGTAATGTGCCGACCCTGGTGCAACTGATGCTGTGGTACTTCGGCGTGCCGACGCTGCTCAGTGAATCCGCGCAACTGTGGCTTGCCAACCACAACACCGAATACCTGTTCTCGGTGATCGCCCTGGGCCTGTGCCAGGCCGCGTATTTCTGTGAAGACATCCGCAGTGGCCTGCGCGCCATTCCCGCCGGGCAGACCGAAGCGTCCAGGGCCCTGGGCCTGGGTTACGTACGTTCGATGCGCTACGTGATTCTGCCGCAAGGTGTGCGCAACTGCCTGCCTTCGCTGATCAACCACACGGTGCTGCTGTTCAAGAACACCAGCCTGGCGATGGCCATCGGGGTTGTGGAACTGACCTACGCCAGCCGCGAAGTGGAGAACTACACGTTCCGCACCTTCGAGTCGTACCTGGTCGCCACGGTGTTCTACCTGGTGTTTTCACTGCTGCTGATGGGCGCCGGGGCATTGCTCGCCCGGCACTTCAGCAAAGCCCTGGCGAGGTAGACGACGATGTTCGATATGTTTTCGATCGTGCAACAGAACTGGACGCTGTTCCTTATCGGCCAATACCCCCACGGCCCGCTGGGGGGGCTGGCGAGTACCCTGATCCTGGCGGCGTTGGCGTTGCTGCTGGCGTTCCCGTTCGGGCTGCTCCTGGCCTTGGCGCGGGTATCGCCGTGGAAGGGCCTGTACCTGCTTGCCACGGTGTGGGTCTACGTGCTGCGCGGTATTCCGTTGCTGATGGTGATCTTCTGGACTTACTTCCTGGTGCCGTTGCTGATCGGCCATAACATCACCGGCTTCATGACCATGCTTTGCACCCTGGTGATCTACCAGAGCGCCTACCTGTGCGAAATCATTCGCGGCGGCATCCAGGCATTGCCGGCCGGGCAATACGAAGCGTCCCGCGCCCTGGGCCTGGGCTACGTGCGTACCACCGTGTGGGTGATCCTGCCCCAGGCGTTGTACAACGCGCTGCCGAGCCTGATCAGCCAGTTCATCTCGATCATCAAGGAAACCTCCCTGGGCTACGTGATCAACGTGCAGGAAGTGACCTTTGCCGCCAACCAGGTCAACAACCAGCTGCTGACCAAGCCGTTCCAGGTGTTTTTCATCCTGGCGATCATCTACTACCTGCTGTGTTTCGGCCTGACCCGCCTGGCCGGTTGGGTGGAGCAGCGCATTGCGCGCAAGCGCCTGGGCGACGGCGGGCAAACCGTGCCGGGCGATCCGTTGCTGGCCACCGATAATTGAAGAGGGCTGCGCTCATGCATCCAATGATCATGTTTTCGAAAATCAATAAATGGTACGGCGAGTACCAGGCGCTCACCGACATCACCGCCGAGGTGCAACCCGGCGAGGTGGTGGTGCTGTGCGGCCCCTCGGGCTCAGGCAAGTCGACCTTGATCCGCACGGTCAACCGCCTGGAAGACATCCAGGCCGGCCAGATCCTGTTCGATGGCCAGGACGTGCACGGCACCGACGCCCAGGTCAACCGGCTGCGCAGCCGCGTGGGGTTTGTGTTCCAGAGCTTCAACCTGTTCCCGCACCTGTCCGTGCTGGAAAACATCACCCTGGCACCGAACAAGCTGCGCAACCTCAAGGGCGCGGCGGCCAAGCAGAAGGCCATGGAACTGCTCGACCGCGTGGGCCTGGCCCACAAGGCCGGTGCCTACCCGGCGCAGTTGTCCGGCGGCCAACAACAACGCGTGGCGATTGCCCGGGCCTTGGCGATGGAGCCGCCGGTGATGCTGTTCGACGAGCCCACCAGTGCCCTCGACCCGGAAATGGTCGGTGAAGTGCTGAACGTGATGAAGGGCCTGGCCAAGGACGGCATGACCATGATGTGCGTGACCCACGAGATGAACTTCGCCCGCGAAGTGGCTGACACCATCTGGTTCATGGACGCGGGGCAGATTCTGGAAAAGAGCAGCCCCGAGGCCTTCTTCGCCCAGCCTTCGCACCCGAGAGCGCAACGTTTTATCGCCGACCTGCGGGCCCATTGAGCTGCGGCGGCTTTGCTCCCCCTGCCATTTTTGCTGGTCCAACTTACTGGAGATTTCCCATGGGTATGAAGCATCTGTTTACTGCGCTGGCGTTGGGTCCACTGGCGGTTGCCATCGCGCAGGCCGACCAATTGAGCGACATCATGGCCAAGCAATCCCTGAGCTGCGGAGTGTACGCCGACGTGCCGCCATTCTCCGCGCCAGACCCAAAGACCCGCGAGCTGGTAGGCATGGACGTCGACCTGTGCAAGGCCCTGGCCAAGACCATGGGCGTGGCCCTGGAACTCAAGCCGCTGTCGGTTGAAGCGCGCATTCCCGAAGTGAAAATGGGCCGCGTCGATGTGATCTTCGCCAACCTGGCGTACACCAAGACCCGTGCCGAGCAAATCCAGTTCAGCGACCCGTACTACATCGCCAAGGAAACCCTGGTGGTGCGCGCGGCGAATGCCGACCAGCCGAAAAGCTTCTTCAAGGACAAGCGCATCAGCTCCACCAAGGGCTCGACGTCCGAGCAATCGATCCGCCTCGCCGGCGCTACCCCGGTGACCTTCCAGGACACCGGCTCGGCCTACATGGCCCTGCAACAGAACAAGGTAGTGGGCCTGGTCACCAACACCATGACCGCCCTCAAACTGGTCAACCAGGCCAAGGCCGGCGGCGTTGAACTGGCGTTGGCCAAAGAGCCGATGGCCCTGGAACCGATTGGTGCGGGCATGCGTCGCGACGAACCGGCGTTTCTGGCCAAGGTGAATGAGTCGTTGATGGCGATGGAGAAGGCCGGGGAGATTGACGCGATCTGGGACCGCTGGATCGGCCCGAACACCGAGTACAAGATGGTGCGCGAGGACAAGGTGCAGAGCTTGAGTGCGTTGAAGTTCGAACCGTTACCGTAAGCGGGGTGAGCGTGCGGGCGTTTGCCTGCACGCTGTTGGTTCAGTCTGGCGTTTGCTGATACGTGTCATACCCCAGCTGACCATTGCCCACGCCCTGTGCCCACTTCATAGCTGCGCGTCCGGCTGGCGATCAATCCAATGGGTCTTGATGCCCTTGGCCCACGCCACGGTGTAGAAGCAGCTCAGCAACACGATGCCCCATTGCTCGGCATTGATCGACGACCAGAACCAGAACGGCTGGCCGGCCATGCCGAACAGGCAGGCGTAGCGGCGCACCTTCAGGCGTTTGCTCTGGCTGAACCAGATGGCGACAACGCCGAGGGCGGCGATCATGATTTGGGCGATCAAGGGCAGGCTCCTTTGTTGTGGCTGTACTCGGACCCAATGGGGGATGGAGCAAGCCCCCTCCCGCAGGTTGAGTGGCGGTGTTCAGGGCTTATTTGTCCTTGCGCGCATCCAGGGTCTTCTGGTGCTCGGCCAAAAACGGCTGTTCCGCGGGATCAAAACGATCAATCCCGGCGGTAAAGCGATGCCAGTACGGGTACAACGGCTGGCGCCGCGTCACGGCTTCGATACGCGAAGACTGTTCCTCGGTCAGCTTCAGTTCAGTCGCGGCGAGGTTATCGTGCAAGTGTGCTTCGGTGCGGGCGCCGACGATCAGCGAGGTGATCCCCGGCCGGTCCTTGAGCCACGCCAGGCACGTGCGCGCGACCGAGACGCCATGCTCATCACCGACGGCGGCGAGGGTTTCGATGATGTCCAGCGCGCGCTCCTGGTCATGCACGTAGGGTTCCGGCCAGCCGCTGCCCTGGCGGGTGTTGGCCGGCGCGGGGTGCCCGCGTCGAGTGGAGCCGGTCAGCAGCCCTTCGCCCATCGGTCCCCACACCAGCGTGCCCACTGATTGGTCCAGTGCCAGGGGCAGTAATTCGTATTCGGCCTCGCGGGATTCCGGGGTGTAGTAGATCTGCTGGGTGATGGGTTTGAGCATGCCGTGCAGCTCAGCCTTACCCAGGGTTTTCATCATTTGCCAGGCGGTGAAATTACTGGTGCCGAAGTAGCGGATCTTGCCCGAGCCCACCAGCAGCCGCAGCGCTTCGAGGGTTTCCTCGATGGGCGTCATGCCGTCCCAATTGTGCAGTTGGTAGAGATCGATATGGTCGGTGCCCAGGCGTTTCAAACTGGCTTCGCAGGCGCGAATCAGGTGGTAGCGCGATGAGCCGGAATTGTTCGGGTTGTTGTCCACGGGGCTGCGGCCCTTTGTGGCCAGCAGGATATCGTTGCGCTTGGCGCCCAAGGCGTTGCCGACCACTTCTTCGGCCAGGCCGTGGGAGTAGAGGTCGGCGGTGTCGACCATGTTCACACCCGCGTCGAACGCGATGTCGAACATGCGCTTGGCCTGGGGCACGTCCACCGCGCCGCACTGCTCAAATTCGGCGCGACCGCCAAAAGGCACGGTGCCCAGGATGATTTCGGACACCAGCAGGCCGGAATGACCCAGTTGTCGGTATTGCATGTCGCCTCCTACTTAACGTTGCACGTGAAGGTGTGAACGACGTGGGGTGCGATAGTTTGAATTTTTTCATGAAAACTTCGTGCGCCTGCCTCACCATTACGCCCAACAGGATTTAACAGGAACCCGCGTCCATGAGCGCACTGATCGAAACCCGCGCCCTCACGCGCCTGGACGAGCGCCGCCAGGTGCCGTTGCTCCAGCCCACCGATTTCACCCTGCACGCTGGCGACCGCGTGTCGATCACGGGTGCGTCCGGCTCCGGCAAAAGTGTGTTCCTGCGCGCGCTGGCGCTGTTGGATGCGCCCACGTCCGGGCAGATCCTGTGGAACAACCAGCCGATCGGCAACGCGCAGATTCCCCACTACCGCAGCCATATCAGCTACCTGTCCCAACGCCCGGCGCTGCTCGAGGGCTCGGTGCAAGACAACCTGTGCTTTCCCTTCAGCCTTAAGACCTTGCGCACGCGCCGCTTCGATCTGGCGGCCGTCACCACACTGCTCGGGCATGCCGGCAAGGCGCCGGATTTTTTGGCCAAGCGCGCCGCCGACCTGTCGGGCGGCGAGTCCCAGGTGGTGTCGTTGATCCGCACCCTGCAACTCAACCCCGAAGTGCTGTTGCTGGACGAACCCACCGCCGCCCTCGACCCCACCTCATCCCGCGAGGTGGAAGCGCTGATCGATGCCTGGTTTGCCGCTGATCGATCCCGTGCCTGTATCTGGGTCTCTCACGACCTGGACCAGGCCCGGCGCATGAGCGACATCCACTGGCAAATGGATGCGGGTGTATTGAGCGGAGCGACCCAGGCGTGAATTATCAGAACCTTACCGCGCTGGACATGGGCATCGCCGCGTCGCTGATCCTCATCAACGGCGCACTCTCGCTGCTGCTACGCCTGGGTCTGGGCCGCCAGTTGCTGTGGGCGGCGGTGCGCACCGTGGTGCAACTGTTGGCCATCGGTTATCTGCTGGGCTGGGTGTTCGAGTTCGCCTACTGGTACGTGGTGCTGCCGTTGATGTGTGCGATGACCCTGATCGCCGGCCTCTCGGCTGCAGGCCGTGGGCGGCGCACTTACCGGGGGCAGCGCGCCGACAGCGTGCTGTCGGTATGGGGCAGTTCGTGGCTGGTCACCGCTGTGGGGTTGTTTGCGGTGATCCGTATCCACCCGTGGTACGAGCCGCAATACGCGATCCCTATCCTCGGCATGATCCTTGGCAACACGCTGACCGGCGTCTCCCTGGGCATCGAACGCATGACCCAGGAGCTGACCTCGGGGCGCAACACCATCGAGATGATCCTGGCCCTCGGCGGCTCACGTTGGGAAGCGGCGCAGGAAGCCATCCGCCAGGCGGTGCGCGCGGGGATGATTCCGACGCTGAACCAGATGACCGTGGTGGGCATCGTCAGCCTGCCAGGCATGATGACCGGGCAAGTGCTGGCCGGGGAGAGCCCGGTGGATGCGGTGCGGTATCAGATCGTGATCATGTTTCTGATCGCCGCCTCATCGGCGCTGGGCACAGTGGGTGCGGTGTTGCTCACCTACCGGCGACTGTTTTCCAGCAGCCATCGATTCTTGCGGGACAGGCTTGAGGAGCGCTGAAGCGCACCACAGCTCCCCCAGGGTGGCCATTGTGCGGTCAGGGCGCTTGTTGTGGCGAGGGAGCTTGCTCCCGCTGGGCTGCGTAGCAGCCCCAATCAGGTCTCCGCGTTTTTTCAGACAATTCGCGTTGGCAGGTTTTGGGGGCGGCTTCGCCGCCCAGCGCGAGCAAGCTCGCTCGCCACAGGAAGCTAGCGTATCTGGCAGTTACGTCGTGTTTTGCTAGGCTACGAACTGCCGCCACGGCTGGCAGGGCGCAACATCGGTCTATCCCACATGAGGTACTCGCCATGAACCCGATCGAACAAACGCCCTGGCATGCCGGTGAGCGTCACCTGCAAGAGACTGTTGGCGTGGCCGACCGCATGGCCGTGGTCGGGCCCAAAGTGATTCGCGATCACCTGCCTGGGCAGCATCGGGATTTTTACCCCTTGTTGCCGTACCTGATGTTGGGCGTGGTGGATGAACGCGGCATTCCCTGGGCGACCATGATTGAAGGCGCCCCAGGCTTTGCCCACTCGCCGGACCCACAGACCTTGCAGATCGACAGTCTGCCGTCGGCCGGTGACCCAGCTCGCAGCGCACTGCAAGACGGCGCATCCGTCGGCCTGCTGGGCATCGACCTCAACACTCGCCGCCGCAACCGCATGAACGGACGGATCGGCGCGCTCGATCACGAGGGCTTTTCGATTGATGTGGTGCAGAGCTTCGGCAACTGCCCCAAGTACATCCAGCTACGGCCCGTCGACGCCGTCGCCCGCAAACCCGGCACGCTCGTCGAGCGTGCCGACAGCCTGGACGACGCCGCTCAAACGACAATCCGCAACGCCGACACCTTCTTCGTCGCCAGCTACGTCGAGGTCGACGGCCAGCGCTCGGTGGACGTTTCTCATCGGGGTGGCAACACGGGTTTTGTGCGGGTTGAAGGCAACCTGCTGACCATTCCCGACTTCGCCGGCAACCTGTTCTTCAACACCCTGGGCAACCTGCAGGTGAACCCGGTGGCGGGGTTGCTGTTCATCGATTTTGAATCGGGGGACGTGCTGCACGTGGCCGGGCGCACCGCGCTGATCCTGGACGGCCCGCAAGTGGCCCTGTTCGCCGGCGCCCAGCGCTTGTGGACGGTGAGCGTGGAACACGTGGTGCGGCGCCCGGCGGCGCTGGCGTTGCGGTGGCAGTTCGCGGAGTTTTCGCCGTTCAGTCTGGCGATGGGGCAGTGGTAGCCTGGCTCGGACCGTAGGAGGCGGTAAATGTGAAAGCAGTCACTGATATCTGGCGCATCACCACCTCCCTGTCACAAATGATGGCCTATATTGTAGTGAGCGGGCTTGCCCCGCGCTGGGCTGCGCAGCAGCCCCAACCCCCCCCCTGTACATTCACCTGATACGCCGCAGTGGTCCGATTGGGGCGGCTTCGTCACCCCGCGTGCTCGCCATGGGCGCAGGCATGCCATCCCCCCACGCGCCCCCCAGCGCCGTATACAAATTCACCTCCGCCACCAACTGCGCCAGGCGGTCCACGATCAATGCCTGCTGCGAGCTGAACAACGCACGTTGCGCATCCAGGAAGGTGAGGTTGCTGTCGACGCCGCTGCGGTAGCGGTGTTCGGCCAGTTTGTAATACTGCTGGTTGGCCGCGACGAAATCCCGCTGCGCGTCCAACTGGTCGATAAAGGTCTGCCGCGCCGCCAGGCCGTCGGCGACTTCCTGGAAAGCGGTCTGGATGGATTTTTCGTATTGCGCCACGCTGATGTCTTTTTGCAACTTGGCATAGTCGAGGCTTGCGCGCAGGCTGCCGGCATTGAAGATCGGCAGGTTGATCTGCGGTTGGAACGTCCAGCTGCCCGAGCCTCCCTTGAACAGTCCCGACAGTTCGGTGCTGGCGCTGCCGGCATTCGCGGTGAGGCTCACCGAAGGGAAAAACGCCGCGCGTGCGGCGCCGATATTGGCGTTGGCGGCGCGCAGTTGGTATTCGGCCTGGAGGATATCCGGGCGGCGTTGCAGCAGGTCGGAGGGCAGGCCCGCCGGTACGCGCGCCACCCAGTCAGCCGCGAGTGGTCGCGCGGGCAGTTGTTCGTCCACCGGGCCGCCCACCAGCAGGGCCAGGTTGTTGAGGTCCTGGGCCACTTGGCGCTCGTAGCGGGCCACGCTGGCGCGGGTGCTTTCGACGCTGGTACGGGCTTGGACCACGTCCAGAGCCGAGGCTTTGCCCGCGGTTTTACTGCGGCTGGTGAGGCGCAGGCTGTGGTCGTTGGCCACCAGGGTTTGCTGGGCGAGGGCCAGCAATTCCTGGTCGGCTCGCCAGGTCAGGTAGGCATTCGCGACGTTCGCCACCAGGCTCAGTTGCGCGCTGCGTCGGGCCTCCTCGGTGCCCAGGTAGGTGAGCATGGCCTGTTCGCTGAGGCTGCGCACGCGGCCAAAAAAATCCAGTTCGTAGGCACTGATACCCAGGGTCGCGGAGTAGCTGGAGGTGATGGCCGGCTTGCCCGTGCCATTCACATCGCCGGGCAAACGCCGACGCTGGCCGGCCCCGGTGGCGGACACGGCGGGGAAAAGATCCGCACGCTGGATACGGTACTGCGCCTGGAACGCCTCGACGTTCAGCGCCGCCACCCGCAGGTCGCGGTTGTTGACCAAGGCATCGCGAATCAGCTGCTGCAGCGCCGGGTCGTGGAACAGCTGTTGCCAGTCAGCGCTGCCGGCCTGCGCCTGTGCATACACACCCTGCTGCGGATACTGCACAGGCACCGGCGCTTGCGGTCGCTGGTAGTCCGGGATCAGCGAGCAACCGCTGAGCATCGATGCCATCGCCAAAGTACTCAATGTGCGCATCAGGCCCCCACCATCCATTTGGCCAGGCCATGCCGGCCACTCACGCCCAGCTTGGCGGCGGCGCGCTTGAGGTAGGTTTCGATGGAGCTGTTCTTCACACTGAGTTTTTCCGCCATCTGCGGCACGGTACCGCCGGTCAGCAGGCCGAGGCACACCTCTTGCTCGCGTGCCGACAGGGTGATGTCGCCCAGGGACAGGCGCTTGTAGAACTCACGCTGCAATTGGGATTGCTCCAGCAGGGTATGGGCCGCTTCGGTCTCGGGGTGCGGTGCCTGGCGCAGGCTTTGGGCGTGGCACTCCATCAGCGGCAGCAGGGTGTCCGACAGGCATTTGAGAAACGACAGCTCGGGCAGGGAAAACCCGCGGTGGTTTGGCGGCCGGTAGAACGAAATCACACAGCGCCGGTTGCCCTGGCGCGACACCAGGTTGCACTGGTGCGAGGTGCCGCGAGGGTATGCACTCTTGGCCTTGGCCTTCAGTTGGATCAGCAGCGGGTCGTGCATGCCGAGCATTTCCCGCAGCAGCGGGTGATCGTCCATGGAGTTCAGGGCCAGGGGCGGTGGCAGGTCCTGCTTCTGGCCGGCGCTGCCCAGCAGCTTGATATCGAGCACGCGGTCGCGCAGCTCGTCGAGGGTCCATTCGCTGAGATCCACCAGGTGGATCGGTACCCATTTGTCCACCAGGTGCAGCATGTGCGCGGCGAAGTCCGGGTGACCGCTGTTGGCAATCAGTTCGCCCATTTCTGCATAAAAATTCGGGCTTTGCGTGTTGGCGGTAGTGCTGATCAAACTCATAGCCATCTCATCCTTGATGTCGAAAACCGTCAACAGATTCTCTGAGCCTCTGCGGGGGCGATCCGTTGCTCACCCACCAGAGTCGGTATTCGAAATTGTATTTAGCCAGGGGATTCGTCCTACGTATGTAGCGGAAACGAGGGACACAACGTGCCATAAAAACAACGTCATTAATTCGACGTTTCTGAGCGATGATTCCGGCCACGAAAAATCAGGAGATGCCTTTAGATTTATTTAACTGTTTGATAAATATTGAAAATAATTATTTTTAAAAAACCTCCCCCCAACCTGACATCGGCCAGATATAGCCAATCTCCTACATCTCTTTAATCGTTTCAGCAATGAACCCTCAGCCAAGCCCGTTCCGTGCGTTTGGATGTCCGGGTTTAGGGTGACAGACAGCCCCGGGGCCCCATGCTCCAATCCGGCCCATTCGTCGTAATGGGCCTCCCTGCGCGGCCAGTGCCTGACCCCCATGAGAAGGATCTTATGAAGCATTCCTCCCGCCTGCCGGCCAGCTTCCCCCTTACCGCCGCCCAACAGGACATCTGGCTCGACCAACTGCGTGCAGGTGACTCACCGCTGTACAACATCGGCGGCTATGTGGACTTTGCCGGCGCCGTCGACCCGAACCTGATGCAGCGTGCCATCGAGCGGCTGGTGGCCAAGCACGATGCGTTGCGCACGCAATTGCACAGCGACGCCAACGGCCTGCCTCGGCAGACCTTCGCCGCCACGGTGGCCGTGGACCTGGCGCTGCACGACGTGAGTGCAGCCCCCGACCCGCACGCCGCCTGCCACGCCCTGATGCAGGCGCAAATGGCCTTGCCGTACGCGCTGCAGGGCGCGCCACTGTTCCGCTTCTTGCTGGTCAAGCTGGATGCCGATCACTACCGCCTCGGCACCCAGGCCCACCATCTGATTCTCGACGGCTGGGGCTTCGGCCAAATGCTGCAATCCCTCGCGCGGCTGTACACCGCCCTGGCGCAAGGCCAACAGCCGGAGCCGCTGGCGCCGTCCTATATCGACTTTATCGACGCGGACGAGCGCTACCGTGCCTCGGCCCGCTATGCCCGCGACCGCGTCTATTGGCTGGCCAAGTACCCAGTGCTGCCGGAACCGCTGCTGACCCCGCGGCACGCCGCCAAGGCGTCCAGCAACACCCTGGTGCAAGCGTTTCCGGCGGCCCTGCTCAACCGCATGGAGCAGGTGGCCAACCGTTACCAGGCGTCGGCATTTCATGTGCTGCTGGCGGCGATGTATGTGTATTTCACGCGCACCGCCCAGCGCCAGGAGTGGGTGGTGGGGCTGCCGATTCTCAACCGTTCCAATGCGCAGTTCCGTTCGACCGTCGGGCTGTTCACCCAGGTCAGCGCAGTACGGTTGCAGTTCGATGAGCAGTTGCCGTTCAGTGCCGTGGTGCGTGGCGTGCGCGACCAGCTCAAGCAGGATTTCCGCCACCAGCGTTTTCCCCTGAGTGAGATGAACCGTGAGTTGGGCGTGCGCCGCAGCGATCGCGGCCAGTTGTTCGACCTGTCGGTGTCTTACGAGCAGGACGACCATGCGCTGCGCTACGGCACCACCGAGGCGCGTGCGGTCAAAGTCTCCAACCACCATGAGCCGCTGCCGCTGGCGATCCACTTGCGCAGCAACCGCTACCAGGACACCGCGTGCCTGCATTGCGTGTACAACGAGGCGTACTTCGAGCACGACGAAGTGCTCGCCCTGGCGCAACGCTTTACCTGGCTGCTGGAGCAAGGGCTGGAAGACCCTGCGTTGAAGCTCAGTGATTTCTCGGTGGTGACGCCCGCCGAACAGGCCCGGTTGCACCAGTGGAACGCCACCGCCCAGCCCGGTACGCAGCCGCAGACCCTGCACGCGCGCATCGAAGGCCAGGCCGCGCGCACGCCGGACGCGGTGGCGGCGGTTTACCAGGGCCGGCAGCTGAGCTACGCCCAACTCAACCAACAGGCCAACGCCCTGGCCCATCAACTGCTGGAGCGTGGCGTACAGCCGGACGACCGCGTGGTGATCCTGGCGCGGCGCGGGCTGGACACGCTGGTGGGGTTGCTGGCAATTCTCAAGTCCGGCGCCTGCTACGTGCCGGTCGACCCGGCCCATCCGGCCGAACGCCTGAACTACTTGCTGCAAGACAGCGATCCGGTGGTGGTACTGACCCAGCATGACCTGCTGCACCGTCTGCCTGCGCTGGATGTGCCTGTGCTCCAACTGGACCGCCCGACCTTTCACTTGGGCACCAACCCCCGCGTAGCGGTCAGCCCCTCCCACCTTGCCTACGTGATCTACACCTCAGGCTCCACCGGCTTGCCCAAGGGCGTGATGGTCGAGCACCACACTGTCTCGAACCTGGTGGACTGGCATTGCCGGGCCTTTGACCTGCACGCCGGCAGCCACACCGCCAGTGTCGCCGGGTTTGGTTTTGATGCGATGGCCTGGGAAGTCTGGCCGGCACTGTGTGTGGGCGCCACGCTGCACCTGCCGCCCGCCCATGACGGCGCCGAAGACATCGACGCGCTGCTCAGCTGGTGGCGCGCGCAGCCGCTGGACGTGTGCTTCCTGCCGACGCCTGTGGCCGAATACGCCTTCAGCCAGGGCCTGCAACACCCAACGCTGCGCACCCTGCTGATCGGTGGCGACCGTCTGCGCGCTTTCCCCCAGGCGCAGTCCTTTGCCGTGATCAACAACTACGGCCCCACCGAAGCCACGGTGGTCGCCACCTCCGGCCGCATGGACGTGGGCAAGCCGCTGCATATCGGCGCGCCGATCGCGAATGCCACCGCGTACGTGCTCGACGAACAGCAACGCCCGGTGCCCATCGGCGTAGCAGGGGAGTTGTACGTGGGGGGCAAAGGGGTGGCGCGCGGCTACCTGAACCGCCCCGATCTCAGCGCCGAACGCTTTCTGGATGACCCTTTCACCCAGGGCCGGATGTACCGCACCGGTGACCTGGCGCGCTGGCTGCCGGACGGCAACCTGGAATACCTGGGGCGCAATGACGACCAGGTGAAAATTCGTGGCGTGCGCGTCGAGCTGGGCGAAATCGAATCCGCGCTGGCCGCCCACCCGCATATCCAAGAGGCCGTGGTGCAGTCGCGCGAGGGGCAATTGCTGGCCTGGTTCGTGCCGCGTGAAGCCGTGCCGATCGAGGCCTTACGCAGCCACCTGCAAGCGTCGCTGCCCGACTACATGCTACCGGCCGCCTACCAGCCAATGGACGCGTTGCCCCTGACCGCCAACGGCAAACTCGACCGCAAGGCGTTGCCGGCACCCAGCCAGGACGCCTTCGTCACACGCCGGTATGAAGCCCCGCACGCGGGCGTGGAAACCGTCTTGGCGCAGCTGTGGGCCGAGTTGTTGCACGTGCATCAGGTGGGCCGCCACGACCACTTTTTCGAACTCGGCGGGCATTCCTTACTGGCGGTGCAATTGGTGCAACGCATGCGCCAGGTCGGGCTGCGCGCCGATGTGCAGGTGTTGTTCGGCCAGCCGACCCTGGCGGCATTGGCGGCGGCCAGTGAATACAGCGAGGTGGATGAGGCGGACCTGGCCGAACCGGATCAGGCCAGCCTGGCGCTGATCGTCGCCGGCATCCCCGGTGGCGCGGCCAATGTGCAGGCGGTCTATCCGCTGGCGCCGTTGCAGGAAGGGTTGCTGTACCACCACCTCACCGATGAGCACGACCCCTACCAGCAGCAGGCGCTGTTCAGCTTTGCGCGACGCGAGCAATTGGACGCGTTTGCCCAAGCTTTGCAACAGGTGATCAACCGCCACGACATCCTGCGCACCAGCCTGGCGTGGGAAGCCCTGGAGCAACCGATGCAGGTGGTCTGGCGCCAGGCGCAGTTGCGCGTCGAACCGCTGCGCGAGGGGCATGAACCGCTGGATTTGCGCCAGGCGCCGCTGATGGCCCTGGACTATGCCGAAGAGCCGCAGCAGCAACGCTGGGTCGCGCGGCTGCGCTTCCATCACTTGGTCAACGATGCCACCTCGACCACGCTTCTGATGCAGGAAATCCGCGCCCACTTGCTCGGTCAACAGGCGCAACTGCCGGCGTCGGTGCCGTACCGCAATGTGGTGGTGCAAGCCCGTTCACCGGCGCGACAGGCAGGGCATGAAGCGTTTTTCCGTGAGCAGTTGGGGGATGTGGACGAGCCGACCCTGGCGTTCGGTCTACAGGCGCGCCAGGCGGATCGGGCGCAAACCGACGAAGCCGAACGCGCACTGGGCGAGCGTCTGCATCAGCGCGTGCGGGCACAGGCGCGTGGGCTGGGCGTGAGCGCCGCCAGCCTGTTCCATCTGGCTTGGGCCCAGGTGCTCAGCCGTGTCGCGGGCCGCGATGATGGGGTGTTCGGCACCGTGCTGCTCGGCCGTTTGCAGGCCGGTGAGGGCGCCGACCGCGCCTTGGGCATGTTCATCAACACCTTGCCGCTGCGGGTGCGCCTGGCCGGGCGGACGGTGGCCGATGCCCTCACGGACACCCACACCCAGCTCAGCGCCTTGCTCGCCCATGAACAAGCCTCCCTGGCACTGGCCCAACGCTGCAGCAGCGCGTCGCCGTTGTTCAACAGCCTGCTCAATTACCGGCACACCGACGCCGAGCGTGACCTGACCCTGGTGCCGGGCATCGCCTTGCTCAGCAGCGAAGACGTCCTCAGCTACCCGCTGATGCTGACCGTGGACGATACCGCCAGCGGCTTCCGAATCAAGGCCAAGGCCCCGCGCACCGTTGGCGCCGGGCGCCTTTTGGATTACCTCGAAACCGTACTGGTCAACTTGGTGGACGCGTTGGAGCAGACGCCGCAAAGGCCATTGCGCGAGGTGCAGGTGCTGCCCGCCAGTGAGCTGAAAACCCTGCTGGTGGACTTCAACACGACGGCCACCGACTACCCCGACACCCTCACCGTGCAGGCGCTGTTCGAAGCCCATGCGCGGCAGATCCCCCACGCCGTGGCGGTGCAGGCCGGCGCGTTGCAACTGACCTACCGCGAACTCAACGAACGCGCCAACCAGTTGGCCTTCCACTTGCGCGAACGTGGCGTTCAACCGGACTCTCGCGTGGCGCTGTGCGTCGAGCGCGGACTGGACCTGGTGGTGGGCCTGCTGGCCATCCTCAAGGCGGGCGGCGCCTATGTGCCGCTGGACCCCGGCTACCCGCGTGAGCGTCTGGTCTACATGCTTCACGACAGCCAACCGGTGGCGCTGCTGGTACACGCCGCGACGCGCGATTTGCCGGGCGAGGTGTCGATCCCGGTGATCGACTTCGACCACTGTGCCTGGCGCCAGGCGCCCATCGGCAACCCGCTGGTGCCGGGTTTGAGCGTCGCCAACCTGGCCTACGTCATGTACACCTCGGGCTCCACCGGCACGCCCAAAGGCGTGATGATCGAGCATCGCGGCCTCGGCAACCTGCTGCACTGGGGCTCGCAACTGTGCCCCAACGCTGAAGGCGGTGCGCTGTTGCAACGGGCGCCGTTCAGCTTCGACGGTTCGGTGTGGGAGCTGTTCTGGCCGCTCGCCAATGGCATGCGCCTGGTACTGGCACGCCCCGATGGGCATCGCGAGCCTGCCTACCTGGCGCAGGTGATTCGTGAGCAACAGATCACGGTGATCAAGTTCGTGCCGGCGATGTTGCAGCAGTTCCTTGAACTGGAAGAATCGGCCCTGTGCACCAGCCTCACCGACGTATTGTGTGGCGGCGGCGAGCTCACCGAAGCCCTGGCCCGTGGCGTGCAGGCGCGACTGCCCAAGGTGCGCCTGCATAACGTCTACGGCCCCACCGAGGCCACGGTCGACAGCAGCGCCTGGACGCTGGAACCGGGCGCACCGGTGCCCGCGCTGCAATTGCCGATCGGCCGGGCGATCAACAATACCCGCCTGTATGTGCTCGACGCGCAGGATTCGCCGGTGCCGATGGGCGTCAGCGGGCAGCTGCATATCGGTGGCGTCGGCGTGGCCCGTGGTTATCTGGGGCTTGAGCAGATGACCGCCGAGCGCTTTATCGACAGCCCGTTTGTGCAAGGGGATCGGCTGTACCGCACCGGCGACCTGGTGCGTTACCTGCCGGATGGCAATCTTGAGTTTCTCGGGCGCAATGACTTCCAGGTCAAACTGCGCGGCGTGCGCCTGGAACTGGGGGAAATCGAGTCACGGCTGGCGGCGCATCCGGCGTTGCGCGAAGTGGCGGTGTTGATTCGGGAAGAGCGGCTGGTGGCGTATTTCACCGTGCGTGCCGACGCGCCGAGCCTGGAAGCGTTGCGCGCTCATGTGCTGGAGCAATTGCCGGAGTACATGGTGCCGGCGGCGTTTGTGCGGCTTGATGAAATGCCCCTCAACCCTGCGGGCAAACTCGACCGCAAGGCATTGCCGGCGCCGGGGTTGGAGGCGGTGGTGAGCCGAGCGTATGCCGCACCGATCGGGGAAGTGGAAACCGTGATGGCCGGGATCTGGGCGGAGGTCTTGAAGCTGGAGCGGGTAGGGCGGCATGACCATTTCTTTGAACTGGGCGGGCATTCGTTGCTGGCGGTGAACCTGGTGGCGCGAATGCGCAAGGCCGGGTTGGAGGTGGATGCGCGGAGCGTGTTCAGCCAGCCGACGTTGGCGCAACTGGCGGCGTGTACCTTGACGCAGGTAAAGCGTGTGGAGATCCCGCAAACCGCCATTCCTCAACTCAATCGCCGTCGCAGGATCTGAAGTGGCGTGCGGGCCCTGAAGGCGCTGGCTGAAAGCATTCAACACACTGCGGGCAAAGGCCTTATAACTCGAATGTTTTCGGCTATGCGATTCAGCTATTGGATTGTTCATGAGGTAATGCCTTTAATTCGGGACCTAACTCATTGTTGTTCGGAATAAATCAGCGCTGTCTGGCGTTGTAATGAGTCATCGTTGCGCCTTAGAGATTAGCCATGAGCAACCCCGTTGCCCCCGAGCCTTTGATCCGTCTGGTTGGCCTGTGCAAGACGTATGGTGCCCAGCAGGCGCTGGATCAAGTCACCCTGGATATTTACCCGGGTGAGGGTGTGGCCTTGCTCGGTGCCACGGGAGCGGGCAAATCGACCTTGGTCAAGGTCCTCAGCGGCAGCCTGGCGCCGGATAGCGGCGAACTGTGGGTCGAGGGCCAGCGCCAACGCTTTACCTCGCCGTTGTCGGCACGCCGGCTCGGCATCGTCGCCGTGCATCAACGGCCCGACGATGCCATCGCCCCCGGCCTGAGCGTGGCCGAGAACCTGTTGCTCGATGAGCTGGGGCAGCCCGACGCGGATTTTCTGCTCAACCGCAAAAGCCTCCTGCAACGTGCCGAAGCCATCGCCGCCGGGCTGGGCCTGGACCTGCCGCTGCAACACCCGGTCGAACGCCTCGGCCAGGCGGACCGTCAACTGCTGGTACTGGCGCGTGCCTTTGCCCAGCAACCCAAACTGCTGATCCTCGACGAACCGACGGCGGCCTTGTCGGAAACCGACGCCGAACGCCTGCTCGGCCTGATCGACAGCCAGCGCGCACGCGGTGTGGCCATCCTCTACATCTCCCAGCGCTTGTCCGATCTGCAACGCGTCACCAACCGCGCGCTCGTGTTGCAAGCCGGACGCCTGACCGGCGACCTCAATACCCGGCACTTGCCGAGCGCGGCGTACACCCTGTTCGGGGAGGTGGCCGAGCATCCTGTGGTGCCCCCTGACAAGGCCTTGCCGGTGCCGTTTCTGGAGCGGTTTACCCGCGCCGGGTTTATCCGCAACCGGGCGGAGGGGCGGGCGGTACAGGAGCACGTGGCCGAGTTGCGGGGTAGCCTGGGGCCTATCGGCACCGTGGACCCCGGCAAGGCTCGCAAGACCTGATCAGCGCGGCGATGGGATAAACGCCACGCTGCCTCCCTCGCGCTTCGCAAACCACCGCTCGCCGTTGTCCGGCTGGGTGGTAATCACGTGATGATCCGCACCCAGGTAGGCCAGTGGCGTTGGGTCGTCCTTGGAGAATTGCGCAACGATAATTGTGTGTTGCGGGTCGAAATCCTGGCCGCTGGTGTTGGCCAGCCAGGCCATGAACGCGGCGCTGTCGCCCTGGCGCGGGAAGTCCTGGGTTTCGGCTACGTAGTAGAAGGGTTTGCCGTGGTTTTGCAGGTACAGAGGCAGTTTGTTGTCGACTTCCACCAGCACCATCTGCCATTGGTTCCACGGTGCTGTTTGGGTCGCCTGGGTTTCCACGTCCTCGGCGAAACGCGTCACGCCGCCATTGCCGTTGGTCCAGGGATACAGCACCCCGAGCACCAGTAGCATCAGCACGGCGGCGCTTGCGAAACCTTTCTGCCAGCGCGGCCAACTCGCCGGGTTTTTCGCCAGCCGTTCACTCACCCACCAGGCCCCCAGCAACTGCGCGAACGGCACCAACGGCAGCACGTAGTAACTGCGTCGGCTCCCACTTGCGGTGAAGAACACGAACAGCAACCCCAGGCCCCACACCAGCCAACGTACGTTGGGCGGGGTCTGGCGCCAATGCCGCAACGCCAGCCACAGGCCAAGCAGCCAGCACGGCACCCATGGCAGGGTGTAGGCGGGCAGGTAGATCAGGTACGTGTGGATCGGGCCCATGTGGTCGAACGGGTCGAAAAAGCGCACCACGTTTTCGCGGAACACCAGCGCCAAGCCACTTTCGCCGTAGCTGGGTGCGCCGTAGACATGGGACAGCATGAACGGCACGGCATACACCGCGCCCGCCATCAGCAGGGCGAGTGGCAGGCGCAGGTTGAGATGGCGTTTGTAGCGATGCTCACTGAGCAGGTGCGGCAGCAGTACCAGGCCGGGTAGCACAAAGCCGATCAAGCCCTTGAACAGGGAGGTCACCGCCAACAACAGAAAGAACACGGTGTAGCGCCCAAGCCGTGTGTCCTGCGGCCCGCGCCAATACCACCACACGGCCGCCAGTACGCCGCATACCGTGAGCACGTCCGCCGTGGCGACGCGCGCCCAGAACAGAAAGTAGAAGGTAGTGGCGAGCATCCAGCCGGCAATCAGCCCGGTGCCCTTGCGCAACAGTTGTTCGCCGATCAGGTAGATCAGCCACACGCTCAGCCAGGCGCCGATCACGGACGGCAAACGTAACGACCACGGGCCGAGGCCGCCCATCGCGTGGGCGGTCGCGGTGATCAGCCAGTAGGAAGGCAGGGGCTTGTCGTAATAGGGCACGCCTTTGAGATACGGGTCGAAGTAGTCGCCGCTTTGCAGCATCTGCAAGGCAATGTTGGCCCAGCGGGTTTCGGGGCCCCACAGGTCGCGTGCGCCGAGGCCGGCGAGCAGCAGCACGGCCGTGACACCCAGCAATACCACCAGGGCGCCGCGTTCGGTTTTCCAGAAGGCCGCCATCAGGGCGATTTCGGGTAGATGATCAGTTCGAGGGCGCCCTTGTAGTAGCGTTTGCCCCCCGGCGGCAGTTGCCCCGCCTCACGCATCTCGCTGGTGCTTCTGACCCGCATCAGCACGCCCACCGAGCCGCGCTGGCGCGCGTCCTTGAGCCACGTCTGCACCTGTTCCAGTGCGACTTTGCGCTGCACCGAACCCGCGTACTGCAAGCCGTAGCGCAACTCGCCCTCGGTGTCATACAGCGCCACAGCCGGGCGTTGCAGGCGCCAGGCCAGGGCGCTGGCACTCTCCAGTTCGTTGCTCAGCAGTGCCTGGGTTTGTTGCAACTCTTCCAGGTGCTCGAGCACAAACTGGTCGGGCATTTCGTTGTCGGCGATCCACGCCGGCATGCTCGCCGGCAACAGGATCACCAGCAGGCCGATGCCCAGCGTCGGCGTGGCCCATAGCGTCAACGGGCGGAACGCTTGCAGCAGGTTAGTGAGGATCCATGCCAACAGCACGATAAATGCCAGCGACAGGCTGAACATTTCGGCGTGGCTGTTGCTGTACAGCGGCCGGGCGATCTGCAGGTAGATCAGGCCGACCATGGCGACCATGCCGATCACGAAGTTGAGCAGGCCGTTGAGGCAGAGGGTGCGGGCACGGCCGGTGCTGATCAGGTCGACCAGGGTATGCCCCATCAACAACGCCAGGGGCAGCAGGCACGGCATGATGTAGGTCGGCAGCTTGCCGTTGCTCAGGCTGAAAAAAACCAGCGGCAGCAGCAGCCACAGGGCCAGGAAGGTGATTGCCGGCTGGCGTTTGTGCTGCCAGGTGGCGCGCAGGGTGGCGGGCAACAGCCCGGCCCAGGGCAGGCAAGACACCGCGATGATCGGTAGGAAGAACCACCACGGCCGCACGTGTTGCGCGTTGTCGGCGCTGAAGCGGCGAATGTGTTCATTCCAGAAAAAGAAGCGCCAGAAGTCAGGTTCCTGATGATGGATCGCCAGCGCCCACGGCAGGCAGACCACGGCGGCGACTGCGATTGCCAGCGGGCCGTAGCGCAGCAATTCTCCCAGGCGCCGTTGCCAGAGCATGTAGGGCACGGCAATCAGCACCGGCAGCACCCAGGCCAGGAAGCCTTTGGTCAGGAAACCCAGGGCGCAGGCCAGGCCCACCACGGCCCACGCCCCTAGACGGTGCCGCAGTGTGGTGCTGTCGAGGGCAAACCACAGGGCCACCAGGCTCAGGTTGACCCACAGGGTGAATTGCGGATCGAGGTTGGAATAACCCGCTTGCCCGGCCACCAGGCCGAAGCTCAGGTAGAGCAGGGCGCAGGCGAAGCTTTTGCGTGGGTCATTCCACAGGCGACGGGCGATCAGGTAGGCCAGCAGCACGCTTAAGCCGGTGGTCAAGGCCGAGGCGATGCGCACACCGAACAGGTTCTGGCCAAACACGGCCTGGCCGAGGGCGATCAACCAGTAGCCGCCGGCGGGCTTTTCGAAGTAGCGGATACCCATGAAATGTGGCGTGACCCAATTGCCGCTCAGGAGCATTTCCTGGCTGATCTGGGCGTAGCGGGTCTCGTCGGGGATCCACAAACCGTGCAGGCCCAGCGGCAATAGGTAAAACGCGACAAAGGCCAGCAACAATATCGGCAGCGGTTTTAATCGGGTCATGAAAACGTCGCTCCCTGACGTTTAGTGATGGATGTTTGAAGTAATGAAGTAGCGGAGACAGTCACGACGTTCACTGAATTACACAAAATATTCATGAGGTCCTTAATTAAAAGGCGCAACTAAACATGCCAGAACCGGGCTGTCTTTTTGCTGAACAGGCAGGAGGGGGGAGTTATTAAAGTTGTTTCAGCGCGGCGGGCCAATCCGGGTTATTGACGATACCCAATGCCTTGAACTTGCCGTTGGGCAATACCTGCACGAACAGGGCGCTGCCGTACTGGGGGAATGTGGCGTGGGGGAAACCCAGCGTGCTTTCGAAGTCGGCAATGCAGCCGCTGTGGGTGACGAAGACCAGGTTGCGTCCCGGGGTTTTGTGGCTGAGCAGTTCTTCGCCCATGGCCGCGCCGCAGACGGCTTGCTGGCCGGAGGTCAACTCGTTTTTGCCGAACATGAAGCGCAAGGTCTGCGCGGTTCGGATGGTCGGGCTGGCAAGCACGTCACTGCCTTCCATGCCCAACGTTTTAAAGGCTTTTCCCAGGTTTTCCGCGTGCTGGCTGCCACTGATCGTCAGGCCTTCGACAGGCCCCAGGCAGGGGTTGGTGGAGCGGTCGCAGCGTTCTTCGTGACGCACCAGCACGATCAGGTCGCCATCACGCCAAAGGGGCAGCACATGGGAGTTCAACAGGCGGTTGCCGACGCCCAGGTCGCGTGGCGAGGCGTGCCAGAACAGGCTGCCGGCGAGCAGCAGGCCGACCACGAAAAGCCCCAGCCACAGCGGTTGCAAGCGCTTGAAAAAGGCTCGCCGCGAGCGTGGTTTGGTCAGGGTAAGGTCAACCACTTCATTCACCATGGGCACTGTTGGCAGCGTTGTAATTAGTTAGGCGCAACGTGTGGGCGAATGCCTCAGTGACGCAGGAGGCTGTCACAGGGTGGCTGTCTTTTCGCTGAACATGTTGCGGTTAAAAGTTGTCAGGCAGGGCAACTAACAAGTTGCCGACGAATCACCGATGGCCGGTAATCTAAACAGCCATGGGTGGGCAGTCGGTGAAATCCATGTGAAAAATTTGCATGGCCTTGGGCGGCAGCCGTTATTCTCGATGGCCACCCATCAAACGAGAGTTGTCATGTTGCAGGTGCACGCCGTGTTTAAAAGCTATGTCACTCCGCAAGGGCCGCTGGCGGTGTTGGCCGGTGTGGACCTGCACTTGGCCGAGCGCAGCAGCCTGGCGTTGATGGGCGAGTCGGGCAGCGGCAAGAGCACCCTGTTGCACCTGGTGGCCGGGCTCGACCGGCTGGACGGCGGTAGCATCCAAGTGGGCGAGCGACGCCTCGACCAGCTCAGCGAAGCGCAATTGGCCCATTGGCGGCGCACCGAAATCGGCCTGGTGTTCCAGCAGTTCAACCTGATCGGCAGTTTGCGGGTCGAGGACAACCTGGCGTTCCAGGCGCGGTTGGCGGGGCGGTTTGACCCGCAGTGGCAAGCGCAATTGGTTGAACGCCTGGGCCTGGGCGATCTGCTCAAGCGTTACCCTGAACAACTCTCCGGGGGCCAGCAGCAGCGGGTCGCGGTCGGGCGCGCATTAGCCTCAAAACCGGGCCTGTTGTTGGCCGACGAACCCACCGGCAACCTTGACGAAGCCACCAGTGACGAAGTCTTGCAACTGCTGCTGGACCTGCTGCGCGACAGCCCCACCAGCCTGTTGATGGTCACTCACAGCCCGCGCATCGCCGCACGGCTGGACCGGCAGGTGGTGCTGCAGCGTGGGCGTGTCGTCCCTGCAGGCGCCGCTTGAGATGGCGGTGTTTTACTGGACATTACGCGCGCTGCTCAGCCACTGGCGACGGCATCCCGTGCAATTTTTCAGCGTGCTCACCGGCCTGTGGCTGGCCACGGCGCTGCTGATTGGCGTGCAGGCACTCAACGGCCAGGCGCGCGACAGCTACGCCCGCGCCAGCCAGTTGATCGGCGGTGAACCCCAGGCCAGTCTCAATGCGCCGGACGACGCGAGTTTCCCCCAAGCCGTGTTTGCCCAATTGCGCCGTGCCGGCTGGCCGGTGTCGCCGGTGGTGCAGGGGCGGGTGCAGCTCCAGGGGCATGAGGCAGTACGCTTGCAATTGATGGGCATCGACCCGGTGTCGTTGCCCGGCAGTGGCGCGGTGGCGGGGCAGCGCTTGAGCCAGGCGCAGATGCTGGCGTTCTTTGCGCCGCCGGGGCGCACCTGGATCGCGCCGCAGACCTTGCAGGCCTTGGGGCTGCACGCAGGGCAGCGGCCGACCACGCTGAATGGGCACACCTTGCCGCCGCTGCAAGCCCAGGCGGATATGGCGCCCGGCCTGTTGCTCACCGATATCGGGTTTGCCCAAGCCGTGCTGGAGATGCCCGAGCGCCTGTCGCGCCTGCTGGTGGACAAAACGTTCGCCGCCGGCCATCCCACGCCGCCCGCCGGGTTGCAGCTTAAGCAGGGCGAGGACAATAACCTCGCGCGCCTCACCGAGAGCTTTCACCTGAACCTCGACGCGCTGGGCTTTCTGTCCTTTGTGGTGGGGCTGTTTATCGTGCACGCGGCCATCGGCCTTGCCCTGGAGCAACGGCGCGGGTTGCTGCGTACGTTGCGGGCCTGCGGGGTCAGCGTGCGGATGTTGATTGTCAGCCTGAGTGTGGAACTGGGCGTGCTCTCGTTGTTGGGGGGCGTGCTCGGTGTCGCCAGCGGTTACCTGTTGGCCAGCCTGTTGCTGCCGGATGTAGCCGCCAGCCTGCGCGGGTTGTATGGCGCCGAGGTGCCGGGGCAGTTGAGCCTGAGCCCGTGGTGGTGGGTGGCGGGGCTGGGCTTGAGCTTGCTCGGTGCCTTGCTCGCCGGTGCCGGCAGCCTGTGGCGGGCTGCGCGCCTGCCACTGCTGGCGCTGGCCAATGCCCAGGCCTGGCATGAGGCTCATGGGCGCTGGTTGCGCCGTCAAGGTTGGGTGGCCGGTGCCGCGTTGCTGGTTGCGGTGCTGGCGCTGTGGTTGGGCAACAGCCTGGCCGCCGGTTTTGTGCTGATGGCCGCGCTGTTGCTCGGTGCCGCCCTCGGTTTACCCGTGGTGCTCAATGGCCTGCTCAAGGCCGTGCTGGGGCGCAGCCGTTCGGTGCTCGGCCAATGGTTTCTCGCGGACTGCCGCCAGCAATTGCCGGCCTTGAGCCTGGCGCTGATGGCGCTGCTATTGGCGTTGGCCGCAAATATCGGCGCGGGCTCCATGACCTCCGGCTTTCGGCACACCTTCAATAACTGGCTGGAACAACGCCTCACGGCCGAGCTGTACCTAAACCCGCAAAACCCGGCCCAGGCGCAGCAACTCAGCACTTGGCTGGCCCGGCAACCGTTGGTGCAAACCGTGCTGCCCACCTGGCAGGTCGCCGTGCAATTGCAGGGCTGGCCGGCGGACCTGTTTGGCGTGATCGACGACCCGACCTATCGTCAGCACTGGCCGCTGCTGGACGCAGCGAGCGAGCCGTGGGACCAGTTGCAACAAGGCGACACCCTGATGCTCAGCGAGCAACTGGCGCGCCGGCTCGACGTGAGGCTGGGCGATAGCGTGAGCATTCCCACGCCACACGGTGAGTGGGCGCCGACAGTGGTCGGGATCTACGCCGACTACGGCAACCCCAAGGGCCATGTGCTGGTCAATGCCCAGCACCTGCTGGCCCACTGGCCGACGCTGTCACCGGCCCGTTTCAACCTGCGGGTAGCGCCGGCGGATGTGGCGCCGTTGGTGCGCGAGGTGCAACGCGCCTTTGCCCTGGAAGACAGCCGTATCGTCGATCAACAACAACTCAAAGGCTGGTCGAGCCAGGTGTTCGAACGCACCTTTGCCGCCACGGCCGCGCTGAATAGCCTGACGCTGGGCGTGGCCGGTGTCGCGCTGTTTATCAGCCTGTTGACCCAAAGCCAGAGCCGCCTTGGGCAACTGGCGCCGCTGTGGGCACTGGGCGTCACGCGTCGGCAATTGATGCTGCTTAACCTGGGCCAGACCTGGCTGCTGGCGGTGCTTACACTGGTGCTGGCGTTGCCGCTTGGGCTGCTGCTGGCCTGGTGCCTGGATGCGGTGATCAATGTGCAGGCGTTTGGTTGGCGCCTGCCGTTGCAGGTGTTTCCGTGGCAGCTCGCGCAATTGCTCGGGTTGGCGATGCTGGCGACCTTGCTGGCTTCGGCTTGGCCCCTGTGGCAGTTGTATCGCAGCCGTCCTGCGGACTTGTTGAGGACGTTTGCCCATGAAGATTAACGGCCTGCTGCTGTGCGTGTGCTTGTTACTGGCCGCTTGCGACAAAGTCCCCGCGCCGCAGGAGAGCTTCGCCGGTCTGGGCAGTGACGCGGCGGACTTTGCCCAAGTGCTGCCTGGCAAGGTGTTCAGTTTCCCTGAGGATCATGGCCCCCATGAGGGTTTTCGTATCGAGTGGTGGTACGTCACCGCCAACCTCAAGGACGCGCAGGGCAATGTATTCGGCGTGCAATGGACGCTGTTCCGCAACGCCCTCAAGGCGGGGCCGACGCAAGCGGGCTGGCACGACTCGACCCTTTGGCTTGGCCATGCGGCCGTCACCTCCGCCACCCACCACTACGCCGCCGAACGTTACGCGCGCGGTGGCGTCGGCCAAGCCGGTGCCGAGGCGGTGCCGTTCAACGCCTGGATCGACGACTGGAATTTCGCCACCCGCGCCGGTGCCACCAGCCCCTTGGCGGACATGCAACTCAAGGCCAGCGGCGCGCAGTTCGCCTACGACTTGCACCTGACGTCCAGCCGCCCAGTGGTGCTGCAGGGCGACAACGGCTACAGCCGCAAATCCGACCAGGGCCAGGCGTCCTATTACTACAGCCAGCCCTTTTTCAACGCCAGCGGCAGCGTCAGCATTGACGGCAAGGTGTATCAAGTCACCGGCCCGGCCTGGCTCGACCGCGAGTGGAGCAGCCAACCCCTGAGCGCCAGCCAGACCGGTTGGGACTGGTTCTCCCTGCACTTGGACCGTGGCGAGCAGTTGATGCTGTTCCGAGTGCGGCAAACCGACGGCGCGTCTTACCTGACCGGCACCTGGATTGATCGCGAGGGCCATACACAAACGTTGCACAACGCGGATATCCAGCTGACACCCCTGGAAACCACCGCCATTGACGGGCGCAAGATGCCTACACGCTGGTCGCTGAAAATTCCCGGCAAACAGCTGGACATCACCCCCCAGGCGGTCAACCCGAACGCCTGGATGAACCTTAGTATTCCGTACTGGGAAGGGCCGGTGCGGTTTGAGGGGGGAGTGGGGTACCTCGAGATGACCGGGTATTAGTTCGGAAAATTTCCTGTAAAAATACTGGACATGCATACAGTGATTGGCTAGATTCCATCCCAGGTGACCGGATGTCACCTGAGCTTCACTTTTTAACTATGGATGGATAAAAAATGAAATCGAAAAAAGCCTTTATGCTGGGCGCGGCCATGGCGGCCTCCTGCTTCGTTTCGGCCTTTGCCCTGGCCGAGCAATACCCTCACCTGGCTGCGCAAGCCGTTAAACCTGACATCAAGCAAAGCCTGAAAGCCGCTGGCAAAGTCCCGGCCACCAAGGCGTCGGCGGCGCTGAAAAAGCAACTGAACGCAGGCGCCCAACTGAAAAAGCCAGTGTTCGCCGCGAAGGCCAAGGCCGACTCGGTGGTGGAAGACCACAGCGCACCTGCCCCGGTAACCCAAGTCAAGAAAGCCGGCGCTCAGCCAGCCACTGCCGTGCAAGCGGCGCTGGTCCAAGGCTGTGAAACCACGCTGGACGTGAATGAGTTGTACACGGTCAATGGTGTGCAAACCGGTGACCTGCTGTGCTACCACTTCAACCTACCGCAGACGGCCCGTATCAATGCGCTGCTGGTCGGTCAGACGGCCGGTACCGACATGTCCTTGACCCTGTTCCAGGACGATGGCCAAGGCAATCCGATCCCGCTGGGCACTTCCAATAACCCCGGTACCGGTGACGAAAGCCTCAGCGGCGTATTGCCGGCGGGTGACTACTACTGGTTCATGGAAGCCAATGCGGCGGTCTCGGGTTCGAGCTTCCAGTTCGGTGTGGCGGTCAATGCCAATATCGATGCCTTCGAACCGAATGACACGCCGGACACGGCCTTCCAACTGCCGGACACCCTGAACTACATCAGCGGCAACGCCGACAGCCTCGATGATGTCGATTACTTCGACTTCACCGCCGTGCGTGGCCAGAGCGTGGGCATTGCCCTGTCGGCCGATGCCGCCAGCGGCAGCACCCGTGGCAAATGGATCCTTGAGCGCTTCGATGGCAGCCAGTGGGTCACCGTAGGTGCCAATATCGTCTCGACGTCGATCCCGAGTCCGGGTGTGGGCGGTGTGGTCAAGGTACGGGTGCGCCCGAACCAGCACCCGAACGAGCCGTGGAGCGCGACGGGCAAATACACCCTGTCCTTTGGTTCCAACCCACGTGTCGACAACCCGGATATGAAAGGCGAGGCCAACGTGTTGCGCATCCCGTATTCCGCGTCTGATGTGGGCTACGGCTACATGACCACCCAGGCTTATCGAAACCTGACCTGGAAAATGAACCTGTCCGACAGCACCGGCGCGCCACTCGTGGGGCTGCACCCGATTGTTTATCTCGACCAGCACATCAACCCGGACACCGGCAATATCGTCTACAAGGCGTATTCGGCGGCGACCGACAGCTCCGGCCAAGCCGGTGGCACGATCAACGTGGGCACGTGCTTCGGTGACTTCCAGACCACCTTTGTCGATTACTCCCAGGGCTACAACAACACCTGGCGTACCGACTTCAACTACGGCGTGTGGCGCATGGAGGTGCTGGAGTATCCAGGCATTGGCGTCGGCGGTGAAAACACCGAGTTCGTCAGCTTTGGTCACCTGTGCAACCAAACCCTGCTCAGCAGCACCAAGAGCTAAACGCGTGTAGCCGCAAGCAATGAGGGCATACAGGCCGAGCGCCTGTGTGCCCTTTTTGCGTCAGGGCGCCAACGCCAGCGCCAACGGCACGCGCGCCATGCTCGTGCTTTTCAACGAACCCAGGTACAACCAGTTGCCATACTCCCGGGCCGTGGTGATGGGCGAGTAATTCCCCGCGCTGCCGTCCTGCAAATTGGCGATGACCTTGCCCTCGGTATCCAGCCCCAGCACGAAGGCTTTGCGCTCGATCGGCTTGGGCACCACCATCAGCGCGCGCACCATCACCTTGCGCAGCAGCGGGTAGCCGGCAAAGCTGTCCAGCAGTGGATTGCGCGGTGAGTAAAGCGCCACCCAGAAGCGGTCCTGGCCGTTGAAGCTGAGGTTGTCCGGCAGGCCGGGCAGGTTGTCGATGAACAAGTCATGAGTGCCCGCGCGCTCACCTTTGAGCCAGTAACGGCTGATGCGATAGGCGCCGGTTTCATTCACCAGCACGTAGTTTTCATCGGGGCCCAGGGCTACGCCGTTGGCGAATTGCAGCTGGTCCAGCAGTACCTCGGTGGTGCCGTTGCTGAAGTCATAGCGCAGCAGTCGGCCATCACCACCATGCTCGATCACCGCTTCACCGTCTTGCCCATAACCCCAGCGGCTCGATGCATCGCTGAAGTAGGCGTAACGCCCGCTGGCGTCCACGGTGACGTCATTGGCGAACCCCAAGGGAAGGTCATGGGCGCCGGTGCTCAAGGTGGTCAGTTGGCGATTCTTAGCCAGTGCGAGCAGGCCCTTGATCCCATCGGCAATGATCAAGCGCCCGTCCGGGTGCAGCGCCATGCCCAGGGGGCGTCCGCCGGTGTTGGCCAGCACTTCCAGGCTACGGCTGTCGGGCGAGGTGCGGATGATGCGACCGTCATGCAAGCCGCTGATCAGATAGCCCTGGGCGTCCAACAGCAAGGCCTCTGGCCCGGCGATGTCTTGGGCGCCGATTTTCTGCACGCCCTTGAGGCGCTGGTTTTCGGCGTAAGGGCCGTCTTTCATCGACGGCGCTTTTGGCGGTACCCAATTCACCGGTTGTACTTTGGTCGGCATCAGCAGCAAAAAGGCGATCACCACCAGAAACAACACAAACAGCCAATGACGCAGTTTTTTTGCACGGGTACTCATGACGGTTCCTGCTTGTCGTGGGCGCTCGGCTCCCAGTGCAGGGTGCCGAACAGGTAATCCATCAGGGGGAGGACGATATTGAAGTTACGCCCCTGCATCAGCTCACGACGGTGATGCAGGGCGTGCAAGCGGTGCATCTGGCGCAGCCACGGCAGGCGCGCCACCGGGTGGCCGACAGGCAGGTGCTCGCAGGCGTGAAACACTTCGTAAAGCAAATACCCGAGGATCATGCACCCGGCGAACAGCCCGGCGACGTTGGGGCTCCATTGCTTGAGCAACCACCAGGCGGGCAGGGTGATAGCCAGGCTGTGCAGCACGATCAGCCAGGCTGGAAACAGGATCACCCGCCAATCCCGAGGGCTGTCGTAGGTCATATGGCCGGGGGTGAAGAAGCTGTGATGGTCGCCGGTGTGGCGCGCATAAAACAGCCGGGCCAACCCATGTTTATGGTGGCCGAGGTGGCGGTGGACCAGGTAGATGCAAAGGTTGAAGAACACCAGGGTCGCGGGCACGCTCAGCCATTGCAGTGCGGTGATTTGATGCGTCGATGACCAGGCCAGGGTGATGCAGACGATGCCGTAGCCGAACACAAAACTGGCGTGAAGCCAGGGGTTGTAGTGTGGCGCGACGCTGGCGCGGTAGCGGGCGCGAAAGGTCTCGGTGGGGTGGGACATGACAGCGTGCTCGGATTTTTTGTTGGAGGCTGAGCTTAGTTGGTGGTGGGGAATGTGCGAGTTTTAACGCGCCAATGTGGGCGTGCTGTGGCGAGGGCGCTTGCTCCCGCTGGGGTGCGGAGCGCCGCCAAAAAGCCGACTCCAGCTGCGCTGTCGAACGGGAGCAAGCGCCCTCGCCACAGCAAGCGCCCTCCCACATTTCGACGGCAGTCGACCAGCGGCCCCTTGCGCCTGCCGAATTTCCTTGCTAGCTTCTCGCAAAATGTTAACGATAACATTTGCTCTAAAAATAAAAACAAAACAGAGAACCACGCCATGAAAATGCTCCCGAAAACCCTGTGTTTATTGGCTGTAAGCATCACCCTCGGTACCGCTGCCCCTGTTTTTGCCGACGCTGCAAAACCCATCCGCATCGGCGCGTCCTTCCAAGAAATCAACAACCCTTATTTCGTCACCATGAAAAACGCCCTGGAAGAAGCCGGGGCGACCATCGGCGCGAAATTGATCATCACCGACGCCCGTCACGACGTGTCCAAGCAGGTCAGTGACGTCGAAGACATGCTGCAAAAGGGCATCGATATCCTGCTGATCAACCCCACCGACTCGGTGGGCGTGCAATCGGCGGTCAAATCCGCCCACGCCGCCGGTGTCGTGGTCGTCGCGGTGGACGCCCAGGCGGACGGTCCGCTGGATTCCTTCGTCGGCTCGAAGAACTTCGACGCCGGTTTCCAGGCCTGCGAGTACCTGGCCAAGCACATCGGCGACAAAGGCAATATCGCCATCCTCGACGGCATTGCCGTGGTGCCGATCCTGGAACGCGTACGCGGCTGCAAAGAGGCCGTGGCGAAGCACCCGGATATCAAGATTGTCAGCATCCAGAATGGCAAGCAGGAACGTGACCAGGCGCTGACTGTCACCGAGAACATGTTGCAGGCCCAGCCCACCCTCAAGGGCATTTTCAGCGTGAATGACAACGGCTCGCTCGGTGCGCTCTCGGCCATTGAAGCCAGCGGCCTGGACGTGAAGCTGGTCAGCGTCGATGGCGCGCCGGAAGCGATCAAGGCGATCCAGAAGCCCGGCAGCAAATTCATCGCCACCTCGGCCCAATACCCGCGTGACCAGATTCGCCTTGCGCTGGGTATCGCCCTGGCCAAGAAGTGGGGCTCGCAAGTGCCCGCCACGATCCCGGTGGACATCACCCTGATCGACCAGGCCAAGGCCAAGGATTTCAGCTGGTAAATCACCCAGGCCCCACGTAACCCGTGGGGCTTGAGGTCTCCTTCTGAATACGAGGTCGGCGGTATGAGCAGTCTTCTGAAGCTGGAAAACATCTGTAAGCGTTACCCGGGCGTACAGGCCCTCAAGTCCATCAACCTGCAGGTCGAGCGCGGCGAGATCCATGCCTTGCTCGGGGAGAATGGCGCGGGCAAATCGACGCTGATGAAGATCCTCGGCGGCGTCGAGCATCAAGACGAAGGCCAGATCCTGATCGATGGCCACGCGCAGCATTTCGCGACCTACCGTGATGCGATTGCTGCCGGTATCGGCATCGTGTTCCAGGAATTCAGCCTGATTCCCTACCTCACGGCGGTGGAAAACATCTTCCTCGGCCACGAGCTGAGCAACCGCTTCGGCCTGCTGCGCAAGCGCGACATGGTCGAGGCCAGCGAGGCGTTGTTCAAGCGCCTGGGCGTGACCCTCGACCTGCAATGCGCGGTCAAGCACCTGAGCGTGGCCGAGCAGCAGTTCGTCGAAATCGCCAAGGCCCTGGCCCTGGATGCGCGTCTGCTGGTGCTGGATGAACCCACCGCCACCCTCACGCCCAGCGAGGCCGAGCTGCTGTTCGAGATCATGCGCGAACTCAAGCGCCAGGGCGTCGCGGTGATTTTCATCTCTCATCACCTGGAGGAGATTTTCCAGGTGTGCGACCGCATCAGCGTGTTGCGCGACGGCGGCAATGTGGGCGTCACCGATGTGGCTGACAGCGACATCGACCGGCTGGTCGAGATGATGGTCGGGCGCCGCCTGGAATGCAGTTTCCCGCCCAAGCCGAGCAGCGCACGCGGCCCGCTGTTGTTGGAGGTCAAGGACATCCAATTGGTGCGCAACGGCCCCCACAACAGCTTCCAGCTGTACAAGGGCGAGATCCTCGGCTTTGCCGGCTTGGTCGGGTCCGGTCGCACCGAACTGGCGTTGGGCATGATGGGCGCGCTGCCGTCGGTGAGCAAAGACGTGTGGTTGCGCGGTGAAAAAATCACCCTCGACGACCCGGCCCAGGCGCTGGCCCACGGCATCGGCCTACTGCCGGAAAGCCGCAAGAGCGAAGGGCTGATCACCGATTTCAGCATTCGCGAAAACATCTCCCTGAATAACCTGCCCAAGTACCAGAACGCCTCGGGCCTGATCGACAAAAGTCGTGAATGCGCCAGCGTTGAAAGCCTGATGAAGCAACTGTCGATCAAAGCCCCGAGCAGCGAAAGCCGGGTGTTCAACCTCAGCGGCGGCAACCAGCAAAAGGTCGTGATCGCCCGCTGGATCAACCACCACTGCGACGTGCTGGTGTTCGACGAACCCACCCGTGGCATCGACGTGGGCGCCAAGGCGCAGATCTACGCGCTGATGCGCAGCCTCACCGAACAGGGCTACGCAATCATCATGATTTCCTCCGAACTGCCCGAAGTCATCGGCATGTGCGACCGGGTCGCCGTGTTCCACAAGGGCGCCATCGTCAAGCTGCTGGAAGCGTCCGCCGTCAATCCTCAAGAGGTCATGCGCCATGCAACAGGGGGCTCAAGTGAATACGTCCATTAATACCGTCGACAGCAGCCGGCTGCGCCTCAACCTGGCGCGGCTGGTGCGCTCGCCGGCGTTTTACCCCTTTGTCGGGTTGGTGGTGGTCACCGTGGTGATGATCCTCGCCAGCGACACCTTCCTCACCGCCAGCAACCTGTCGAACATCGCCCGTCAAGTGTCGATCAACGCGATTATCGCGGTGGGCATGACCTGCGTGATCCTCACGGGCGGCATCGACTTGTCGGTGGGGCCGGTGATGGCGTTGTCCGGCACGCTCACGGCCGGCTTGATGGTCGCGGGCCTGCCGCCCGGCCTGGCGATTGGCGCCGGCATGCTGATCGGCGTGGCCTTCGGCATCGGCAATGGCCTCTTCGTCGCTTACCTGCACATGCCGCCGATCATCGTCACCCTGGCGACCATGGGCATCGCCCGTGGCCTGGGCCTGATGTACACCGACGGCTACCCGATTTCCGGGTTACCGGACTGGTTTGCGTTTTTCGGCCGCGAAAGCCTGTTCGGCATCCAGGTGCCGATCCTGATCATGCTGCTCACCTACCTGGCCGCCTATGTGCTGCTGCAACACACGCGCATCGGCCGCTACATCTACGCCATCGGCGGCAATGAAGAAGCGGTGCGCTTGTCCGGCGTGCGCGCCGCGCGCTTCAAGCTGCTGGTGTACGGCATCAGTGGCCTGACGGCGGCGATTGCCGGGCTGGTACTGACCTCACGCCTGATGAGCGGCCAGCCGAATGCCGGCGTGTCGTTCGAGCTGGATGCGATTGCCGCCGTGGTACTCGGCGGCGCGTCGATTGCCGGCGGGCGCGGCGTGATCGTCGGCACCTTGCTCGGCGCCATGCTGCTCGGCGTATTGAACAACGGACTGAACATGCTCGGCGTTTCGCCCTACGTCCAGAGCGTGATCAAGGGCGGGATCATTTTGCTGGCGATTTTCATCAGCCGTCAGCGCCATAAATAAACTCAAGACAGGACCGAACACCATGGACAAGCACACCGAAATGCAAGCCGTCGTCTGCCACGGCCCTAAAGACTACCGCCTGGAACGCATCGGCAAACCCCAGGCGCGCGCCAATGAGCTGGTGATCCGCATTGCCGCCTGCGGCATCTGCGCCAGTGACTGCAAGTGCCACTCCGGCGCGGCGATGTTCTGGGGCGGCGACAACCCGTGGGTCAAGGCACCGGTGGTGCCGGGGCATGAGTTTTTCGGCTATGTGGTGGAAGCGGGCGAGGGCGCCGAAGAGCACTTTGAAGTCGCGGTGGGCGACAAGGTGATCGCCGAGCAGATCGTGCCCTGCGGCAAGTGCCGCTTCTGCAAATCCGGCAAATACTGGATGTGCGAGGTGCACAACATTTTCGGCTTCCAGCGTGAAGTGGCCGAAGGCGGCATGGCCCAGTACATGCGCATCCCCAAGACCGCCATCGTGCACAAGATTCCCGAGTCGGTGTCGCTGGAAGACTCGGCGCTGGTGGAGCCGATGGCGTGTTCGATCCACACCGTCAACCGTGGCGATGTCCAGCTCGACGACGTGGTGGTGATTGCCGGTGCCGGGACCCTCGGCCTGTGCATGGTCCAGGTCGCCGCGTTGAAAACCCCGAAGAAACTGGTGGTGATCGACATGGTCGACGAGCGCCTGGAACTGGCGAAGCACTTCGGCGCCGACGTGGTGATCAACCCGTCACGCGACAACGCCCGCGAGATCATCAACAGCCTCACCGATAACTATGGCTGCGACGTCTACATCGAAACCACCGGCGTACCGGCCGGCGTGACCCAAGGCCTGGACCTGATCCGCAAGCTCGGGCGTTTTGTCGAGTTCAGCGTGTTCGGTGCCGAGACCAGCGTCGACTGGTCGATCATCGGCGACCGCAAGGAGTTGGACGTGCGCGGCGCCCACCTCGGCCCGTATTGCTACCCGATCGCCATCGACCTGTTCGAACGCGGCCTGGTCACCTCCAAGGGCATCGTCACCCACGATTTCCCGCTGGATGACTACGCCGAAGCGTTTGAGCTGGCCAACTCGACCCAGTCAATCAAGGTGCTGCTGAAGCCGGTGGTCTGAAGATGAACTACGTGATGGGTGTCGACATAGGGACCCAGAGCACCAAGGCGCTGCTGGTGGATGCTCAAGGTACGATTATCGCGCAGCACAGTCAGGGGTATCGCGTGGATACCCCAAAAGTGCGCTGGGCCGAACAATGGCCGCATGTCTGGCTCGATGCGGTCGAGACGTGCGTGGCGCAGTGCATGGCCAAGGCCGGCGTGGCCAAGGAACACGTGAAAGCCCTGTGCATCAGCAGCCTGTACGGCGGCTCGGGGATTGCGGTGGATGCAGCGCTCACACCGCTGCACCCGTGCCTGATCTGGATGGACCGCCGCGCCGGTGAGCAGGTCGCCTGGGTGCGTGAGCACGTGGACCTGGAGCGGCTGTTCGCGGTGACCGGTAACTCGGTGGACAGCTACTACGGCTTCACCAAGATGCTCTGGCTCAAGCAGCACCAGCCGCAAGTGTGGGCCAAGACCCGTTACCTGCTGCCGCCCAACAGCTATATCAACGCGTGCCTCACCGGTGAGCTGGCGGTGGACCATAGCAGCGCCGGCAATATCGGCGGGGTGTATGACGTGGCGGCGCGCGGCTGGTCGGGCGAGATGCTCGACGCGCTGGGTATACCGCAAGCGATGATGCCGGAGCGCCTGGTGTATTCCGGTGAGGTGGTGGGCGGCCTGCTGGAGGAGTGGGCGGCGCGCCTGGGCCTGCAGACCGGCACGCCGATCCTGGCCGGGGGTGTCGACGCAGCCATGGCCACGTTGGCCGCAGGCGTTACGCAACCGGGCAACCATGTGGCGATGATCGGCACCAGCATGTGCTGGGGTTACCTGAACCAGCAGGTGGACGCGCACCATGGGTTGGTGAGCATGCCCCACGTCTACAACGGCCACCGCGACCTGTACATCTTCGGCGGTGCGATCACGGCGGGTGCGTCGGTGAGCTGGTTTCGCGAGCAGTTCTGCCAGGCCGAGGAACAGCAAGCCAAGGCCACCGGCCAGGACAGCCTGGTGCTGCTGGAACAGCGTGCGATGAACATCCCGGCGGGCAGCGAAGGCCTGTTGTTCCAGCCGTACCTGATGGGCGAACGCAGCCCGGTGTGGGATGACCGTGCCAGTGGCAGCTTTGTCGGCTTGAACCTCTACCACAGCCGCATTCACCTGTACCGCGCGGTGCTGGAGGGGGTGAGTTTCGCCCTGCGTCACAACATCGAAGCGGGCACGCGCGGCGCGCATTCGCTGGATTCACACTTGATTGTGGTGGGCGGAGCGAGCCATTCGGACCTGTGGATGCAGATCATCGCGGACGTTACGCGCTACCCGGTCTACACCATCGTGCAAGAGGTGGAAGCGGCATTGGGCGCGGCGTTGCTGGCGGCGCACACGGTGGGGTTGGTGAGTGATGAGGAGATGGACAAGGGGTGGGTGCAGCTGGCGTTGCGGGCGGAGCCAAAGGTTGAAAACGTCGGGGTTTATGACCGGGCGTTTGCCGAGTATTTGAAACTGTACCCCGCTTTGAAACCGATCATGCACAGCCTACAAACCAACTGATTCAACACAGTCCAAATGTGGGAGCTGGCTTGCCTGCGATAGCGGTGTATCAGTCGCAAATGTACTGGCTGAACCACCGCCATCGCAGGCAAGCCAGCTCCCACATTGGATCTTCATTGTTTTTGAGATCTCTATTCATGAACGCAGCCTTCAACTTCACCCACCACCGCATCCTCGTCACCGGCGCCAGCAGCGGCATCGGCCGGGAAATCGCCCTGCAACTGATCGCCAGCGGTGCTGAAGTTTTCGCCCTCGGTCGCGACGCGCAGGCCCTGGCTCAACTCGGCTGCCACGCCTTGTGCCTGGATATCGCCGACAGCACCGCCCTCGACAATGCGCTGCAAGCCCTTCCGCCGCTGCACGGCCTGGTCAACTGCGCCGGTATCTCGCGCCTGGAGCCCGCCGCCGCGATCAGCGCCGAGGCCTTCGACCAGGTGATGCAGGTCAACGCTCGCGCCGCCGCCCAGGTCGGCAGCCGTGTGGCGGCGAAAATGATCGAGGCGAACATTGCCGGCAGCATTGTCAATGTCTCCAGCCAGGCCTCACTGGTAGCCCTGGACGATCACCTCGGCTACTGCGCTTCCAAGGCGGCGCTGGATGCGATCACCCGCGTGCAATGCGCCGAGTGGGGCCGCTTCGGCATTCGCGTTAATAGCGTCAACCCCACCGTCACGCTCACGCCGATGGCGGCCATGGCGTGGTCCGACCCGTCCAAGCGCGACCCGGCGCTGGCGGCCATTCCCCTTGGGCGTTTTGCTGAAACCGTAGAAGTGGCCTTGCCGGTGCTGTTCCTGCTGAGCAGCGCCGCAAGCATGATCAGCGGCGTCAGCCTGCCCATCGACGGCGGCTACACCAGCCGCTAGCCGTTTTCCAACTGCCCGGCGATCACCACCTTGTCCCGTGGTTTGTACGGGTCCTCCAGGCGGTCGAGCAGCAGGCGGACCGCGCTGCTGCCGGCCAGGGACGCATCGTGGGCTACACACGCGATGGGCACGCCGAAGATATCGGCGAAGGGCAGGCGGTCGATGCCGCAGATGGTCAGGCTGTCGTGGGGAATGTTGTGCATGCGCAGCGCGCGCAGGGCGCCGAGGGTGATCAACTGGTTGAAGCCCATGATCGCGTCCGGCGCCGAGTGTTCGGCCAGGTAGTCGAGGGTGTGCAGGTAGGAGGGCATCAGCGTGTAGTCGCCGGCCTGGACTTCGACGTGCACCTGCGGGTGTTCGGCCAGCACTTCGCGCAGGCCCTTGAGGCGCTCAACGGTGATGCGTGAATGCTCGGGGCCGGTCAGCACCAGCAGGCGCTTGAGGTCGGGCGTCTGGCGCAACAGATAATGCGCGGCCTGGATGCCGCTGTGGTAGTTGTCGAGCACCACGCGGCTGAACGGGCTGTCATGGATCGTGCGGTCGAGCAGCACCACCGGCGTCTTGCCGTTGCCCAGGCGCTCGAGGTAGTCGGGCTGGTAGCTCGGCTCATCCGAGACCGGCGACAGGATGATCCCGGCCACGCGGTAGCCCAGCAGCGTATCCACGGCTTTGCTTTCCAGCTCTTCGAGCTCATCGGTGTCCACCAGCATGATGGTGTAGCCGTGCTGTTTGGCCTCGCGGGAAATCGCCTTGATCATTTCGCTGTAGAACGGGTTGTCCACCGAGGCGGTGATCACGCCGATGATCAGGCTTTCACTGCGCTTGAGGCCACGGGCGAAGGCGTTGGGCACGTAGTCCAGCTCCCGCGCCACTTCGAGGATGCGCGCCAGGGTGGCCGGCTTGACCAGGTCGGGTTTGCTTAGCGCGCGGGACACCGTGATGGTGGTCATGCCGACTTGTTTGGCGATGTCGCTGATGGTGACGGACTTTTTCTTGTTCATCGGTAAGGCTGCGAAAGGAAACACCCGCAGGCTAGCATGCGCGCAGGCGGAGGGTGATTCAAATCAGCGGGTCCCAGCGCTGCGACCAGTCACTTTCAGCCTTGACCACTTCGCGCAGCAACCCCAGTGCCTGTTGCAACACCGCCGAATCCCGCGCCCGTGAATACACCAGGAACGTGGGGAAGCTGAACTCCGGCGCCTTGGGCACACGTTGCATCACGCCGCTGTCCAGGTAGCTTTGCACCACGCGCGTGCGGAAATACCCGGCGCCGCCGTTTTCGAGGATGTACTGCAACGCCAGCGGGCCGAGGTTGAAACTCAGCGCGGCACGCGCCTTGTCGGGCAGGGCGGCGTCATGCTGCTGGCGAAAGCCTGGGCCCCAGTCGATATACACGTAGGGGGCCGGGTTGCTCACCAGTTGCACCAGGATCAGTTTTTCTTCCAGCACTTGCTCCACCTGCAAGCCTGGCCAGTATTGCGGCTGGAACACCAGCGCGGCGTCGAGTACGCCGAGTTCCAGTTGGCGCAGCAGGTATTCGCCTTCGCGGATTTCGGTGCGCAGGGCGTGGCCGGGGATGTGCTGGCGCAGGGCCTGGGCCCAGCCGAGCATCAATGGGTTGCACAGGCTGACCTCACCGCCGATGTGCAGCACATTGCGATAGCCATCCGGCAGCGGCAGGTCGCGGCGCGCAGCTTCCCAGGTTTGCAGCAATTGGTTGGCGTATACCACGAAGGCTTCGCCGTCGGCGGTCAGGCGTGCGCCGGCGCGGTTGCGGATGAACAGCGTGCTGCCGAGCTGGCTTTCCAGGTTTTTCACCCGCGCGGTGATGGCGGTCTGGGTAACGTGCAGTTTCTCGGCTGCGGCGGCCAGGCTGCCGCAGCGGGAGATTTCGAGGAAGGTGCGTGCCAGTTCGATGTCCATGAAGCCCCCGGGGATGAATGGGGGACAGTGTAATGGAATGCGGTTGAAACTGTGGGAGGGAGCTTGCTCCCGTTGGCGGCCTGACAGCTGGCCTGGATGTTGGATCAGACTGGGTACATATCCGTTATTTGGGTAACGGCTGGTATGGGTTCCGCCCTTACGGCGGGTCACTTTGGAAAAGA
>NZ_JAIOKW010000034.1:0-60056 GCF_020093335.1 Pseudomonas fluorescens group sp. | reverse complement strand
GCCCAGCCAGGTACCCAGCGGTACACCCAACGACAGCGCAATCGGCGTACCAACCATCGCCAACGCCAGCGCCCTGCCCTGTTGATGGGGCGCGACCATACGCCGGGCGTAACCGGCCAGCAGGCTCCAGGCCAACCCCGCCGCGACACCGGCAAAGAAGCGTGCCACCAGGGTCACGCCATAGTGGGACGACAGCGCCGTGATGGAGTTGAACAGCAAAAAGCCGACGATGGTCAGCAGCAGCACATTACGCCGGCGCCAGCCGCGGGTGGCGATGGTCATGGGGATCACTGCCAGCACCGAGCCCAAGGCATACGCGGTGACCATCTGCCCGGCCATGGATGGGGAAATCGCCAGGCCGTCGCTGATCAACGGCAAGAGGCCGGCGGGCAGGGTTTCGGTGACGATGCAGATAAAGCCGGTCATCGCCAGGGCGAGCAAGGCGCCGATGGGCAGACGGTCGGATGACGCCGATAAGGTCAATGAGGGGGTCACGGGAAACTCCTTGAGCGGGACTTAAATACTGATCGATACAGATGTTGCGGGCGTACGCCATGCGTTGTCAACGACTTATGTATCGACTAGTATTTATCTCGCTTTCCACCGGAGATCTCTCATGGCACAAATGGGCCGCCCCCGTACCTTCGACCGTGAACACGCCGTGGAACAGGCCATGCACCTGTTCTGGCAGCACGGCTACGACGCCACGTCACTGGCCCAGCTCAAGGCCGGCCTGGGCGGCGGGATCTCCGCGCCGAGTTTCTACGCGGCCTTCGGTTCCAAAGAAGCGTTGTTCGACGAATGCGTGCAGCGCTACCTGGCGACCTACGCCCAAGTCACTGAATGCCTGTGGGACGAAAACCTGCCACCGCGCCGGGCCGTTGAAACCGCACTGCGCCAATCCGCGCGCATGCAGTGTGAAGACGGACACCCCAAGGGCTGCATGGTGGCGCTGGGCGTGATGAGCGCGCCGAGCCCGGAGAATGCGCGGGTGGCGGATGGGTTGACGCAGTCGCGGCTGCGTACGCGGGCGGGGATTGTGGCGTGTGTGGAACGGGCGATTCGCTTGGGGCAGTTGCCGCCCACGGTTAACCCGGCAGTGATGGCGTCGGTGTTTGATAGTTTCCTGCAGGGCGTTTCGATTCTGGCGCGCGATAACGTCCCGCACGCCACCCTCGACGCAGCGATCAGCCAACTCCTGCTGACCTGGGATATTGCGGCCTCCCTCGCCACAGGCTCACGTGAGGCTGAACGCATGGATCTTGTCGACAATCTGCCGTGAAGCCCTACGGATCGCCGTCGTCGTGTTGCCTGCGATATGCGGTGTAAGTTGGGCAGTGCCGACGCCTGCCAGGGGCGAGTTGAAGCGGTCTTTTTCCAGCGCGAAGGTATCGATGGCGACCGCTTTGATGTGCCTGGGAAACGCGGTCATGAAGCTTGCCTGTCGTGGCCGTTGATCTCGGTGTACCGCAGGCGCTCGCCATAGTGTTGGCGAATGCTGTGCTTATCCGCGAAATAATAGAGATTGAGGGTGACCACCAGGCCCAACTCAAGGAAGCGGTCAACTTCCTCAAATAACAATGGAGGGCCGGGTGCATCCAGTATCAGGGTGGTAAATGCCATGCGCTTGGACCTCTTGCTAGAGAGAGGAGCGGGTCGATGCATCGTCAAGAACGTTGAACTTACGCCATCACGATACCGAGACACAGGCATACCCACCGGCCTGGCCACGTTCCACGTGCGCTAAAACAACAGGCGCGAAAAATTGCAGCACGCCTGCGCCATCCGCGCCACGTCCTGGTTCAAGCCAAATTGCCGATCCACCCGGTGCAGCGCCACATACTGAATAGTCGGCAATTCCGGCTGCGTGACCAACGCGCGCAACGCCCCTTGCTCGATCAGGTGGGACAGACACGCCTTGGGCAAATAGCTCACACCGATCCCCGACAACGCCAACCCCACCTGCACCAGCAGGTTATGGCTGGTGAGTGTGCGTGGCATCTGCACGTTGTGCGCGGCCAGCCAGCGCTCGTAGATCAAGCCGGTGCCCGACTGTGAACCCTGGGTCAACACCGTGTAGTTGGCCAGGGTTTCAAGGCTGACAGGGTCTGCGTCAGGGATAAGACCCGGCGAACAGATCCAGGCGTTTTCCACGCATTGCAGCGCGGTGCTGTGGAAACGCGGATCGCTGTACACGTCGGGCACGATCACCAGGTCCAGTTGGTCGCTTTCCAGTTTGCGGAACAGCTCGCTGCTGAGCTCCACCGACGGCTCGATTTGCACCTTGGGGTAGGCCTGGCGCAGCGCTTCCACCAACGCCGGTAACCAGGTGAGCGCGGTGAGTTCAGTGACGCCCAGGCGAAACCTGCGCACCAGCACCTCACGGGCGCTGACCCGTTCCAGCAATTGGTCGCGGCTGTTGAGCAAGTCACGGGCGTAGTCGAGCAGCTCGCCGCCCTTTTCCGTCAGCCGGGCATTGCGCTTGCTGCGGTCGAAAATCTCGACGTCGAAGGTGTCTTCCAGCTCCTGGATACGCTTGGAGATGGCCGACTGCGACATGTTCAGCTTGTTGGCCGCCGCTTCGAAGCTGCCCAGTTCAGCGATCCAGTACAGCGCGTCGATTTGCTTGAAGGTGATCATGGCGGACCGCTCATGAAAAAAAGCGATGCTAACACATCATAAAATATCGCTAAAACTCTCCGATTATCACTCCTAAGATCTGGCCATAGCTCGTTGCTATCCAACGATTCTGGAGATTTGCCATGTCCTTGCCCGGTTCACGCATCCTTCCCAACGCCCCCATGGCCTCGGCCGAATTGGTCGAGGCCTTCGCCCAGGTGGTCACCCCGCACATCAGCGACAACCTCGGCCGGCACATCGGCGCCCGTGGCCTCACGCGCTACAACCGCACCGGCAAATTGGTCGGCACGGCGATCACGGTAAAAACCCGCCCCGGCGACAACCTGCTGATCTACAAAGCCTTGAGCTTGCTGCAACCCGGCCATGTGCTGGTGGTGGATGGCCAGGGCGATACCAACAACGCGGTGATCGGCGAGTTGGTAAAGCTCTACGCCCAGCAACGCGGCTGCGTGGGGTTTGTGATTGATGGGGCGATCCGCGATGTCGCCAGCTTTGAGGACACCCCGTGCTATGCCCGCGCCGTTGTGCACACCGGCCCGTACAAAACCGGCCCCGGCGAAGTGAACGTGCCGGTGTCGATCGGCGGTATGATCATCAACCCCGGCGACCTGCTGGTAGGCGATGAAGACGGCCTGGTCGCGCTCTCCCAGGCAGACGCCGCCGAAGTGCTGCGCCGCGCCGCGCAGCATGCCGAACATGAAGACGCCGTCAAAGCCGAGATCGCCAGCGGTGCCGTGCGCCAGAGCTGGATCGACAAGGTCCTGGACAATGCAGGGTTGGCGCCATGAAGCACTTTTTGTCTGACCGCGTCCTGGGCATCGCGCCCTCCCCCAGCATTGCCGCCAATGCGCTGGTGACCGAGTTGCGCGCCCAGGGCCGCGATATCGTCAACTTCACCGTAGGCGAGCCGGACTTCGACACCCCGGCGCATATCCTTGCAGCCGCCGGCCAGGCGATGCACAGCGGCGACACCCATTACACACCAACCACCGGCACCCTCGCCCTGCGCCAGGCCATCTGCCTCAAGCTGCAACGGGACAACGACCTGGCCTACGGGCTGGATGAAGTGGTGGCCGGTTGCGGCGGCAAGCACATCATCTATCACGCGCTGGCCGCCACGCTGAATCGAGGTGATGAAGTCATCGTGCACACGCCTTACTGGGTGTCGTACCCCGATATCGCACGCCTCAACGATGCAACGCCGGTGATTATTCCCGGCGACGAAAGCCTGGGGTTCAAGCTGTCGCCCGACGCCTTGGAACAGGCGATCACCCCGCGGACCAAATGGGTGATCCTCAACAGCCCGAACAACCCCAGCGGCGCGGTCTACAGTGAGGCCGACCTGCAGGCGCTGGCACAGGTGCTGCGGCGTCATCCTCACGTGCTGATCATGGCCGACGAAATCTACGAGCACTTCGTGTATGGCGAAGCCCGGCACGTGCCATTGACGCGCCTGGCGCCCGACCTCAAGCCGCGCACGCTGATCGTCAACGGTGCCTCCAAAGGCTACGCCATGACCGGCTGGCGCCTGGGTTTTGGTGCCGGCCCCACCTGGCTGATCGCGGCCATCGCCAAGCTGCTGTCGCAAACCACCACGTGCCCCAGCTCGTTGAGCCAGGCGGCTGCCGTGGCTGCGTTTGCCGGAGACCAGGCGCCCATCGCCGCGATGCGCGAGGAATACCAGCAACGCCGCGCACGCATGCTGACCCTGCTGGCGGGCATCCCCGGCGTGAGCTGCACCCCGCCGGACGGCGCGTTCTACGTGTTCGCCAACGTCAGCGCACTGATGGGCAAGCTCACCCCACAAGGCGATCGCCTCGACAGCGACACCCAACTGGTGGACTACCTGCTGCGTGACTACGGCCTGGCCACCGTGAGCGGCGCAGCGTATGGCATGTCGCCCTATGTGCGCCTGTCCTTCGCAAGCTCGTTAGAAGTGATCGAAGAAGGGTGCCGTCGTCTCAAGGACGCTTGCCGCGACCTGCGCTGACGGTTTCCCGCTGCACCCGGCGACCCACGGACGGCCGCTGTTTTGACTGCCTAGAACAACAACTTAAAATCATTGATCTCAAATGAGGCATTCCTATGCACACGCCCCGTATCGCGCTGGTATGGCAAATCATGATCGGCTTGCTCGCCGGCATCGCCCTGGGTGCCCTGCTGCACCGCTTTCCCGAATCCCGGCCGTGGCTGGTGGACAATCTCTTGCAACCGGCGGGCGACATCTTTATCAAGCTGATGAAGATGATCGTGGTGCCTATCGTATTCTCCTGCATGGTGGTGGGCATTGCGGGCCACGGTGACGGCAAATCCCTGGGCCGGATCGGGGCGCGCTCACTGGGGTATTTTTTCTGCATCACCACCTTGGCGATCATCGTCGGGCTGGTGCTGGGCAACCTGCTCAAGCCGGGCGCCGGCACGGAATTGTCCAGCCTGCACGCGGCGACTATCACTCTGCCCACCAGCAATGGTGGCGGCCACAGCCTGGGGCAAATCATCGTCGGCATCATCCCGGACAACGTGATCAACGCCATGGCCCAGGGCAGCCTGTTGTCGGTGCTGTTTTTTGCGGTGATGTTCGGGTTGGGTGTGGCGCGCTTGCCCGCCGAGCGCAAAGACCCAGTGATTGCCCTGCTACGGGGCGTCTCGGATGCGATGTTCAAGGTCACCTCGATGATCATGGCCTACTCGCCCATCGGCGTGTTCGGCATGATCGCGGTGACCGTGGCCAACTTCGGTTTCGGCTCACTGATGCCGCTGGCCAAGTTGATCATGGTCAGCTACGTGGCCATCGCCTTTTTTGTACTGGTGGTGCTGAACCTGGTGGCACGCCTGTGCGGCATCAACCTGTTCGCGCTGATGCGGCATATCAAGGATGAACTGGTATTGGCCTTCTCCACCGCCAGCTCGGCGGCGGTGATGCCGCAACTGATGAAGAAGCTCGAAACCTACGGCGTCCCGCCTTCACTGGTGAGCTTTGTGGTACCGGTGGGGTATTCGTTCAACCTCGACGGTGCCTCGCTGTTCCTCGGCATCGGCACCTTGTTCGTGGCGCAGTTGTACGGTATCGACCTGAGCTTTGGGGACCAGGCGCTGCTGGTGGTGACGATGGTGCTCACCTCGAAAGGCGCTGCGGGGGTGCCAGGGTTTATGTTCGTGATTCTGTCGGCGACCCTGGCCAGTGCCGGGTTGCCATTGGAAGGGATCGCGTTCATCGCGGGGGTGTATCGCTTGATGGAAATGCCGACGACCGCCCTGAACGTGTTGGGCAATGCGCTGGCGCCGTTGGTGATTGCCAAGTGGGAGAGCCGGGAGGCACGGGCTGCGCAGCAGCAAACAGCCCAAACACTCCCGGATTGTGGTGTGCAGAACAAGCCCTGATCCCGTTCAGCTAAGGGAGAACCACTGTGCCAGTGGCGAGGGAGCTTGCTCCCGTTGGACTGCGCAGAGCCCCAGGTCTGTCATGCAACAACGGGGGCCGCTTCGCGCCCCAACGGGAGCAAGCTCCCTCGCCACAGGTTACTTTGCACCGTTTGGGCACCGCGACATCGTGTATGAAGACCACAAATAAAGGCGCTCCAAAGAGCGCCTTTATTCATTTCAGTCACTGCTCGCTGATGGACTTCACATCCGCCTTCGCAGCACCACCAATCGCAATACGCTTAGGCTTGGCTTCCTCCGGTACGACCCTGAGCAGGTCAATGCTCAGCAAACCATTGGAAAGCTGCGCACCCTGCACTTCAATGTGGTCGACCAGGCGGAACGACAGGCGAAACGCGCGCTGGGCGATGCCCTGGTGCAGGTAGGTGATGCCTTCATTGTGTTCGCGCTTGCCGCCGGCGACGGTCAGCACACCTTTTTCCACCTGGATATCCAGGTCATCCTCCACCAGGCCTGCGGCCGCGATGACGATTCGGTAGTGGTCATCGCCGTGCTTTTCGACGTTGTGAGGTGGATAGGTGGTACCGGCCTCGCTGCGAAGCGCCGATTCGAAAAGGTCATTGAACCGGTCAAAGCCGACGGAGTGGCGGAACAGTGGGGCCAACGAAAGAGTAGTAGCCATTGCAAAATCTCCTGAGTTTTCTCCAAGTGATTAAGTACGCGACCCGGATTCGGCATCGCGTAAAGCCTAAGTAGGTTCAGGCGGAAAAATTTCAAGCGGGGTCCGTAAAATTTTTTATCCGGGGTCATGATCCCCTGAAGAAAGGCTGAGGCACCGGCGCGCAAGGGTCGTTGTGGGATCGACCAAAGCGACACTGTGAGCCCCTATCTCAAACATTTCAGGTTGATGCGCATGGCTATCGAGGGCTATGGCGTTGCCTGGTTGCCGCAGAGTGCGGTGGTGGATGAACTGGAGCGCGGCGTGCTGGTGCGCGCCGGGGGGTGATAATCACGCAAGACGTAGTGCTCGGACACTTACCTCCCTCCTCCTAACCCTAAGTTACGCAGGGCTGCTTCAAGCAGCCGCACTGCGTTCTGAGCCTCAGCGTTGGCGGTAAGCGTTGCGTTCGAAACATAGCCGCCGTTAGCAGCACCTTCTGCGTTCACCGCTGAAGCCGTCTGGACCGCCGTAGACCTGGCCTGAACCAAGTTTTGCTGCAACTCTCGTCTAAGAGTGGCTTGTTGTGTCACTCTCGGATCTTCCTTGCCGCCCTTCAAACCGACATCCCTCTGCCAGCCTCCATTCCCATCGGATACGACGAGCGTGGCGCTCTGCTTATAGACCCCCTTCTTGGTATCCAGAAGATAGAGCGAGTGCGATTGACGGGGGTTGGCAGAGTCTTTGAGGTAGTAGTTGGAAGCATCGCCCGTTAAGACGAAGGGCTTGTACACAGGTGTTTGTGATTCATTCAGTGATGGGACGGTAGGTGGGTGCGACGCCATTGGCGAAGTGGTGGGTTGCTCTCGCTGCAAAAAGGGTAGAGGTGCGGAATAAGGCAGTGCGGCGCTGGCTTTCACGGTTGTTGGATTCCTGAACAATAAATGGGTGGTTACGGATGAATAACTGCTGGGATGACGTTTGCCAGCAGGCAAGCCAGTGGTGGGTTGGCAGATAAGGCCAGTTCCACCGCATCCAAAATGGATCCATGACTTTATTTTTCAGGAGTCGGACAAACGCCCGCTTTACGGACTCAACGCTATGGCATTGAGGATCGTTGTCTAAGGCAACGACCTGTGCGTTGGCCAGGGAGGGCCGGGTCAAATCCAAGGCAAAAAAAGCCTGCATCTGTGCAGGTTTCTCTTTATGTCGCTATTTGCGCTCCATGAGCTGGATTCGAACCAGGGAGCCAATGATTAACAGTCATTTGCTACTGAGAAATCACAGCGGTGCCACGAAAAACGTGGTGGAGGCGTACATCGAATCTATAGCTCAACAAAAATAAAAACTGCCACGCGTCAAAAATAGTCGCGAGTCAGCGCGAAGTCAAAGCAGCAAAATTTCTTGGCCTGTAGGAAAAGTGGATAGCTGCAGCCAGTCACCGCATCTCCTCCAGCGCATACCGCACCTGGTCGACATCCACGTGCACGTATTTCAGGGTGGTACTGATGCTCCGATGTCCCAAGAGATCCTTGACGATGTGCAAATTACACTTGGGCTGCCTCATCAAATCGGTGGCAATCGTATGCCTGAATCGGTGTGGGCTCACATGGGCGTCAATTCCTAGGCACGTGGAACGGCAAGCTGGTCTGTAACGACTTCGCCGGCTATAAGACAAGCTTCGAGTTGGGCATCACTGAAATCGGCTGAATGGGCCCCGCGCGCCGCAAGTTCTTCGACCTGCACGTCGCGAATAAAAAGCCAGTTGGCGGAGCAGGTGCTTCAATCGATTGGCGGGCTGTACGAAGTCGAGCCACACTCCAAGGAAATGAGCCACGAAGACCATTGGCAATTGCGCTAGGAAACGGCGGTGCCCATAGCTGAAAACTGCATGAGTAGATGCTGGCCCAACGCGAACTCGTGCCCGAGGGATCTGCTACGGCCAAGGCCCTGCAACGCATACTGAACACCACCACGCGTTCCCGTGACCGTCACATTCGTTTCCCTGAGTCCCTTCGTATAATCTAAATCAATAGTATTACCAGCAGAGTCCGTAATGAACCTGTGTGTATTTGGAGCGTTAGCAGTTGCTTTCGGACCAACCAAAGAGCCAAAAATCACGAAGCTCTAACGACCCTGACCACGACCTCGGTATGCGTGTGCGGGTCGGAATGATATTCCGCAGGCTTACCTTGGTTCCTATACCCGTGGTTAGTGTAATACGTTCTTTCAACCTGCCGGCCATACTGGTCGTACTCGATCACAGATTCTTCCAGTTTCCCAGTCGCTGGGTTGTACCTCTCCTGTGTCACACTCCCTGTTCCAGGAGTCGTCTGAAACGGTTTCTTTCCGGTAAATACCTCGCCTGGAAACGTTCCTTCATTTACAAAAACTTTCCCCCGCCCGTCGCAGCTGTATCTGCTACCTCTTTTGCACCAACTAACTTTCGACAAAGTAAACATCAAAAGAGCATTCTAAATCCAAATCCGCCAGAGCTCTCATTTGCTCCGGCCAAAGCACAGGACCACTATGACCTAGCAAGGAAAACCACACACATTTCAACGTAATTTTAACTCCATCAATTTTTTGAACTGTTCTCAGCGATTCACGATGCGGAGAAATTTTTTCAACTATCCAGTCAATGTGCTCTCTAAGATCTTTTGACAATACATATCCTTCGGTAGACAAAAACCAACCAGAGTTTTTTACCTCTCTTGTTAGCCCACGACTATTTGTAATTTTCTCACCAGCGACATTAATTAATGTTGGCCGAACCTGCATGATATTAGTGATTTCATCGGGGTGCCTCTCCCCAGGGTAAATCATCAACCTTACGTAGCACTCAGCACATGTTTCATAGTCCGACGAAACAGGAGTAATCCTAGAGTTTTTACTCATGGCAGATAATCTCTAATATTTCCAATAACCTCGCCAGCTTTACCTACATAATCCCCATTGTCTAGTATTCTGCCATGAAAATTATTAGGAAGCTTTCCAGCGTCAGCTTTTAATGCCTCAAGTGCTCTGCCCCATTCACGCGGAGCTAAACTTTCACCAAAATGCTCATTCAGTGCGTTAGCTGTACTCTTATTGAGAGTATTACCCCCAGTTTGCAAAACATTCGGGACTCGCCCAGATGCACCTACACTGGAAGGAACAGGTAATGGAAGCCCTTCAGCATCAACCCACGTCCCATTTATTAGCTGATTGCCTTTTGCACCGGCTACTATCTCCTCTGCCGCAGCTCCTGCCCCCTCGGCGACTGCACCTCCAGCTTTCGCACCAATCTCTGACGCGCCACCCGCACCGGCCCTGGTCCCCGCTCCAGCTAATGCTTCACTTGAAGACTTACTGAACATCCCAGTGATTCTAGCTATGAACCCCTCGGCAGCCCCGCCCAGCAATTCAGGGACAAGCCCCATCAGGATGAATAACGATATTTCCGCTTTGAGCTTATCGACGTCAGACGGCGTATTCTGCGGTGGCAAGCCATCGTCATTAAACTGATCGGTAGGGTCAAGGTGAAACCCCTGATCATTGTACTTTTCCGCCGTGCCGCCAATCAGGCTACCTGTCTCCGGGTTCCCACCTGCGGCTCCCGCAGCAATCAAACCAATGATCTGCGCTGTTCCGATCTTCAACTGGCTTCCTGCGGCACTTAGGTCGGCCGCCTCAAAGCGTGAGCTGACATACTCCGCCAACAAGCCATTCGCAATAGGCGTCAGCCCTTGAGCCACACCGCCTGCAATGGCTCCACTGGCAAAACTCTCTCCGCGAGCCTTGGCGATCAGGCCACCCAATGCCGCATGCAGTACCAGCTTCTCAGCTATCTTGGGGGCAACGTCCAGATTCGCCGCCAAGTCACCAATCTTCTTGTTCCCGATTGCGGCACCTAGCTCAATGCCTTCACCAATGAACGCCTCTCCAAGATTCGAACCTAAACTTCCGCCGGTAATGACCGTAGAAACACTGCCGTTGATGAGTGCATGGGTGCCACTTCTCAGGAGAGTATTGGCCCAGTTTTCCGGTTTGAGCATGCTTGAGGCATAGCCAGGATTCTGTATCGGCCCGCTGGAGACAACTGTTGAGCCGCCATTAGTCGCTCCACTCGCATCGGAAAACCACTTGGTGTCTGCATAGTCGATTAGACCCGCCGTCACGCCCGCAACAGCAGCGTTTTTCAAGCTGCCCGCACTGAACGTTTCTTTGATTGCCAGCCCCAGGTTGCCCTTGTTATCAATGGTGCTGGTGACGGCAGTGGTGCTTAAGCTCGTTGCAACGGCCAAGTTGGCGCCCTGCAACCCGAAACCTGCTGGGCCCATGATGAACGACATCAAGATTGCGATGGCAATCTTTGCCCCCGCCCCCAACCCAGAAGACTCGTATTTGAAGCTATCGTGAATTTCTTTTACTTGGCGCCAATCGATATCGCCCCGAGCTTCCGCCTGCTTCATCCAAGCAAGGTTCGGATCAGCTTGAACCATCGCGTCGATGGTTTGGCTAACGCTCTGTTGATCGACCTGTTTGATGTCAATACGAATGCCTTCGGCCGCTTTAATGACAAGCTTGCCTTGAGCGATCAGAGCGCTTTGCCGAAGGGTCTCATCCGTTTTCCCTTCGCCTTTCATCTTGTACCAAGCCAAGTCACCCTTGCTCTTGGTATGGCTCTCATCGTGGAAGTCCTTCACGCCCTCAAACACGATGCGGCCACCGCTATCCAGTGTCAGGTCCTTTCCGCTGTCCAGGGTTGCCACTTGATAACGTTGATCGCCGCCGCTCTTGAGCGTGAGATCGCCGCCCGTCTTGATTTCACTCCCGACGTTCGTGTGCTGTGTTACCTCATCCCGTTTAGCAGCGTTACTCCCCCAACTGCCCTTCTTGGTCATGTCATAAAGGGAGTAGTCGCGATTGAGCTCAGCCAGTAAATTCATCTGGTTACCGGCAACAAGATACGCTTCATTACCGGCGTTGATTTTGCTGGCGACCATCGTCACGTCGTTCAGCGCAGCGACGTTTACATCTCCACCGGCATCAATCGTCGTACCCTGCTGCCGAATATGGTCTTCCTCCTGATTGACCTTCTTGCCGCTGCGTTTATAGCGATACTCAGTTGATTCTTCGTTGGCAGCCGCCAGGAGGTTCACATCCTTGCCAGACAGGTTGACGTCGCTCCCCGCCTTTACATGGCTGGCGACCATCGTCAGCTCATTCGTCGCCACAACATCGAGATCCCCACCGACCTTGATCTCACTGGCATGCTGCACCGTCTGGCTTTGTTCCCAAAAATGCCGTTTGTCCTGACGCATAGACCCGGTCTCTTCGCGAAGCTCATGGCGAGCTGGCGGTCAGTGATCCCGCTGCCCTCCGCGCCCTTCATGCCTTCCAAGCGGCCTTCCACCACCTGCACTTTGAGGTTGCCGCTGCCGAGGTTTTGTTGCGGCAGGTAGGCGCGACTGGTGACCAGGCCCTTGTCGCCAGTTGCAGCTCTTGGATAATCCGGCGGATCTCTTCGGTTGAGTTTTGTGTGCGCGAGGCCAGAGTTCTGACCTCGTCGGCGACCACCGCGAATCCTCGACCCTGCTCACCGGCGCGGGCCGCCTCAATGGCCGCGTTCAACGCCAGCAGGTTGGTTTGATCAGCAATGTTACGGATCACCTCAATAACGCCGCCAATCTGCTGGCTGTGTTGCGCGAGTGCCGAAACCTTTTGCGCACTGCGCTCTACCTCATCGGCCAAGGCTTCGATAGTCACGCGGGTTTCCTGCATCTTCGCCAGGCCGGTGTTTGAGGACTGGCTGGCGTGACCAGCGGCGTGGGCAGCACCCTCGGTGTTTTGCGCCACGTCCGCAACGCTGGTGGTCATCTCGTTGATAGCCGTAGCGACTTGTTCGGTTTCGCTTTGCTGGACGCTCATCGCGCGTTTAGCCCGGTCAATCGACAGCCCAATGCGCTCCGCCGCATCGGAGACCGATTGTGAACTGCGCTCGACCTGGGCATTGAAGTGGTAGTCGATCCTTTCAAGCGCCTCATGCGATAGCGCATAAAACGACGACAGCGACGGCTGATTATCCAGATCGATGGGCAGGATGCGGATCCCTGCATCGGCGCAGAACGCACCTAAATTGGCGCCAACCGTGGTCTTACCCGGCCCGCCTTTGGTTGAAACGACTGCAGCGACTTTCATGGAGCTTCCCTCATAATCGTAGGATTTGAGACGGCTTCATGCTGGTCACGCTGTGCGCTTTGATCACCCCGGAGAAATCCAAGGCAAAAAAAAGCCTGCATCTCTGCAGGCTTTCTCTATCTGGCTCCACGACCTGGACTCGAACCAGGGACCCAATGATTAACAGTCATTTGCTCTACCAACTGAGCTATCGCGGAATGCGCCGTATGTTACTGATTAAAAAGGAGAAGTCAAGCGTTGCCTGGCATTCGGTGGCATTAAACCGGATAGCCGGTTGAATCGGCGTGCTCCTTGGCCAACTCCAGCCAGGCCAAGGCGGCGGGTGGCAGGTGGGCGCTGGCGCGCCAGGCCAGGGCGATGTGCCAGTCGGTGTGGGGTTCGTCCAAGGGGACTAGGGCGATGCCGGCGTGTTGATGTTTGTGCGCCAGCATTCGCGGCAGGAAGGCCACGCCCAGGCCGGCGGCGACCAGGTCGACGATGAAGTCGATCTGCCCGCTGCGGGCGGTCACCTTGGGGGTGACGCCTTTGTGCTCGCAGGCGGCCAGGATCTTGGCGTTCAGGGCGAAGCCCGCTTCGAACAAGATGAACGGCGAGTCCGCCAGGTCGGTGAAGTCGATGCGTGTGTGCGAAGCCAGTGGATGGCTGATGGGCAGCACGGCCATCAGCGGTTCATTGCGCACCGGTTGGTAGTTAAAGTCTTCGTCGACCGGCAACAGCAGGGCCGCCAGGTCGACCTCTCCTGCTTCCAGGCACTCGCGTAGTTTTTTGCTGCCGTATTCGGTGAGTTCGATGTCGATGTCCGGGTAGCGGCTGCGGTAGGTGGCGAACATCGTCGCGAACAGCACACCGCAGCCAACCGGCGGCAAACCGATACGCAGCACGCCACGCTTGAGGCCACGCAGGTCGTTGATCTCGGCCACCAGGTCGTTGTGCTCCGCGAGCAGCACCAAGGCACGGCGGTAGGCGATTTCTCCGGCGGCGGTGAGTTCGTTGCGGTGGCCAAGACGATTGAGCAGCGGCGTGCCCAATTCCTCTTCCAGGGTCTTGACCGCCTTACTCACGGTGGATTGGGTCAGGGACACCACCTCGGCGGCCTGGGAGAAACCACCCTGGCGCACCACTTCGACAAAGGCACGCAATGTTCTCAAGTTCATCAGTATTCCCTTGGCGACTGGATACCAGTGATAAAAGTTGTTTTTATCATGACAGAAATTTACCTATCCTGATCCGCCCTGCCTCGTGGAGACACCGTTCATGATCATCTCGTCCGCCTCCGACTACCGCGCAGCCGCCCAGCGCAAGCTGCCGCGCTTCCTGTTCGACTACATCGACGGCGGCGCCTACGCCGAACACACGATGCGTGCGAACAGTTCGGACCTGGCCGAGATCAGCCTGCGCCAGCGCATCCTGCGCAACGTGGATAACCTGAGCCTGAAAACCACCGTGTTCGGCCAGGAACTGGACATGCCGGTGATCCTCAGCCCGGTGGGCCTGACCGGCATGTATGCGCGGCGTGGTGAAGTTCAGGCGGCTAAAGCGGCGGCGAACAAAGGCGTTCCGTTCTGCCTGTCGACGGTGTCGGTGTGCCCGATTGAAGAAGTCGCGTCACAAAGCGCGCGGGCGATCTGGTTCCAACTCTATGTGCTCAAGGACCGGGGTTTTATGCGCAACGCGCTGGAGCGCGCACAAGCCGCGGGGGTCACCACACTGGTCTTTACCGTGGACATGCCCACGCCCGGCGCCCGCTATCGCGATGCGCACTCGGGCATGTCCGGCCCGTTCGCCGCGCAGAGACGTATGCTGCAGGCCATGACCAAGCCGCAGTGGGCTTTCGACGTCGGCTTGATGGGCCGCCCGCACGACCTGGGCAATATCTCCAAGTACCTGGGCAAACCCACGCATCTGGAAGACTACATCGGCTGGCTCGCCAACAACTTCGACCCGTCGATCAGTTGGAAAGACCTGGAGTGGATCCGCGAATTCTGGAAAGGCCCGATGATCATCAAAGGCATCCTCGATCCCCAGGACGCAAAGGACGCAGTGAGTTTCGGCGCCGATGGCATCGTGGTGTCCAACCATGGCGGCCGCCAACTGGACGGCGTGCTGTCCACCGCCAAGGCCCTGCCACCGATTGCCGATGCGGTGGGCGATGACCTCACGGTGTTGGTGGACTCCGGCATCCGTTCCGGGCTGGACGTGGTGCGCATGCTTGCCCTGGGGGCCAAGGCGTGCCTGCTGGGTCGCGCCAGCGCCTATGCCCTGGCTGCCGATGGCCAAAACGGCGTGGAAAACCTGCTGGACATTTTCGCCAAAGAAATGCGCGTGGCGATGACCTTGACCGGTGTAACGTCGATTGAGCAGATTGACCACACCACCCTGGTAGGCCAGCGGCAGTAAGACGGACATCAGCCAAATAACCGGCGCGCTGATTCAACGACTGCTTTCTGATTAGGGAGTAGTCGTTGTTTTATAAGAACATTTAATAATGTTAAACAAATTGGCATGAATATCGCTCTAACCAATCCCAAGCAGGTTAAGCGATGACAAGACGTGCGGCGGTGCCCAGGGGTTATAACCCACTGCAAAGCGGTCTAAACTGTTACTAATGTTTTACGGAACTGAAGGAACAGTAAGACGCTTGGCACTTGCCACTCTCATCGAGCCTGTAAGACAGCTTAGTGCTTAGAGGCCGATCGCTTATGAAAACACCTACCCAGACCAACGCAATTGACTTCGACAGTGCCAAATTGCAACGCCTGGGGTTTGGTCAGCCATCCCTCCTTCCACGCCGCCCCACGACCCTTGCTCAACTTCGCCAACAGCTCGGCCAGCAATTGCAAACCAGCCTGGAGCCGGAGCGTATCCTCGGCGTGTTCTTCCGCGAGATCCAGCGCCTGGTACCCCTGGACGCCCTGCAATACCGTCATCAAGCCAGCGACCTGCGCCTGGAATTCGGCCATCGCGGCCACCATTCGGTGAGCTACAGCCTGAGCCATGAAGGCGAACACCTGGGCGAGCTGATCTTTCGGCGTAACCAACGGTTGTCGGAAGAGGAACTCGGCCAGCTCGAATCGCTGCTGGCCCCCCTGCTCTACCCGATGCGCAACGCCCTGCTGTATCGCGCCGCCACCCGCAGTGCCCTGCGCGACCCGTTGACCGAGACCGGCAACCGCATCGCCATGGACCAGACCCTGCAACGGGAAATCGACATGGCGCGCCGGCACCTGAACCCGCTGTCCTTGTTGATGATCGACATCGATCACTTCAAGCGCATCAACGACACCCATGGCCACGCTGCGGGCGATAATGTATTGCGCGCCGTCGCCGCGGCGATCAAGGGCCAGTTGCGTAACGTGGACATGGTGTTCCGGTTTGGCGGGGAAGAGTTTCTGATCCTGCTGTCCAACACCGGCCGAGACGCGGCGGCGATGGTCGGGGAGCGCCTGCGCCAGGCGGCACAGGCCCAAGACTACTGGGCGGATGACACGCGGATCGAATTGACGGTAAGCCTCGGTTGCTCGACCTTGCTGGCCGCCGAGTCTGCCGAAAGCCTGCTGCGCCGAGCCGACACCGCGTTATACGTGGCCAAGCGCGAAGGCCGTAACCGCCTGGCGATGGCGGGGTAACCCCGCCAACGCGCGACACTTCAATGCTGGCGAGGGAGCAAGCTCCCTCACCACAGGTCAAGCTTCGCTGGCGACCCGCGCCTGGCGCTCACGCATCACTGCGGGGGCTTTCTCTTTCTCCAGGCGCATGCAGCTTTCCAGGAACAGGAACATGTAGTCGTAGCTCTTGCACACGGCTTGGCGCAGTTCTGCCTGCAGTTCCTTGGTCGGGTTCATGCCGGCCAGGGTGCAGATGATTTCCAGCGCTTCCCACGGGTGGGCATCATCGTACTGGGCGTGCATTTTCAGCCACTTCATCGCACGTTTGCGCTCTTCCTCGGGAAAAGCCGCCGCATAGACGCCGGTGGAACACACCACGGCGGACCATTCCCCGGTCGCCCCTTCGATCGCGTAGTTGGTCGCGGCGATGGCCACAATCAGCGAATCGGCGGAGCTGGTGTGCCAGCACCAATGGCTCAGTGCATGCAACTCCGGCGGTACGTTCTGGGCCTGCAACTCCTCCAGGCTCACACCATGGGCACGGGCCCAGTGCACCCAATAGTCGGCGTGGTTGAGTTCCACGCGAATATTGCGCATCAGCCAGCGGCGCGCCATGTCTTCCCCAGGATGGCGGGCAAATTTGGTCTTGGTGAGGTTCTGTGCCATGTACAAGGCAAACTGTTCCACCACTGGCCAGCCACCGATCAGGTAATGGCGCATGGTTTTGGCGCTGAGCGTGTTATCGCGCATGCGCTGGTACAGTTCGTGTTCGACAACTCGACGCTTGCTCTCGCTACAGTCCAGGATCAGTTTCTGAGCCCAGGCGGGGTAACTCGAGGCTTCCATAAGCGGGCCGGTTCTGTTGAATGTGTCGATCACTGTTAAGGCTCCTTTTTAAGTGTGATTGTACAGACCAGCAAATGTTTCAGCGGAATGTGCCGGGCGCCTTGAATAACAGAGGCTGCGGCCGCACAGGTCGACACTGCAAGCTATCAAAGGTAAACAATTGCGGTCGTTCAATCAGGTAGCCCTGAGCGTAATCCACACCAATTTCGAGTAACGCCTGTTCGATTTGCGGTGTCTCGACAAACTCTGCAATTGTGCGCTTACCCATGACGTGGCCGATGTGGTTGATCACTTCGACCATCGCGCGGTTAATCGGGTCGTCCAGCATATCCTTTACGAAACTTCCATCGATCTTCAGGAAGTCTACAGGTAAATGTTTGAGATAGGCGAATGAGGACATTCCGGCACAAAAGTCATCCAACGAAAACTGACAGCCTAAGGCTTTGAGTTCATTAATAAAGCGGATCGCACTGCCCAAGTTTGCAATAGCGCTGGTTTCGGTTATTTCAAAACAGATCATGCCGGGCGGAATTGCGTAAGTATGAAATTTCTCACGCAAAAATCCGAGAAAGTCATCATCACCAATAGTTATGCCTGACAGATTGATCGCACACATGGCCATAGGGCGACCTGGACGCTCGTGCAGGCAACGGGCGATGATCTTGAACACATTCTCCACCACCCAACGGTCCAGGGATGTCATCAGACCGTAGCGCTCGGCGGCCGGGATAAAGCTGTCGGGCAAGATGATGCGCCCGGCTTCGTCGTGCAGGCGCAGCAGGATCTCGATATGCCCATCACCACCGTCGGTCTGCCCCAGGGGTGAGATTTCCTGGGCATACAGGCAGAACCGGTTCTCTTCCAGGGCCATGTGCAGACGCTGCACCCAGGCCATTTCGCCAAAGCGCAGCGACAGTTCCGAGTCGTCGGCGTGGTACACCTGCACACGGTTGCGGCCCTTTTCCTTGGCCATGTAGCACGCCATGTCGGCGGCGCGCAGTGAGGTTTCCAGGGTGGTCGGGGTGTGCCCCAAGTGCACCAGGCCGATGCTGACGGTGGTCATGAACGGCCGGCCCTTCCACACAAAGTGCAGGCTTTGCACGGTATGGCGCAGGCTCTCGGCGATTTTCTCCGCCACCGCCGCCGGGCAATTCTCCAGCAGGATGCCGAATTCATCCCCGCCCAGGCGCGCCAGGGTGTCGCCTTCGCGCAGGTCCGATTGCAGCAGCGCGCAGATATGCCGCAGCAGCTCATCACCCGCCGCGTGGCCACAGGTGTCGTTGACCAGCTTGAACTGGTCCAGGTCAAGAAACATCAAGGCATGTCGCCCGCCGTACTGCTGAGCGGCAGGGTGCAGCACCTGTTCCAGGCGGAACTCGAATTCACGACGGTTGGCCAGGCCGGTCAGGGCGTCGTGAGTCGCCTGCCAGGACAGGTTGGCAATGTATTGACGCTCCTGGGTCATATCATGCAACACCAGCACCGCCCCGGTGACTTTACCCCCGCTGCGGATCGGCGCGCCCACCAGGGTCACCGACACCGTACTGCCATCCAGGCGTTGGATGGTTTTCGAATGCTCGCTGCCGCCGCTCAATTGGCCCTTAACGATATGTTCGATCAGGGTAAAGCCGTCGGGCTGGGCATTGTCATCCAGCAAGTTGAACAGCGCTGCCAGGGGTAATCCTTGCGCCTGGGCCGAATTCCAGTGGGTCAGCGCCTCGGCCGCCGGGTTCATATAGCTGATGGCGCCGTCGACGTCGGTCGTGATCACCCCATCGCCAATCGACTCCAGGGTGATCTGCGCCCGCTCTTTCTCCTGTTGCAGGGCATCGGCAAAGGCGTGGCGCTGAGCCAGTAACTTATGCGTACGCAACAGCGCCAGCACAATCAGGCCGAGCGCCGTGGCCAGGTTGGTGATCAGCAGCAACCCCAGGATCATCCGCGAGCCTTCGCCCAACGCATCACTAAAGGCCTTGGCAGCGGGCGTCACGCCTTCGTTGATGGCGATGATATGCGCCTTCCATTGCTGCACATCGTTGGCGCTGACCTGGTCGCGGGTGATCGAGCTGTGCATCTCACGCGCCAGTTCATCCAATTGCACCAGGTAGCCATCGCCGACGGTCCACAGCTCGATGGCTTTTTCCAGGTAGCTGAAATGGCGAAAATTGAGGTACAACCAGATCAGGCTGGAAACGTCATCCGGGTGGTTGCCGCCTTTGAGAATGCCCAGGCGTGCAGCGCTCAGGTCGGGCGTGGAACGGTCCAAGGCAATGCGCAGTTCATGCCCACCCTGGGGCACGGCAATGGCCTGCTGGTATTTGAGGTAAGTGGTTTCGTCGCGGTTATCGGCGTACAGCGTCAGGTAATAGATGGCGTCTTTCTGGCCCTTGGACCACAGGCTTTCGCCGGCCACATAGCCACGTACTGCCGAAAGCACGTAAAGACTGACGCAGCCTAACAATGCCTGGAACAGTACGACGGCTATAAAGGGCCAGACAATGCCCAACAGCCTTGGCGTTCCGAGAGTCCGCTTTTGCTTCATGAAGTCCCTTGCACATGCACTGCTGGATACGCACGCGAAAATCCGCTTCTGATAGCTCAGCCTAGGCTAAATCAACGCACTTGTTGCAGGTGTCCATAGAGTTTGGCGTACAGGCCGCCGTCGGCAATCAACTGTTGATGATCACCATCTTCAGCAATGTGACCGCCGTCGAAGACTAATACTCGATCGGCCTGCTTAACCGCCGACAGGCGGTGGGCAATAATCAGTGTAGTACGCCCGCTGAGGAAGCGCGCGAGCGCCTGGTGCAGGTTGTACTCGGTGGCGGCGTCCAGGGCGGAAGTCGCTTCGTCGAGGATCACCACTTTCGGCTCAGCCAACACCATGCGCGCAATCGCCAGGCGCTGACGCTGCCCGCCGGAAAACCGCACCCCGGAACGCCCCACCACACTATCCAGGCCCATCGGCAATGCCTTGACGGTAGCCTCCAACTGCGCAATTTCCAGTGCCTGCCAGCAGGCTTGGTCACTGCGCTCGCGGCCCATGGTCAGGTTGGCGCGCACGGTGTCGTTGAACAGCGCCGGGTGTTGCAGCACCACGGCGACGTGCTCGCGAATGGTCTCCAGGCCAATTTCCTGCTGGGTGGCGCCGCCAAATCGGATCGTTCCGGCCTGGGGCGTGTAGAGCCCGAGCAGCAGCTGCACCAGGGTGCTTTTGCCGCCACCGCTGGCGCCGACGATCGCCACCTTTTCACCGGGCGCGATGGCCAGGTTCAACTGGTCGAGCACCCGGTCTTCGCCATAGCCGAAACTGAGGCCGCGCACCTCGATGCCCACGGTCTCACGCCCGGCAAACGGGTCTTGGCCCCCGGCGTACTGCGGCTCATCGGCACGCGCCAGCAGTTCGTTGATCCGCGTCAGCGCCCCGCCCGCCGCGTAGTAGGCGTATTGCAGGTTCAGCAGCTGTTCCACCGGGCCGATCATGAACCACAGGTAACTGAACACCGCGAGCATCTGGCCAATGGACAGGTCGGAGAACAGCACCGTGAGCATCGCGGCGGCGCGGAAGATGTCGATACCAAACTGGAACAGCAAACCGCTGGCGCGGCTGGAAGCGTCGGTTTTCCACTGGGAATGGATCGCGTAGTCACGCACCTCCTGGGCACGCTGGCCGAGACGCCCGAGGAAGAAACCCTGGCGGTTGCCGGCGCGCACTTCCTGAATGGCGTCCAGGGTTTCGGTCAGCGCCTGGGTAAAGCGCGAGGTGCTGTCGTTCTCCAGCTTCTTAAGGTGTTTGACGCGCTTGCCCAACTGCACCGTGGCGTAGATCACCAGCGGGTTGAACAGCAGGATCAGCAAGGCCAGTTGCCAATGCATCCACACCAGAATGGCCGAGGTGCCCACCAGCGTGAGCATGGCCACCAGGAAGCGGCTGAGGGTTTCACCGACGAATTTATCCAGGGTGTCCAGGTCGGTGACCAGGTGCGTGGTGACCGTGCCGCTGCCCAGGCTTTCATATTCGCCCAGGGAAATACGCTTGAGCCGTTCGATCAGGCGCACGCGGATGCGGTACACGATGTCCTTGGCCAGCCGCGCAAACAGCCGCGCCTGCACCACGTTGAATACCAGCGCACCGCAGCGCAGCAGCAGGGTCACCAGCAGCATCAGGCCGATATAGCCGGCCGCCTTCTGCCAACCCAGAGGCAGCGCGTGGTTCATCACGTTCAGGGCCGCATCGCCGTGGCCCAGCAGCACTTCGTCCACCAATAACGGCAACAGCAAAGGGATAGGAACGCTGCACAGGGTCGCCAGCACGGCAACGCCGTTGGCGATCCACAGGGATTTCTTGTGGCGCAGGGCCAGCCGGCGGATTTCTGCCCAGGTCAGGCGATCGGTGCGTTGAGGGCGTTCATGCACAGGTTGCCCGCTCCAGCCATCGGCCCAATAACGGCGACAGCTCGGACAACGGCTGGTAACCATTGGTCAGCAGGGCCAACTGGCCATTGCGCTCGGCCAGCAGCGTCGGAAAACCAGCGATGCCCAGATCCTGCACCCACGTAAAGTCGGCAGCGGTGGCGGCGTGTTGCTCGGCACGGTCGAAGGCGCCCGCAAACTCGATACGCGGGATGCCCGCTTGCTCGGCCAACTCCACCAGCACACTGGCCAAGGTCACGTCGCGACCCTCGACATAAAATGCGCGCTGGATCAGCCCCAGCAGCGTCCAGGCACAGTCCGGCGCCAGGCTGCGGGCGGTGACGATGGCGCGGCACGCCGGCTCGGTGTCGTAGACAAAACCATCGGGCAACGCGCCTTCACGCTTGAACGGCTGGCCGGTGGCCTCGGTGACCGCCTGCCAGTGCTCCAGGATGTAGCGCCGAGTGGTTGGCTCCAGCGCCGCACCGCTGCCGGTGCGCAAGCCGCCCACCACCAGGTGCAGTTCCACGCCGGCCGCCTGGGCCTGCTCCACCAACGCCTCGGCCACCGGGGCAAAGCCCCAGCACCAGGAACACATCGGGTCCATTACGTAGAGCAGGCGCGCGGACATGGCTCAGGCCTCGGAAGGGGTTTGCTTGTAGTTGAAACCAATCGGGTGCGGCATGTTGCGGGCCTTGGCCAGCTCGATCTGCTTTTGCCGGTCGATCGCGCTGCGACGGGTTTTCTCCGGCAGCTTATCCCAGCAATGCGGGCAACTGATGCCAGCCACGTAGTGCTCGGAGGCGCGGTCTTCAACGCTCACCGGTGTGCGGCAAGCATGACATTGATCGTAGTCGCCTTCGCTCAGGTCGTGGCGTACGGTCACGCGATTATCGAAAACAAAGCAGTCGCCCTGCCACTTGGTTTCCTCCTGGGGCACCTCTTCGAGGTACTTCAGGATGCCGCCCTTGAGATGATAAACCTCATCGAAGCCTTCGCTGAGCATGTAGCTCGAGGCCTTCTCACAGCGAATGCCACCGGTGCAGAACATGGCGACTTTCTTATGCTTGGCCGGGTCGAAGTTGGCTTTGATGTAATCGGGAAATTCGCGAAAGCTGGTGGTTTTCGGGTCGATCGCGCCCTCAAACGTGCCGATGGACACTTCATAGTCGTTACGGGTGTCGATCAACAGCACTTCCGGGTCGCTGATCAGCGCGTTCCAGTCCTGCGGCTCGACGTAGGTGCCAACTTTCTTGTTCGGGTCGACGCCCTCGACGCCCAGGGTCACGATCTCTTTCTTGAGCTTGACCTTGGTGCGGTAGAACGGCTGGTCGTCGCAGTAGGATTCTTTATGGTCGATGTCGACCATGCGGGGGTCGGTCTTCAGCCAGGCCATCAGGCCATCAATGCCTTCACGGCTGCCGGAAACGGTGCCGTTGATGCCTTCTTCGGCGATCAGCAAGGTGCCTTTGATGCCGTTGTCGACCATCGCCTGCAACAGTGGCTCGCGCAGGGCGACGTAATCTTCGAGAGTGACGAACTTATACAGTGCCGCCACGACGATCGGTTGAGTCATGGGTGTTCTCTCCAGGTGGCTACCCTCGTAAGGGGTGAACCGGATGCAAAAAAAACGCGCCGGCTAAGCGGCGCGTTGCGGATTCTAACAAAATTGGCGACGTTTATGGACCGCCTCTTTACTGTGGCGAGGGAGCTTGCTCCCGCTGGGCGGCGAAGCAGCCCCAACTAGCCCATGCGCCAGAGTGTCAGTGCCCGCCGGCGCAGGTCGGCGAGGCCGGGGCTGCGTCGATTTTCGCCCATTCATCAGGCGTGTAGGTATGCAGCGCCAGCGCATGAAACTCGCTCATCAGGTCACCCAGGGTGGCGTAGACCTTCTGGTGGCGCTTGACGCGGTTGAGCCCCTCGAACTGCGGGCTGACCAGCACGGCCTTGAAGTGGGTCTGCAACCCACGGCTGTGCATATGGCTTTCATCCAGCACGCTCAAGTGGTCGGTGCCCAGGGCGGCAAGCGCCGTTTCGATACGCTGTTGCATGGTCATTCCTGCTTACTTCTTCTTGGCCGGTGCGGCGGCTTTTGGCGTCAGCTCGTTGGTCATGTCTTCCAACAGCTTGTTCACCACTGGCACGGCGCTTTCCAGCTTTTGCTGGGTCATCTGGGCCGATTGCTGGGTCAGTTGCGGCATTTTTTCCAGGACTTTCTTGCCCAGTGGCGACTGGTAGAAGGCAACCAGGTCCTTGAGTTCGGATTCGCTGAAGTTGGTGGTGTAGAGCTTGACCATGTCAGGCTTCAGTTTTGGCCAGCCGATAGCCTGGTCCAGGGCGGCGTTGGCCTTGGCCTGGTAGCTGTCCAGTACGGACTGCTTGGCGGCAGGCGCCTTGGTCTGTTCGAAACGCTGGGCGAACATTTGCTGCACTTGCATGTATACCGGGGTACCCAGCTTGTCGGCATGGGCCAGGGTAAGGAAGGCTTCGGCACTGGCGTTGTGGCTGGCGGTATCGGCAAAAACCTGGCCGCTGGCGCAAACCAGAGCAACCGCGGTACAGATGGCACGAAGACGAGTCATCGAGTTTCCTTTTCTAGCAGGCGAGGTAAGACCCCAAGGGCGCCCATTCTGCGCCTAAAAAACGCCATGGCTCAACCCCACGCCTTGTAGGGCCTGGATTTGCGGCGCCCAATCCGATGAAAAGTCTTTTAGGGGAACCCCCAGGGCTCATCACAGCCTAAACTGCGCAAACGAACCTGAAGGAGTGTGCCCGATGAGCCGTATCGAAACCGACAGCCTGGGAGAAGTCCATGTCCCGGATGACGCTTACTGGGGCGCGCAGACCCAACGCTCGCGGGTGAACTTCGCCATCGGCGAACAACGCATGCCCCTCGCGGTACTGCACGCCCTGGCCCTGGTCAAGAAAGCCGCGGCACGCGTCAACGACCGCAATGGCGACCTGCCTGCCGACATCGCCCGCCTGATCGAACAGGCCGCCGACGAAGTGCTGGCGGGTCAACACGACGACCAGTTCCCCCTAGTGGTCTGGCAGACCGGCAGCGGCACCCAGAGCAACATGAACGCCAACGAAGTGATCGCCGGCCGCGCCAATGAGCTGGCGGGCAACCCGCGCGGCGGCAAGAGCCCGGTGCACCCCAACGATCATGTCAACCGCTCCCAGAGTTCCAATGACTGCTTCCCGACCGCCATGAGCATTGCGACCGTACAAGCAGTGCATCAGCGCTTGTTGCCGGCGATCGCGACACTGTCCGGCGGGCTGGCCGAGTTGGCCGCGCGGCATATGAAGCTGGTGAAGACCGGTCGCACCCACATGATGGATGCCACGCCGATCACCTTTGGCCAGGAACTCTCAGCCTTTATCGCCCAGCTCGATTACGCCGAACGCGCGATTCGCAGCGCCCTTCCCGCGGTGTGCGAGCTGGCCCAGGGCGGCACCGCCGTCGGCACCGGGCTGAATGCGCCCCATGGGTTTGGCGAGGCGATTGCCGCCGAACTGGCGGCGCTGTCGGGACTGCCGTTTGTCACGGCACCGAACAAATTCGCCGCCCTCTCCGGCCACGAGCCGCTGGTGACCCTGCATGGCGCGCTGAAAACCCTGGCCGTGGCCCTGATGAAAATCGCCAACGACCTGCGCCTGCTGGGCTCCGGCCCGCGCGCCGGGCTGGCGGAGGTGAAGTTGCCGGCCAACGAACCGGGCAGCTCGATCATGCCCGGCAAGGTCAACCCTACCCAGTGCGAAGCGCTGTCGATGCTGGCCTGCCAGGTCTTGGGCAACGACGTGACCATCGGCATCGCCGCCAGCCAAGGGCACTTGCAGTTGAACGTGTACAAGCCGGTGATCATTCACAACCTGCTGGAATCGATCCGCCTGCTGGCCGACGGTTGTAATAACTTCCAGGAACACTGCGTGGCCGGGCTCGAACCTGACCCCGTGCAGATGGCCGCACACCTGGAACGTGGATTGATGCTGGTCACAGCGCTCAACCCGCACATCGGCTACGACAAGTCCGCAGAGATCGCCAAGAAGGCTTACGCCGAAGGGTTGACGCTTCGGGAGGCGGCGCTGGACCTGGGCTACCTCACCGATGCGGAATTCGACCAATGGGTTCGACCGCAAGACATGCTGGGCGCCTAGCCTAGGACGTCACCCGCAACCGCCGGGCCTTGAGCCCGGCGAGCAACGACGGCGCCAGCGCCACGGTCGCCGAGCCCAGTACCACCACCAACGCCCCGGCATACCCCAGGGCGTTGATTTCTTCGGCCTGCACATATTCGGGCCACAGCCACGCCGCCAAGGCCACCGCCACAAACGTCACCAGCGGCGTGAGCGACAGCGTCGCACTGACCCGCGAGGCTTCCCAGTGGGCGAGCGCTTCGGCAAAGGCGCCATAGGCCACCAGGGTATTCATGCAGCACGCCAGCAACAGCCAGCCTTGCAGCGGGCTCAGGTCCAGTGCCTCCAAGGGATGTGCCCAGGGCGTGAGCAACAAGGCGCAGGTGAGGTAGATCACCATCATGACCTGCAACGAATTCCACACCGTCAGCAGCTGTTTCTGACCCAGGGCGTAGAACACCCAAATAGAGGTGGCGAGCAGGATCGTCAATACCCCGGCCGTGTAGGCGCCGAGGGACGTCAGCAACTCTTCCAGGCGCTGATTGAAGAACAGGCCAAAGCCTGCGATCAACACAAACAGCCCCAGCACCTGTCCGCGACTGAAGCGCTCCTTGAACACAAACACACTGGCGATCATCAAAAAGATCGGCCCCATCTGCACCACCAACTGCGCGGTGCCGGGGCTGAGCATTTTCAGGCCCACCAGGTACAACACATAGTTGCCCACCAGGCCACACACTGCCATTCCCACCAGCCAGCCGCCCTTGGGGCCCAGCACCTTGCGGCTGGGCAGGCGTTTGGTAAGCGCCAGGTAGATGAACAGGCAACCACCGGCCACGGTCAGGCGAAACCAGGTGACGGTGATCGGGTCCATCACCTGCAGGACCTGTTTGAGTTTGATCGGCAGAATGCCCCAGAGCAGCGCGGTCAGCAGGGTCAGGAGAAAACCATAGACCCAGCGGCCGGAAGAGATGTGCATGAGCGCCCCAGAAGCCAGAGGAAGTGGAGCGGGCATTCTAGGGGCAAGCGCACAATTGTAGATACGCCGCAGTTCAAAATAGGGAAGCAGGGTGGGTGTAGTGAGCAGGCTTGCCCTGCGCTGGGCTGCGAAGCGGCCCCGACCCAGGCGCCGCGTTCTTTCAGGCAGAACTGGTTGGCAGGTTTTAGGGCCGCTTCGCGCCCCAGCGCAGGGCAAGCCTGCTCACCACACCAAGCCTGCTCACTACACAAGTCCGCTTCCGGTTCTAGCGCACGGCTTCGAAGAGCCCCGTCGCGCCCATGCCGCCGCCCACGCACATGGTGACGATGCCGTAGCGCAGATTACGCCGCTGCAACTCACGCACCAAATGCCCGACCTGCCGTGAACCGGTCATGCCGAACGGGTGCCCGATGGAGATCGAGCCGCCGTTGACGTTGTACCGGGCATTGTCGATTTCCAGGCGATTGCGCGCATACAGGCACTGGGAGGCGAACGCTTCGTTGAGTTCCCACAGGTCGATATCCGCCACCTGCAAACCCTTGGCCTTGAGCAGCTTAGGCACCGAGAACACCGGGCCGATGCCCATCTCGTCCGGTTCGCAGCCCGCCACGGTAAACCCACGGAAAAACGCCTTGGGCTTGAGCCCCAGGGCCAGGGCTTTTTCCAGGCTCATCACCAGGGTCATCGACGCACCGTCGGAGAGCTGCGAGGAGTTGCCCGCCGTCACCGAGCCGTCCTCGGCGAACACCGGTTTCAAGCCCTGCAAGCTGGCCAGCGTAGTGTCGGGGCGGTTGCAGTCATCGCGATCAACGACGCCGTCAAGCACCTGTACTTCGCCGGTGTTCTTGTCCTCGACCTTGTACTTGACCGCCATCGGCACGATTTCATCGTTGAACAGCCCATCGGCCTGGGCCTGGGCAGTACGCTGCTGGCTTTGCAGGGCATACAGGTCCTGTTCTTCGCGGCTGACGTTGTAGCGACGCGCAACGATCTCGGCGGTCTGGCCCATGGGGAAGTAGAGGCCCGGCACCTGCTCTTTCAACAGCGGGTTGATCAGGTTGTCGGTGTTGACGCTTTTCAGGGTCAGGCTGATGGATTCGACACCCCCGGCGACGATGATATCGCTGCAGCCCGAGGCGATCTGGTTGGCGGCGATGGCAATCGCCTGCAACCCCGACGAGCAGAAACGGTTGAGGGTCATGCCCGCCGTCCCCGTGCCCAGTTGCGAGAGCACCGCCACGTTGCGGCCGATGTTGTAGCCCTGCGCGCCTTCGTTGGAACCGGCACCGACGATGCAATCTTCCACCGTGGCCGGGTCGATGCCGTTGCGGGCGAGCAGCGCATTGACGCAATGGGCCGCCATATCATCCGGGCGGGTCTGGTTGAACTTACCGCGAAAGGATTTGGCCAGGCCGGTTCGCACGCTGTCGACAATCACTACTTCACGCATGGGCTACCTCGATCGTGTGGTGGTTGGATCGAGCATAGAGCCAGCCCTGCGCAACCGCGACGATCATTCACCCGGCGTATACAAAAGCATGGCCCGCGTGCTCGCCCTGCGGTGACCAGGGCTATTGTGGTGGTGATCCGGGCTTGTTGTGGTGATTGAGGCTGTTGTGGTGAGCAGGCTTGCCCTGCGCTGGGCTGCGAAGCGGCCCCAAAACCTGCCAATCAGGTTTGTCTGAAAGGACGCGGGGCCTGGGTTGGGGCTGCTCCGCAGCCCAGCGCGGGGCAAGCCCGCTCACTACAATAGGCAAGCCTGACGGCCATTATTTCTTTTTCTTTTTATCGTGCTTGTCGGACTTGGCGAACGCCTCCTCCAAGGCCAGGTTGATGGTGCGCAACACCTTGACGCGCGCCCAGCGCTTATCGTTGGCTTCCACCAGGGTCCAGGGCGCGACTTCGGTGCTGGTGCGGTCGACCATATCGCCCACGGCGGCGCGGTAGTCATCCCACTTATCGCGGTTGCGCCAGTCGTCTTCGGTGATCTTGAAGCGCTTGAACGGGATCTCTTCACGCGCCTGGAAGCGTTCCAGTTGGGTCTGTTTGTCGATGGCCAGCCAGAACTTGACCACGATCACCCCTGCGTCGCGCAGTTGCTCTTCAAAGTCATTGATCTCGCCATAGGCGCGCAGCCAGTCGGCCGGAGTACAGAAGCCCTCGATCCGCTCCACCAGCACGCGGCCGTACCAGGAGCGGTCAAACACGGTGAACTTGCCCCGTGCCGGGATTTTCTGCCAGAACCGCCACAGGTAAGGCTGGGCACGTTCGTCTTCAGTGGGCGCAGCGATCGGCACGATATGGTACTGGCGTGGGTCAAGCGCCGCCGCCACTCGGCGAATCGCCCCGCCCTTGCCTGCCGCATCATTGCCTTCGAACACCGTGACCAGGGCGTGCTTGCGCATGCGTTTGTCGCGCATCAGGCCGGAGAACCGCGCCTGCTCGGTGATCAGCTGCTCTTCGTAATCGTCCTTGTCCAGGTGCAGCGTCATGTCGAGGCTGTTGAGCAGGCTCATCTGGTCGACAGCCGACGGCAACGGTGCCGGGTTCATGCCGCTGGCCTTGCCCTTGGGCAGTTTCAAGGCGTTTTGCAGGCCTTCGAGCAGGATCTTGCCCACGGTGAGGCTGCGATAGTTGCTGTCGACGCCTTCGATCACATGCCACGGCGCGTAGTCGCGACTGGTACGCCGCAGCACGCGCTCGCCGAAATGCACGAACTTGTCGTAGGTCTCGGACTGCTGCCAGTCCAACGGGCTGATGCGCCAGCTGTGCAACGGGTCATCGGCGAGGGCCTTGAGCCGCGCCTTCATCTGCTTCTTGGACAGGTGGAACCAGAACTTGAAGATCAGCGCGCCTTCGTCGCAGAGCATTTTTTCCAGGCGTTCGGCGCCGGCAATAGCCTGGTCAAGCCGCGCGTCCTTGATCTGCCCATGCACCCGGCCTTGCAGCATCTGGCTGTACCAGTTGCCGAAGAAAATCCCCATGCGCCCTTTGGCCGGCAGTTGGCGCCAGTAGCGCCAGGCCGGTGGCCGGGCGAGTTCTTCGTCGGTCTGCTGGTCGAAAGTGCGCACTTCAATCAGGCGCGGGTCCATCCATTCATTCAGCAGCTTGACCGTCTCGCCCTTGCCGGCGCCTTCGATGCCGTTGATCAGGATGATCACCGGGAAGCGCTTCTGCTGCTGCAGTTCGTACTGCACCTCCAGCAAGGCTTCGCGCAGGGCCGGCACTTCGGCCTCAAAGGTGTCTTTGTCGATGGCGTGACCGATTTCGGCGGATTCGAACATGGGCAGCTCCGTTTCAAGATGGCTCAAGACTAGCGGATTGGGCAACGCCGTGCGGGAGGAAATTCCACGCGTGCTTGCCGTAGGTCAATTCAACGCCTGTTGATCAGCTAGAATGGCCGCCTTGCCTTTGCCTGCTTCTATTGCCTATGAGTCGCCCATGAACCCCGTTACCCACGCCCAGCTCGACTGGGATGAGCAAGGTCGCCCACACTCGCGGGTCTTCGACGATGTGTACTTCTCCGACAAGTCGGGCCTTGAAGAAACGCGCTACGTGTTCCTCGAACAGAACCGTTTGCAGGAGCGCTTCGCCGCCCTGCCGGCCCAGGGCCACTTGGTAATTGGCGAAACCGGTTTCGGCACGGGGTTGAATTTTCTCTGCGCCTGGCAGTTGTTCGAGCAACACGCCGTGGCCGGTGCCCGCCTGCATTTTGTCAGCGTGGAAAAGTACCCGCTGAGCCACGCCGACCTGCAGCGTGCCCTCGCCCTTTGGCCGGAACTGCAGCCGTTTGCCGATCAGTTGCTGGCGCAGTACATCGCCATTCATCAAGGCTTCCAACGGCTGGTGTTGGCTCACGGCCGCGTGACGCTGACGCTGCTGATCGGCGACGCCCTGGAACAATTGCCCCAACTGGACGCCCAGGTCGACGCCTGGTTTCTCGACGGGTTTGCCCCGGCCAAGAACCCCGACATGTGGACCGCCGAGCTGTTTGCCGAACTGGCGCGGCTGGCGGCCCCCGGCTCGACCATCAGCACCTTTACCAGTACCGGCTGGGTGCGCCGCTTGATCAACGCCGCCGGCTTCAAGATGAAGCGCACGCCGGGCATCGGCCACAAGTGGGAAATCCTGCGCGGCGAGTTTCTCGGCTGGCCCGCCGAAACGCCCGCGCCGGAAGCTATCAAACCCTGGTTTGCCCGCCCCGCGCCGCCGCCCGGCGCGCGCACGGCCCTGGTGATCGGCGGCGGCCTGGCCGGCTGCACGAGCGCCGCCAGCCTGGCGGCGCGCGGCTGGCAGGTGACGCTGCTGGAGCGTCACGCGGCGCTGGCGCAGGAAGCCTCGGGTAACCCGCAGGGCGTGCTGTACCTCAAGCTTTCGGCGCATGGCACGGCGCTGTCGCAATTGATCCTCAGCGGCTTCGGCCATACCCGCCGGCTGCTCGAACACCTGCACCGTGGCGTCGACTGGGACGGTTGCGGCGTGCTGCAACTGGCGTTTAATGCCAAGGAGGCCGAACGCCAGGCGCAGCTGGCCCAAGCCTTCGCGCCGGAGCTTTTGCACGTGCTGGATCAGGCGCAGGCCCAGGCGCGCGCCGGCGTCGCCTTGGAACACGGCGGGCTGTTTTTCCCCGAAGGCGGCTGGGTGCATCCGCCGGCACTGTGTGAGTGGCAAGCGTCACATCCGCTGATCACGCTGTTGCAGCATCGCGAGGCCCTTGAGTTGCGCCAGGCCGATGGCCAATGGCACGCCCACGACGGTCACACCCTGCTGGCCAGCGCCAGCGTGGTGGTGCTGGCCGGCGCCGCCGAGATCAACCGCTTCCCGGTCAGCGCCGAGCTGCCCCTCAAACGCATTCGCGGGCAAATCAGCCGCCTGCCGCAAACCCCGCAAAGCCAGGCACTGGCCACGGTGGTGTGCGCCGAGGGTTACGTCGCGCCTGCGCGCTTGGGGGAACATACGCTCGGCGCCAGCTTCAACTTCGCCAGCGAAGACCTCACCCCCAGCACCGCCGAACACCTCGGTAACCTGCAGATGTTGCGGGAAATCTCCGTTGACCTGCTGCAACGCCTGCACGCCGACACCCTTGACCCCGAGCACCTGCAAGGCCGTGCGGCCTTTCGCTGCACCAGCCCCGACTATCTACCGATTGTCGGGCCACTGGCCAACCGCGAGGCGTTCCACCTGGCCTACGCGGCGCTGCGCAAGGATGCTCGGCAAGTCCCGGACATTGCCTGCCCCTGGCTCGATGGCCTGTATATCAACAGCGGGCACGGCTCACGGGGCCTCATCACCGCCCCGCTGGCGGCAGAGCTGCTGGCCGCCTGGCTGAATGACGAACCGCTGCCCGTCCCCTCCAGCGTCGCCCACGCCTGCCACCCCAACCGTTTTGCCCTGCGGGGATTGATCCGGGGCACGTCCTGAGGGTTTTACACACTGCACGCCTGGGCAAGTCGCTCGACGGTCTCCAGGGCATCCTGCGTCAAGCTGTTCGCCAAGCTATCCAGCGACGCCCTGCGTTCAACCTGTAACGCAACGGTGTCATCAAGGTAGCTGTCGTCATTCACCGAAAGCGTATCCAGGCGCGTGCTGAAGCGGTCTTCGACGGCCTGGAACTCGGTGACGTATTGGCGTCTCAAGTACTCCAGCCAGTAGCTCTGGTCCGCAATAAATGTGGCCAGGCTCGATGACATCTCCCGTGTGGTGACTTGCTGCACCGCCTCCTGGATATCTTCATCGCTGACACCACCCACGTGCTGATAGGCAATGTTGGAGGACTGCCCAGGCAAATCCAGCGTCTCGGCCAGCCGACTGCGGTACACCAGCCGAACCTGCAGTTTGTCGATCACTTTATTGCGCAGGCTGTAGTCGTCGGAAATCATGTCCAACTGCGCCATGCGAAACAGCTGGCGCCCCAGTTTCAACTGTGTCGCCACATCGAGCTGATCGGGCTGGATCAGACCCGCCTCGCCCACGGCCTGGTCAAGCAACACGGCGACCTCCATCTCACTGAAACAGTAGGCCGCGCCATCGATGCAATTGGGCAGCCCCTCTGGAAGGCTGAACAGAAAATCGCGCAGTTTATGGTCCTTTGCCGCGGCATCCAGTACCCCCCAGACCCGGCGTCGCAATTCGACCGGCACCTGCCGGAATTCATTGGAGCGGGTCATCTGGCGTATCACGCTGAAGAACGCTTCGGAATTCCATTCGTCTCGCAACTTTTGCCACGTGTCCTGGCGCTGCAAATAGGTCGCGGCTGAATCACCTTGCACCAGCGCTTCCCTGGCGAACTGTTCGCTGAGCATGCCGATCTCGTCGTCCATCAGGCCCATTCCCACTCCCGTGCGCTGCTGGTACGCCTTGAGTTTTGCCAGGCTGCGCGAGGAGACGGGGTTATGCGACAGGTGAATTTTTTCGGTGACCGCAATCGGGGCACTGAACAGCGCCTCGGGCAGCTCGACGATATCGTTGCCCTCCAGCATGGCGCTTTCTAAATGCAGGCGCGTCAGCAACCCAGAGGGCAGCTCTCGGGCCCGTGTTTCGCTCAGGTTCAGCTTACGCAATTGCTTCATGGCGCTCACATCCGGGGTTTCGCCTAACGGGTTTTTTGCCAGGTTCAAGGTGTGCAGGTTGCTCATGGCTGCCAACTTGAGCGCCGCCTGGCCGGAAAGATTGATCCGATTATTGGCCAGGCTCAACGACTCCAGCTTCGGCATATGGGACAACACCTCCGGCAACCAACGTATCTGGCTACCATCGAGCCGTAGCTCCCGCACGCTTTTGAAGGCTTTGAGAAAGTAGGCCACATCAGACTCCAGGGCCATGTTGCGCAGGGACAGAATCTGCACATGGTCGAATGCCATATCAGCCGGCCATATCGGCAAACGCCCCACGCGCATGTCGTCAAGCACCAGCCCCGGGTACGAAATCTGCCGATAGCTTTTCGCCCGAGTCATCTGGCTCCAACAATCGCGCAGCCGATCAGCGACCTGTTGCCGGCTTTGGCGATAGTCATGGGGGGACCCGCCCTGGCGCGGGACGGTCACCTCCTCACTGACCCAATCCTTGAGTGTGCGATCCAGTATTGCCTTTTGCCGATGGCGTTGCTCAAGGGCTCGGGCCCGTTCCAGATCCGTATTTCCCAGCCCTTTTAGAAACTCATCGACCTGTCGGTCGGTGAACTCGGGGTAGAGCTTTCGGACCTTGCGCACCATGCTACGGGTGTAGTGGATGGCCGTCCCAATGAGCGGTGAATCGGCCTGCACGCAGCTCGGTACCAAGCGCCGTGGCTTGCCTTCAAACGCCCACAGGGCGTCCGCGCGTCGGGTACTGGAAACGTCAAATAGCCGATAGCGCAACAATTCGGCGTTTACCCCGCTGGGCACGCTCACGCCCAATGCCGCGCGCTGTTCGGCAGGCATGGCCTGCAGCAGGGCCTGGTAGAAACCGGCGCCCCCCTCGCCTCCCTCGCCGAGTTTCTGGCCTGCGACGCCATACGCCTGAAAGTGGGTACCGGTCTGCACGACTACGTTACCCGGCTCTGCGCCTGGCGCCTCTGCGCTGGCAAGCAACGGACCTTTGAGCGAGCCTTCTCGCAACTGTACGGCCCCCTTGGCCGGCCAGCCGGGCATATGCGGCAATAATTGCGTGGATAAGCGCCATGTCTGCGCATCGGCCAGCGCCGGCAGATAAAAGCTGGTATTGATGCGGTCAAGGCGGATGCCGGCCTGGGCCTCCTTCGCCGCCTGCGAAAGGCTCAGGGGGACCTTGCGGGAATAGCGCAAATAGCTGCGATCGACACTGGAGGCGTTTTCGATCAACGCCTGGGCGACCCGTACCGGCAAGCCCGGCACCTGTTCCGCCAGCAGGGCCTGCCAGCCGCCGACAGGCTGGTCGTATTCCTGATAGAGCCGGTTAAACAGGGGTTGCCGGTTGGCTTTGAGCGACCGTGCCAAGCGTGCGGCCAGGAGCCGCGACTTGTCACCCGTCACTCCGTTGCCCAGCAATGTGTCCAGTTCCTGCGCAGACAAGCCATCGACCACGGTACGCAGCAGGTTGCCCGTGCCCAACTGATCCCGTGCGACGTGAATGCTGAGGGTTTCATCCACCCGGGCTTCGGCGGGGTACCTGACGACCTCGTTTGTGGTGTCATCCAACACTTTGATATAGCGCCCCTCTGGCCACTCACGCATCAGGGGCAACGCCTTGAGCTGCAGTTCATCGCTGGCAACGGTGGCGGTGCTGCGACTTTCCAACTGGGTAATCAGTTCGCTGATCGTGTGATCCAGGCGGAAGCGTTCCGCGCAATCGTTGAAACTGGCCGGCAACCGCAGATTGCGTCCGGCCAGTTGGCGCAGCGGCTCGACCTCGGTACCGGTTGCAATCAACGCCTGCTCCAGGCGTCGCGGCTCGACGGCCTCAATACGCGGCTCCAAGCGCCCGAGGGTGTACAACGCGCCCCAGTCCTCGGGACGCTCGTAGATATGTTTCCAACCACCCGCTCCGTTGTGCTCCACCGGGGGGGCAAAGGCATCGCTGCGCACCGGATGTCGGATGCGCCAACTGTCTATCTCGGGATCAAATGCCACCCGGTACGTCTGCCCGGTGTGCTTGATGAAGGACAGCCCATCCACGTTGTACACGACCTCGGCGTCGGACAACTGTTCGGAACCGATCCTCATGGGATGCTGGTAAGGCATCAGGGTCGACCGCCACAGACGGCGCTGACCATTGACGCTCTGCACGGCCTCAAAACTGTCGAAGAATTCCAGGCTGCGGGTAAAACTGCGTTTAACGGCACCCCCGACTGACACACCGGCGGAAAACAACACCATGTCCGCGAGGCTGTCCACCACAGCGCGCAAGTGTTCAAATGCCCGCACCTTATCCTTGTGCTGCCAGTCCTCCACGCCGTCGTAGACTTCACCGAGCATTTGCCCGATCGCCACTCCCATCATCAACTGGCCTATCACCGGGACGAAAAGGCCGGCGATATTGGCGATGGTCAACCCGGTGCTCAAGTAACCCAGGCGCCGCTCTTCACGCGCCTGCTCGTCAATGTCCTCGGTCGGCACGGCGAGTATCCGTGCGTCTTTCTGCATCTTGCCGATCAAGCTCTCGAAAAAGAACTGAAACAGCCCCTTGGTCATCGGGCATGCATCGATCACGCCCAATGACGAACGGCTGGAAAGTTCCTTGTAAAAATCCAGCCGGATCTCTTCGTCGAGATAACGAGAGAACGATTGGGCATAGGCTTGCACTTTCAAGGTATCGGACAAGTAGGTCTGAAAAGCCTCAAAGCTCGTGTATTCATAGAGGGGCCGGTACAGGTCTCCGGGCATGTAGACGACGCAGGGGGTTTGGGGGTGTTTGTCGATCGGTTCAGCGGAAAAAACCACGACGCCCCAAATGCAGGCGTCGAGTATTTTCAAACCCTGCCAAACCAGCGGCGTGTCGCGGTAACGCACGGCCTCCACCTGCTCGCGCGTGATGTCTTCGCCATTGTGGGTCAGCGCCAGCAACATGCCATAAGCCTCGACACCGATGACGCCCTGGGAGTAGGCGATAAAAACGTCGGTGCGCATTTCATGCACTTTCAAGCGCTTGATATCAGTCGCATCCGGGTTGTACACCGACTCCTGCGCCTGGGGCGTCAACAGGTTGATCGACGCTTTCAGGTGTTTCTGGTAACGATCGCCCAGGTTCAACTTCCGGCAAAACCGCACAAAACCTGCCGCGCTGATATCAACGACAACCGTCGGGGTACCGCCTTGATGAATATTGGCATTGGGCGCAAGCACCACCGTACGCGTCTCGTCCTCCGAGAAGTTGCGCATGGCTGCCTCGAGCAGCGTCTGTTTTTCCACGCTGTAGGTCACGTAGCGTTGGGGATGCGGCAAGATCGCATCCACCTTCACATGGGCTCGCTTGATCCACAACTCGTCAGACTCGACATTCAGTGACACGCCGTACTCGGACAACAACGCAGCGGTCAACGTCTCGACACAAAACCGCTTCAGGCTTTTCAGCCGGGCAAAAATCCTTCTGACCTTGTCGTCATAAGGGCCAGCGCTCTTAAAGTTATCCTCCATTTGCGCCAATACCTGAGGTTTAGCCTTGTACATCCAGCTCGGTATTTTTTGGTGCAGTACGTCGGCTTTGTCCAAGTCGCCGGTCAGTTGTAAAAGAGCCGCCAGCTTCATCTCGGGGCTCAAGGGTTGGGGAGTGGCAGGGGTCACTGCAGGCATAGCAATCGTCCGTATGGCGGGTATTTCGCCAGACCTTATCAACGGGCTCAAGGCTATTGCGCCTAGCTATCTAACACCCCTCCCTTGGCTCATTAGCGCACTGATGCCCAATCGCCTTATAACCGATCGTTCTAAAACTCCCATCCACCACACGGGTCAGTTTCTCAACGCCCGGCCTTTTTGGCGTGCGGTATTTCATCCCTCCCCAACGGAAAAACCGGTAAGGAATTTATGTGCGGATTAGCTGGAGAGTTACGTTTCGATGCCCAACCTGCCGACCTGGCAGCTATTGAGCGCATCACCCATCACTTGGCCCCGCGTGGGCCTGACGCCTGGGGCTTTCATGCCCAGGGGCCTGTGGCGCTGGGCCATCGGCGCTTGAAAATCATGGACCTGTCGGATGGCTCTGCCCAACCGATGGTCGACGCCCAACTGGGGCTGTCCCTGGCGTTCAACGGCGCGATCTACAACTTCCCTGAACTGAGAGAAGAGCTGGAAGCCCTCGGCTACGCCTTCTACTCCGGCGGCGACACCGAAGTGCTGCTCAAGGGTTATCACGCCTGGGGCGAAGCGCTGCTGCCCAAGCTCAATGGCATGTTCGCGTTCGCCATCTGGGAACGTGATGCCCAACGCCTGTTTATTGCCCGTGACCGTCTGGGCGTGAAGCCGCTGTACCTGTCGCGCACCGGCCAGCGCATGCGCTTTGCGTCGGCCTTGCCGGCGCTGCTCAAAGGCGGGGATATCAACCCGATCCTCGATCCGGTGGCACTCAATCACTACTTGAACTTCCACGCCGTGGTGCCCGCGCCGCGTACCTTGCTGGCAGGCATCGAAAAACTGCCGCCGGCGAGCTGGATGCGCATCGACGCCAACGGCAAGACCGAGCAGAAAACCTGGTGGACCCTGCCCTACGGCCCGCATGACGACGAACGCAACCTGAGCCTGGAAGACTGGACTGACCGCGTACTCGACAGCACCCGCGAAGCCGTGGCCATCCGCCAACGCGCCGCCGTGGATGTCGGCGTGCTGCTGTCCGGCGGCGTCGATTCGAGCATGCTCGTGGGCTTGCTGCGTGAAGTCGGCGTGCAAGATCTGTCGACCTTCTCCATCGGCTTTGAAGACGCCGGTGGCGAGCGTGGCGACGAGTTCCAGTACTCGGACCTGATCGCCAAGCACTACGGCACCCGTCATCATCAATTGCGCATCGCCGAAAGCGAGATCATCGAGCAACTCCCGGCGGCGTTCCGTGCCATGAGCGAGCCGATGGTCAGCCATGACTGCATCGCTTTCTACCTGTTGTCACGGGAAGTGGCCAAGCATTGCAAAGTGGTGCAGAGCGGCCAGGGCGCCGACGAACTGTTTGCCGGTTACCACTGGTACCCGCAGGTGGACGGCGCCGCCGATCCCTACGCCGCGTATCGCGATGCGTTTTTCGACCGCAGCTACGACGACTATGCCGCCACCGTCGCGCCAAAATGGCTGACCGCCAACGACGCCGCCGGTGACTTCGTGCGCGAGCACTTCGCCATGCCCGGCGCGGATGCGGCAGTGGACAAAGCCCTGCGCCTGGATAGCACGGTCATGCTGGTGGACGACCCGGTCAAACGCGTCGACAACATGACCATGGCCTGGGGCCTGGAAGCGCGTACGCCGTTCCTCGACTACCGCTTGGTTGAGCTGTCGGCCCGTGTACCCGGCAAATTCAAGTTGCCCGACGGCGGCAAGCAGGTGTTGAAAGAGGCTGCGCGCCGGGTGATCCCGAGCGAAGTGATCGACCGCAAGAAAGGTTACTTCCCCGTGCCAGGCCTCAAACACTTGCAGGGCGATACGCTGAACTGGGTGCGTGAATTGTTGCTGGACCCGAGCCAGGATCGCGGCCTGTTCAATCCCGCCATGCTCGACCGCTTGCTGACCGACCCGCAAGGCCAATTGACCCCGCTGCGCGGCTCCAAGCTGTGGCAACTGGCGGCGCTGAACCTGTGGCTCAGCGAACAAGGAATCTGAGTAATGAAACCTCTCGCAGCGGCTTACAGCCAACGCTTGTTGAAGGGCCAGGCGCCGACCTATGAGCGCCTGCAGGCCCGCCTGGCGGAAGATGGCAGCCCCTTGGCCGCCGAGCCGATTGCCGTGCATTGCGGATGGGGCCGCTTGTTGATCGGGCACACCTTTCCCGATCCGGCGACCCTGGCCCAGGAACTGCTGAATGAACAGCCGGGCGAGCGCGACATCGCACTCTATGTGGCTGCACCGCAGCAGATTCTCGGGATCGATCCGCAGCAACTGTTCCTCGACCCGTCAGACACGCTGCGCCTGTGGTTCACCGACTATCGGCCGGCCACCCGGGTATTTCGCGGGTTCCGCATTCGTCGGGTGCAGACCGAAGCCGATTGGCTGGCCGTCAACCAGCTCTACCAAGGACGCGGCATGTTGCCCGTCGACGCCGAACGCCTTACGCCGCGCCATGCCGGTGGGCCTGTCTACTGGCTGGCGGAAGATGAAGACAGCGGCGCGGTGATCGGCAGCGTCATGGGCCTCAACCACCAGAAAGCCTTTCATGACCCGGAAAACGGCTGCAGCCTGTGGTGCCTGGCCGTGGACCCGCAGTGCACCCGCCCTGGCGTGGGTGAGGTGCTGGTGCGCCACTTGGTGGAACACTTCATGAGCCGTGGCCTGAGCTACTTGGACCTGTCCGTGCTGCACGATAACCGCCAGGCCAAGAACCTTTACGCCAAGCTGGGGTTCAGGGCGCTGACCACCTTTGCGATCAAACGTAAGAACGGCATCAACCAGCCGCTGTTTCTCGGCCCGGGTCCGCAGGCAGGCTTTAACCCTTATGCCCGGATCATCGTCGAAGAAGCGCATCGGCGCGGTATCGATGTGCAGGTGGATGACGCCGACGCGGGCTTATTCACCCTCAGTCACGGGGGGCGCCGTGTGCGTTGCCGTGAGTCGTTGAGCGACCTGACCAGCGCCATCAGCATGACCTTGTGCCAGGACAAGAGCCTGACCCACAAAGTGCTCAAGGCGGCCGGTTTGAAACTGCCGTCGCAACAACTGGCGGGCAGCGCCGATGACAACCTGGAGTTCCTCGACGAGCACCAGCGCGTCGTCGTCAAGCCGCTGGACGGTGAGCAAGGCCAGGGCGTGGCGGTGGATTTGCAGAGCATCGAAGAGGTGCAGCAGGCGATTGAAGCGGCGCGCCAGTTTGACAGCCGTGTGCTGCTGGAAAGCTTTCATGAAGGCCTGGACCTGCGCATCCTGGTGATCGGTTTCGAGGTGGTTGCGGCTGCGATTCGTCGTCCTGCGGAAGTGACCGGTGACGGTCAACATTCCATCGGCGCGTTGATCGAAGCCCAGAGCCGTCGTCGCCAGGCGGCGACTGATGGCGAAAGCAAAATCCCTGTCGACGCCGAAACCGAACGCACCCTGCACGCCGCCGGCTACGACTACAGCAGCATCCTGCCACGTGGCAAAACCCTGGCCGTGCGCCGTACCGCCAACCTGCACACCGGCGGTTGCCTGGAAGACGTCACCGCCATCCTGCACCCCACGCTGGTGGACGCCGCCGTACGCGCCGCCCGCGCCCTGGACATCCCCATGGTCGGCCTGGACCTGATGGTGCCTGCCGCCGACCAGCCCGAGTACGTGTTTATCGAAGCTAACGAACGGGCCGGCCTGGCCAATCATGAACCGCAGCCTACCGCGGAAAAATTTGTGGATTTGCTGTTTCCCCATAGCTGAACGATCCGAACCCCAGGAGTCTTTATGAGCCGAACCATCCCAGAACCGGATCTGAATTACCTGCAAAAAGTCCTACTGGAAATGCTCGCCATTCCCAGCCCCACCGGATTCACCGACACCATCGTGCGGTATGTCGCCGAGCGCCTGGAAGAACTGGGCATTCCCTTCGAAATGACCCGGCGCGGCACCATCCGCGCCACCCTCAAGGGCCAGAAAAACAGCCCTGACCGTGCGGTGTCCGCCCACTTGGACACCATCGGCGCCGCCGTGCGTGCGATCAAGGACAACGGCCGCCTGAGCCTGGCGCCCGTAGGTTGCTGGTCGAGCCGGTTTGCCGAAGGCAGCCGCGTCAGCCTGTTTACCGATAATGGCGTGATCCGTGGCAGCGTGTTGCCGTTGATGGCCTCCGGGCACGCGTTCAACACCGCCGTGGATGAAATGCCGGTGAGTTGGGACCACGTCGAGTTGCGCCTCGACGCCTACTGCGCGACCCGTGCCGATTGCGACTCCCTGGGCATTGGTATCGGCGACTATGTGGCCTTCGACCCGCTGCCGGAATTCACCGAGAGCGGGCACATCAGCGCCCGCCACCTGGACGACAAGGCCGGCGTCGCCGCCCTGCTCGCCGCGCTCAAGGCCATCGTCGACAGTGGCGAGCCCTTGCTGATCGACTGCCACCCGCTGTTCACCATCACCGAGGAGACCGGCAGTGGCGCAGCGGCCGCCCTGCCCTGGGACGTGAGTGAATTTGTCGGCATCGATATCGCTCCGGTCGCTCCCGGCCAGCACTCCAGCGAGCATGCGGTGAGCGTGGCCATGCAGGACTCCGGCGGGCCGTATGACTATCACCTGTCCCGTCACTTGCTACGTTTGGCGTCTGACCACGAACTGCCGGTGCGCCGCGACCTGTTCCGCTATTACTTCAGCGATGCGCACTCGGCCGTGACCGCCGGGCACGACATCCGCACTGCACTGCTGGCGTTCGGTTGCGATGCGACCCACGGCTATGAGCGCACCCATATCGACAGCCTCGCGGCGCTGAGTCGCCTGTTGGGCGCCTACATTCTCAGCCCGCCGGTGTTCGCCAGCGATGCGCAACCGGCCCAGGGCTCGCTGGATCGGTTCAGTCATCAGATCGAGCACGAGACGCAGATGGAGAGCGACACACGCGTGCCCTCGGTGGACAGCCTGGTCGGCAATAAGTCCTGACGCTGGCAACTCTGATCCCGGCGCAGTAGGATCGCCGGGATCCATCACCCGAGGCTTGTATGCTGATTCCCTACGATGCACTTGAAGTCGACACGCTGACGCGCCTGATCGAAGACTTCGTCACCCGTGACGGCACCGACAATGGTGACGACACGCCCCTGGAGACCCGCGTGCTGCGCGTACGCCAGGCGCTCACCAAGGGGCAGGCGCTGATCGTGTTCGACCCGGACAGCGAGCAGTGCCAGTTGATGCTCAAGCACGACGTGCCCAAGCATCTGTTCGACTGAGATCAGAGATTGGGCACCGGCACCGGATGGGTCGTGGCGCCCAGCCGATCGCGGATCTTCTGGTAGACCTCGGCACGGTGTACATGCACCCCGTTCGGCGCCTCCACACCGAATTTCACTTGGCTGCCGTTCAATTCAAGAATGTGTACGGCGATGTCATCACCGATAGAGATGACTTCGCCTACGGCGCGGCTTAAGACCAGCATGGCGGATGTCCTTATTAGCAATGAAAGGACCTCGACCATGCGCGCTCGGTGTCGGAGCATCAATGGCTTGCGACGAAATCAGGCAGGCCCTACGTACGCAGGTAAATTGCCTGACAGACCACTACCGGCTCAGGCCTTGGCAGCCTGAGCCTTGGCGCGCATCTTGTCGGCCATGCTGGTCATTTCGTCATAGAGCAACTGCGGATTCTTCTGCTTCAACGCCCAGGCCATGCGCCCCTGTTCGTGGGGCAGGATCATGAACTCACCCGCCGCGACGCGTTGATAGATGTAATCGGCGATATCCGCCGCCGAGATCGGCGAACTCTCCAGCAGCTTGCCCACTTGGGCCTTCATCGCTGGGGTCGGTCCACGGAACGAGTCGAGCAGGTTGGTCTGGAAGAACGATGGGCAGACCACATGCACGCCGACCTCCTGTTGCTTGAGTTCCACCAGCAGGCTTTCCGACAGCGCTACCACGCCAGCCTTGGCCACGTTGTAGTTGCTCATCGCCGGCCCCTGCATCAGCGCGGCCATGGACGCGATGTTGATGATACGGCCCTTGCTCTTTTCCAGCAGCGGCAGGAACGCCTTGCACCCCTTGACCACGCCCATCAGGTTGATTGCGATCTGCCAGTCCCAGTCCTCCAGGGACAGTTCGGCAAAGAAGCCTCCCGAGGCGACGCCGGCATTGTTGACGATCACATCAACCCCGCCGAGCTTTACCTCGCAGGCTTGGGCGAATGCAGTGAGCTGGCTGTAGTCACGCACGTCGCAACGCTGGACGAAGCCATCACCCCCGGCTTCACGCACCAATTTGAGGGTTTCCTGCAGCCCCGGCTCGCTGACATCCGACAAGGCCAACTGCCAACCCTCGCGGGCCCAACGCAGCGCGATTTCACGACCCAGGCCGGACCCGGCGCCAGTGATCATCATGCGATTTTGCATAGAAAGTTGCCTTGTGGTTCACGGAAGAAGTGACCGGCAGTGTAGCGAAGGTTTTTCCAGCACCCACCCACCATCAGATTGATGAATGCCCCTGGCAAACCAGCGGCTGGGTCGGAGGGTTGCGTATAGCCTAAGTTCAATATTTTTCAACTAATCGGGCGCAGTTGCGAACTGCATTAAAAGAAATAAGCAAGTGTGCGAAATGCTTTAAAAAAATACTGAATTTTCCACCAGGGGCACCAGTCGGAGTTGTTAAGGCGTTCGTTATTAAACTGCGGGCCTATCGTTAAATAACCGGTCTTTGCAGAAGGCCAATAAGGAAAAAAAACCATGAGCCTCATTCTGATCATTATCTTGATCCTCCTGCTGGTCGGTGGTCTGCCAGTGTTCCCTCACTCGCGTAACTGGGGTTATGGCCCGTCGGGCATCCTGGGTGTGGTACTGGTGGTCCTGCTGGTGCTGTTGTTGCTCGGTCGGATATAAACGCCGGGCAAAAAAAAGAGGCCTTTTAAAGGCCTCTTTTTTATTGCCGGTTAATTAATCCGGCTTGCCGTCAATCACACCGGCGGTGTTATCCAACAGGCTCTTGGTAGCCGTCTGCAGGAACGACTCAAGTTTCTGCCTCAGTGCCGCCTCGTCCGGCGATTCAGCAATCACTTTACCGGTCGGGTTGGCGCCCAGTTCGTATTCCCACAGCTTCGGTGGCATTTCCTTGGGCAGTACCAGTACACGGTCGCCGGTGAGCAATGCCACGGTCTGGTCGCTGCCCGATGGCTTGATCACGCCGAAACCTTTATCGCCTTCCGGCAGGTTCAACAGGTCACGGCCCCAGCACTGGTGCAGGGTCTCGCCGCCCAGGCGCCCCATGATGGTCGGCACGATGTCGATCTGAGTACCGACGGTATGGTTGCGCTCGCCGAACTTCTCCTGCATGCCCGGTGCGATCATCAGCATCGGCACGTTGAAGCGGCCCAGGTCCATTTCGGTGATTTGCTGCTCGTTGCCGAAGCCGTGGTCGCCGACGATCACGAACAGGGTTTCCTTGAAATACGGCTCTTTGCGGGCTTTCTCAAAGAACTGACCCAGGGCCCAGTCGGAGTAGCGCATCGCGGTCAAATGCTCGTCGAGGCTGCCACGGCCAGTGACTTTGTCCACCGGCAACGGGGTCGGCAAAGCGTACGGCGTGTGGTTGGACAGGGTTTGCAGCAACGCGTAGAACGGCTTGCCGCCTTCACGGGCTTTCAACTCTTCCAGGCCACGGTTGAACATGTCCTGATCGGACACGCCCCAGGTGGGGTCAGAGAACACCGGGTCGACAAAGTCGTTGCGACCGATGAAATTGGTCATGCCCTGGTTGCTGAAGAAGCCCGACTGGTTGTCCCAGGCGAAGTCACCGTTGTAGACATACACGTCGTCAAACTTGCGTGCGCTGAGCAACTGCGGCAGGCCCGACAGCTTGTGGCTGCCTTCCGGGGTCTGCATCAGGTATTCGAAGGCCGGCAGGTTCGGGAAGCACGCCATGGTCGCGAACATACCTTGGTGGGTATGGGTGCCGTTGGAGAAGAAGCGGTCGAACAGCAGGCCTTCCTTGGACAGTTTGTCGAAGTACGGCGTGATATTGCCCGGACGACCCAGCGCCCCCACCGAGTGACCGGCGAAGCTTTCCATCAGGATCACCACGACGTTTTTGATCGGCAGGGTTTTCTCGGCCGGTGGCGTGAACTCGCGGCGCACGGCGGCGGTGTCGGTATCCACCAGTTTTTCCGTCGGCAGCACCAGCATGTCGCGCACGGTCTGGGTTGCCAGCGGCTGCTCCAGCGTGGCTTTCCAGGTGTTATCCCGATGTTCCGAGAAGCGAGCCTTGGCCGCGCCGATCAGCGACAGCGTGCCATTGAGGCCCAACTGGTTGGCGAAGTTCGAGTCGGTGGTGTACACGTCACCCCAACGCAGCGGCGGGCCCTGGCGCAGGGTGCCACGGGCGGCGACCACGGCGATCAGCAGGCAGACCACGAACACCGCGATGCGCGAGTACCACGGCGCGACCTGGCGGGTGCCGATGCTGCCACCGCTGAAGGGGCCGCGCGGGCGTGTCGCACGGTCGGCACCTTTGAACGCCATGCTGAGGATCAGCGTGCCCACGGCCCAGGCCAGCAGGTAGCGCACCACCGGGAAACCGTACCAGAGCATGCTCATCACGGTTTTCGGGTCTTCCTTCACGTACTGGAAGACCAGGCCGTTGAGGCGCTGGTGGAACTCACGGTAGAAGTCCATTTCCATCAGGCCCAGGAACAGGGCGATGCTGGACGCCACGGTCAGCCAGAAACGAAAGAACCCGCGGGCTGCCATTGCCCGTACGCTGAACAGTGCCAGCAGCAACGGAATGATCAGGTACACCACCAGACGCAGGTCCAGGCGCAGGCCGTTGGCGAACGCTTCAAGGAAGGTCGAGGCCGGCGTATCGAGGATCATCTCGCGGTTGTAGACCAGCAGCGCCAGGCGCAGCAGGGAGAACATCACCATCATGACCAGTGCGCAGAGCAGCGTGTATGCCAGATGGGATTTGACGGTCGGTTGCAGCAGGCGATTAGAAGCTCGCTGCTGACTCAGGGCGTCCGGGTTTGCCATGTCGTTTCAGGACCCATTGGAAGTTTAAGTGACGAAGTGGTGCAGTGGCGCGAATGGTGCCCGATCAATCACAGCAAGGCTATTAATTACTGAACGAGCAGCGCCGTCCCGCGTTTAAGACACCTTGAGGCAGGGCCTTGGCAGGGAGATTCAACCGGCGAATTGTCTTGGATAAGATGTGAAAATTGTGTGCAGCGAATATTTCGATACACAAATCTCAGGGGTGTGGTGAGGGTTTACTGTAGATCGGATGGGGCTGCTTCGCAGCCCAGCGCGGGGCAAGCCCGCTCACCACAACAAGCCCGCTCACCACAACAAGCGCGGTCGCCACAGCGAGCCCGCGCCTACATGGATTGTGCTCACTCTAGAGCCGCACATTTCCACGTGGCCCGGCGATCGCCCAGATGATCAGGCCCAGCACCGGCAGCAGGAGGATCAACAGGATCCACAGCACCTTGGCGCCCGTGCTCGCGCCGCTTTTGAATACGTTGATGATCGCCCAGATATCCAGCGCCAGGATGATCAGCCCGATCAAGCCATTAAAAGTGGAACCCATGGTGTTGCTCCTAAAGTGAGGGCATGCACCTTTAGGATAGCCAGCCCTGGCCGGGGTTCCGTTTTATTTCAGACGTGGACGGCAACTTTCAGCGCTTCCAGGGAGGGTTCGGCCTTGATGCCGACTTCGGCACACAGCTCGAGCACGCGCGGCAGGTCGTTACCGTAGACCAACACGGCCTGGATCTCGTCATCCAACGGTTGGCTGAAGTTGAGCAGCACATAGCCGCCGTCTTCCGGGCTGAGCGCGCTCATCTGGATCTGGATACGGTTCAGGGCCGTCAGGGCTTCGGTCTTGGCCAGTTGCTTGGGCGTGAGATTGAACGCCACGCCTGGGCCGAACGACGCGACGATCTGCGCGAACAGGTCGCCGTAGGTGTCGGCCTGGAACACCACGGTGTCCGGCAGGCTGCCAACCACGACCCACTCCCCCAACGGAATGGGGAATGTGTCGTCGTAGTTGATATCCGGGTTGGCCGCCAGAAACGCCACCGGGTCCGCGTAGGCCTGCGCCGCTTCATCGGCGATACGCGCCACCTCGTCCTCGCCCATGACGCCGGCGCTGATGTTGCTGATAAGTTCGACGAGGGCGGCTTTCATGGGGTGATCCTGTAGCGGGCTGGTTTTCGAGGGCGCAAAGCCTACACCAGTTTTTGCAATTGCGCCGCCGTATCCACCGCGCCCATGGTTTGCGCGGCGGCCAATGCCGTCGCGCCCTGGGCATCGGTGGCCTTGGGGTTGGCGCCCTGGCCGAGCAGGTAGTCGACCATTTCAACGCGATTGAACATCGCTGCCATCATCAACGCGGTACGGCCGTCGGAAGAGGCCGCCTCGACCGGCGTACCGCCTTCGATCAGCGCCTTGACCACTGGCAGGTTGCCCTTGAACGCCGCACCGGCGATCGGCAATTGGTTCTTGTCATTGGCGATCAGCGGATCGGCCTTGAATTCCAGCAGCACTTTTACCGCCTCGGCATGGCCGTGGTAGGCCGCGAGCATCAGCAAGGTGTCGCCATTGTGGTTACGAAAATTGGCCGGCAAGCCTTTGGCCAGCAACGCGGCGAGCATGGCGGCGTCGCCTTTGCGGGCAACGTCAAACACCTGCTCGGCAAATTCTGCGGCTTCGTCGTCGGTCATCTGTTTGGCTTGGTCTGACATGTGGGACGGCTCCGTGTGTGGTCCTTTATAGGCGCCCAGTGTCGCGATGGAGTTCCCACCTGTCATGGCTTTTTTGTCAAAAGCCCCCATAGGCATATTCAATAGCGCTGCCTTTAATAACGAAAGTGCCCACCCTGAATCTGCGCCAACAACTGGCCGGTCACTGGCACGTAGCAGTCCGACCCCGGCAGCCAGGCGTAGACCGGATCATTGCCCGCCTTGTCCGGGTCGAAGGCCTCCTCCTTGAGCCGTACCTTTTGGTACTTGAAGGTGCCCGTGGTTTCCATCTTCACCTTGATCCGCAGAAACAGCGGCACCGCATAGTGCGGCAACTGACCGTGGACAAATTGCAGCAACTCACGCATGTCCAGCGCGGCCAGGGATTCGCTCGGGGTGATGGCAACCATCCCGGCGCGACCATTGGTGTTTTCGATTTCCACCCCATAGGCCACTGCTTCGGCGATCTGCGGGTGCTGCAACAGGACGTTTTCCACTTCGGTGGTGGAGACGTTTTCGCCCTTCCAGCGGTAGGTATCCCCCAAGCGGTCGACAAATTGCGCGTGGCCGAAGCCAATACTGCGCACCAGATCGCCGGTGTTGAAATAGCGGTCGCCCTTCTCAAACACGTCAGTGAGGATCACCTTGCGGTTTTTTTCCGGGTCGGTGTAGCCGTCATAAGGGGATTTTTCATCGATCCTCGCCAACAACAGCCCCTGCCCGCCCTTCTTCACTTTATGCATGAAACCATCGCTGCCACGCAGCGGCTCACCGGTGTCGTGGCCGTAGTCCACCAGCGCCCAGTGCTGCAGGCAAAAGCCGACGGTGTTGTCAAAATTCAATACGTTGGTGAAGCCGATATTGCCGTCGCTGGCGGCATACAACTCGCACACATGCTCGACGCCATAACGCGCCTTGAACTGCGACCACACGCCAGGACGCAAGCCATTGCCGACCATCTTGGTCGCGCGGTGATCACGGTCGTTTTCGCTGGCTGGCTGATCGAGCAAGTACCGGCACAACTCGCCGACATAACCGAGGGTGGTCGCCTCGAATCTGCGGACATCGCCCCAGAACTGACTAGCACTGAATTTACGTCGAATGGCGAAGCCCGACGCCCCGACCACTGCCGAGCCCCAGCACACGCATAGGCCGGTGGCATGGTAGAGCGGCAAGGTGCAATAGAGGACGTCGTCCGGCCCCATGTCCAGGGCAATGCGGCCGAAGCTGATGGCGGTCTTGGTCCAGCGGCCATGTTTCATGATGCCGGCCTTGGGCAATCCCGTCGTGCCGGAAGTGTAGATATAGAAGCAGGGATCGTTAAAGAAGATCTGCGCTGCGCTGGCGAGGTTCTCCACCGAACATTCAGCGCTGGCGGCCATCAGGTCGCTGTACCCCTCGGGCACCGCCGCGCCCTGCTGCTCGGCGACGAACCAGCTGCGCTGCGCAGGGATCGCCACTTGATCGCGCACCGCCTCATAGGCGGCCACCAATTCCGCCCCCACCACAATCGCCGCCGGGCTCACCAGCGTCAGGCTGTGCACCAGCGCCCCGTGGGTTTGCGCGGTATTGAGCATGGCGCAGACACCGCCCAGCTTGGCCACGGCCAGCACGCTCAACAATAATTCGGGACGGTTTTCAATAAACATCGCCACCACATCGCCCTTGCCGATGCCTTTTTCTTGCAGGTGGCGGGCGATGCGATTGGCCTGCTGGTTGGCTTCGGTGTAACTGATCACACGGTCGCCATACAGCAAGGCGGTTCCCTGCGGGTTACGCAGGGTGGCTTGTTCGAAGTGCCAGCCCAGTCCGCAGGGCTGCACGGGGTCGGTGACATTGGCAGCACGCATCCCTCGCACCACGCGCGGCAGGGCACGCACAATCGCGGGCACCTTACGCAGCATCATGCGCCAGGTGATCATGTCATTTTGCGAGTGGCTCATGGAGGAACGTCCTTTTTCTTATTCTTCGAATGATCCTGTAACACCCGTGCGCCCATAGGCGAGAGACCGAGTGCCTTGCAGGAAAATACGTCAGCCCTTCTTCGGCTGTACACGCGGGATTTGAAAAGTTTTGTATCCCAAGGGGCGACCGCTGATAAAAGGAATTTCGCGGTGCTGGCGCAGTCATTTAAGAATGAGGCGCGCCCGCTCAACCCGGCTGAGCCACGCAAAATGCAGGATGCATGATGGCCATTCATGCAAATTGCACGAAATCGAAAATTTGTTATTTTTTTAAGTGATTGTTTTATAAAGATATTTTAGCTAACCGCTAGATGGCACAATCACTGCACCTATCACTCCATGCTTGCCAACTTGAGCCAACGGAGCTGATAGACATGAGCCTGATCCAAGATAAATTCGCTTCAGTATTCTCCAACTACGACGTCACCACCCAGCCTCGCCCAGACGGCGGTATCCTGCTGACGCTGCGCAACAGCGAAGGTAAACAGGTCAAGCGTTCGATCTCCTATCAGCAGTTGCACACTGCCGATCAGCTGACCTGGGTGATCAGCGCCATTCGCCGCGACCTGGCGGAACAAGCCAGCGAGCTGCCGCAGATTTCCATGCTGCAAAGCCAGAACCGCTTTGCCCTGCCGACTTATCATTCGGCTTAAACGCCAGGCAGTAAAAAGGGCCGTGACACCGTTGAGTGTCGCGGCCCTTTTTTTGCCTTCAGCAAAGTCCCTGACGCGCCGCTTCGTTCATCGCCTGCACACGGTTACTGACTTCCAGCTTGCCGTAGATATTGCGCAGGTGAAATTTCACCGTGGCTTCGGACGTGGTGCGAATCTGGCTGATCTCCCAGACGGTCTTGCCTTCCGAGGCCCAGCGCAGGATCTCTAACTCCGCCGGGGTCAGCGGTTTTCCCGCCAGGTTCAGACGTCGTCTGACCGCATTGGGCACCGTATACGGTGGTATCAATAATTCCGTTGGGGCGCTCATTCAATCCTCTCCTTATTTTCTGTCTCTGCCGCGTCACATTCGGATTCCTCCTATTGACAGGCGACATAAACGTTGATGCCGGAGAGAGTTACATAACGAGTGGTATTAAGGCGCAGGGCCCAGAATAAACAGCCGAGCCTTACAGAAGTTTAAGTTTCTTCCCACAGCAACTTCCAACCTATAGGGATTGTAGTTTCTGATAAATCTCGGTTAGTCGTCCAAGCCAGGGAAGTGCCGGGCGATAGTGTCGCCCGTCAATAGGGGCACCAGCCCTTGTGCGGTATTGAAACACCGCAAGGCAACACAATGCGGGTTCTCGCCCATATCGAACCAGTGCTTGATACCGGCCGGGATCACCAACAGGTCATTTTTCTCACAGCGCACGGCGTACACGTAGTCGCCAATGTGCAGGGAAAACAAACCCTGCCCCGCGATGAAAAAACGCACCTCATCTTCGCTGTAGCAGCGCTCGTCAAGAAACTGCGCACGCAGTTCAGCCTTCTGCGGGTGATCGCCGGTCACGCGTACCACCTCAATAGCCTCGTAGCCAAGGGCATCAATGTGCATCTGGTACGCCGCAATCATTTCAGCGTCACTGGCCCCCTGCCCTATCGGGCTCGGCTGCCAGCGTTCAAAGCGCACGCCGTGCTCCGCCAGGGTCGCGGCGATATCGTCAAAATGGGTCAGGACCTTGTTCGGCGTGTCCGGTGAAGCGGCGGAGTAAACAGCGACATAGCTCATTGAAGGGTTCCTTGGTTCTGCTCTTGCAATCGAAGACCGATGATAGCGGCGGCGGCCAGGGCCGCGACGCTGGCGATGCTGAAGGTCAGGGTCGGCCCCAACAGGTTCCAGCTGTAACCGGAATAAAGGGCACCCAGCGCACCGCCGGTACCCGCCAAGGCGGCGTACAACGCCTGGCCCTGGCCTTGTTGCTTATCGCCAAAACTGCGTTGCACGAAGGCAATCGCCGCGGCATGGAAACTGCCGAAAGTGGCGGCGTGCATCACCTGCGCCACTAACAGTACCCAGAAAAACTCGGCAAACGAGCCCAACAGCAACCAACGCAGCGCCGCCAACAGGAAACTGGCCAGCAGCACCCGGCGCACCGAAAAGCGCGAGAGGATGCGGCTCATCGCCAGGAACATCAGCACTTCCGCCACCACGCCCAGGGCCCACAGCAGGCCGATCACGCCACGGCTGTAGCCCAGGTGTTCGAGGTGCAGGGTCAGAAAGGTGTAATACGGGCCATGGCTCATTTGCATCAACGCCACACAGGCATAAAACGCCAGCACGCCAGGGCTGCGCAATTGTTTCAGGAAGCCATCGCCAGCCAGGCGATTGCCGTGGGTGGTGGGCTGCGCATTCGGCACCCACAGGCTGGCGCCAATGATGCCGGCCATGATCACCACGACGACGACCGGGTAGATGTCCAGGCTCAGCCAATCGAACAGGCGACCCATGATTACCACGGTGAGGATGAAACCGATGGAGCCCCACAGGCGGACCTGGCTGTAGCGGGAGGTCTGTTTTTGCAGGTGCGCGAGGGTGATCACTTCAAACTGCGGCAACACCGCATGCCAGAAGAACGCATGCAAAGCCATCACCAGGGCCAGCCAGGCGTAGGTGTGGCTGACGAAGATAAGCGAAAAACTTGCCAGGGTGCACACCGCGCCAAAGCGTACGATCGCCAGGCGCCGACCGGTGTAGTCGCCCAGCCAGCCCCACAGGTTGGGCGCCACGCAGCGCATCAGCATAGGGATGGCCACCAGCTCGCCGATGCGCGCGCTGGAGAACCCCAGGTGATCGAAGTACAGCGCCAGGAAAGGCGCGGTCGCCCCGAGGAGGGCGAAGTAGAAGAGGTAGAAGCTGGAGAGGCGCCAGTAGGGAAGTGGGGGCGTCATGTCGATTTTTGGGGCTGCTTCGCAGCCCAGCGCGAGCAAGCTCGCTCACTACAACGACAGCAAGCGCGCCTGCCATGACAGGCTGTCACAGCTGGCCCAGCACCGGCGTACTCACGCGCACATTGGCGTTTTGCCCACGGTTGCGCAGCAGGTGGTCCATCAGCACGATGGCCATCATTGCTTCGGCAATCGGCGTGGCACGGATGCCGACGCAAGGGTCATGGCGGCCCTTGGTGATCACGTCCACCGGGTTGCCGTGCACATCGATCGAACGGCCCGGCGTGGTGATGCTGGACGTCGCCTTGAGCGCGAGGTGCGCCACGATCGGCTGGCCGGAGGAAATACCGCCGAGGATGCCGCCTGCGTTGTTGCTGAGAAAACCTTCCGGGGTCAGCTCATCGCGGTGCTCGGTGCCGCGCTGGGACACGCAGGCAAAGCCGGCGCCGATCTCTACACCCTTGACCGCGTTGATGCTCATCAGCGCGTGAGCCAGTTCAGCGTCGAGGCGGTCGAAGATAGGCTCGCCCAGGCCGGGTTTAACGCCTTCGGCCACCACCGTGATTCGGGCACCGACGGAATCCTGGTCGCGGCGCAGCTGGTCCATATAGGCCTCCAGCTCCGGTACTTTGTCCGGGTCGGGGCTGAAGAAAGCATTGTCTTCGACGCTGTCCCAGGTTTTGAACGGGATTTCGATCGGGCCCAACTGGCTCATGTAGCCGCGAATAATGATGCCCTGGGTGACCAGGTATTTCTTGGCGATGGCACCCGCGGCCACACGCATGGCCGTTTCGCGGGCCGAGCTGCGGCCGCCGCCACGGTAGTCGCGTTCACCGTATTTATGGTGGTAGGTGTAGTCGGCGTGAGCCGGGCGGAACAGGTCCTTGATCGCTGAGTAGTCCTTGGACTTCTGGTCGGTGTTGCGAATCAGCAGGCCGATGGCGCAACCGGTGGTGCGGCCTTCGAACACGCCAGAGAGAATTTCGACTTCGTCGGGTTCCTGGCGTTGGGTGGTGTGGCGGCTGGTGCCGGGCTTGCGGCGGTCGAGGTCACGCTGCAAGTCCTCCAAGGACAGCTCGAGGCCGGGCGGGCAGCCGTCGACAATGGCGACCAACGCCGGGCCATGGCTTTCGCCCGCGGTGGTGACAGTGAACAGCTTGCCGAAGGTATTGCCGGACATGCAGGGCGCTCCGTGAAATCAGTTGAATCAAGTCAACCGTAATAACTTAAGGCGGCCAGTATACGCAGGCTAACCGACTAGTTCATCCTCGAAACCTTACCGGTAGACCTTGGTCCAACCGGCACCTTCCTCATGATGGCGCGATGATGCTTCGAGTTCTGCTTTTGACCCTCACTCTGTTTTCCAGCCTTGGCTTCGCCGCCTCCCCTGTCGTGCTGCAACGGCCCATCAGCCTGGACACCGGCAGTGGCGAGCTGTTTGGCTCGCTGTTGCTGCCCCAGTCCGACACCCCCGTGCCGGTGGTGCTGATCATCGCCGGTTCCGGCCCCACCGACCGCAATGGCAACAGCGCCGACGGCGCGCGCAACGACAGCCTCAAGCGCCTGGCCTGGGTACTGGCGCGGCATAACATCGCCAGCGTGCGCTACGACAAGCGCGGTGTGGCCGCGAGCCTGGCCGCCACGCCGGATGAACGCAACCTGACCCTGGACGCCTATGTGTCCGATGCAGTGGCCTGGGGCAAACTGCTCAAGGCCGACAAACGCATGGGCCCGCTGATTGTGCTGGGCCATAGCGAAGGCGCACTGGTGGCCGCCCTTGCCGCGCCGCAACTTGATCCGGCAGGCGTTATTTCATTGTCCGGCAGCGCTCGCCCGGTGGACCAGGTGATCCGCCAGCAACTGGCCGATCACTTGCCCCCGGCCCTGTTGCTGCGCAGTAATGAGATCCTCGATCACCTCAAGGCCGGCCAGGTGGATGCCGATGTGCCTGGCCCGCTGGAAGGTATTTTCCGACCCAGTGTGCAGCCCTACCTGATCAGCCTGTTTCGCGCCGATCCCTCGGCAGCCTTCGCCAAGCTGCGTATGCCCGCGCTGATCATCCAAGGCACCAACGACATCCAGGTGGGCGTCGGCGACGCCCAGCAGCTGAAAAAAGCCAAGCCCGACGCCCAGTTGACGGTGATCGAAGGCATGAACCACGTGATGCGCATCGTGCCCAACGACGTAAAGCAACAATTGGCCTCCTACAATGACCCGCAACTGCCTCTCGCCGCCGAGCTGGGCAGTCGCCTGGTGCGCTTTATCGACGGACTTCAGCCCCGTTAAACGACAAATTGCCTCCAGTCCTGACAAAAACGGCCGATAAGCCCAGGGTCGACAGTAAAAAGACTGTCGACTGGCTGGGTTTGGACAGGATCGCACGCATGACAACCACTGAAGCAACACCGGAACCGACTGCCGAGAGCCCGGCTGAAAAAACCGAGGCCGTCGACACGGCGCCCCTGCCGTGGGCGGAGGTTCAGGCCGAGCATTTCAAGATGCTGCGGTTGGCGCCCCTGGCCATCGACCGCGCCACCGGCGTGCGGCCGTTGCGGTTCGTGCAGTTCGGCTATGCCGAGCGTAATGACAAACACCACAGCCTGTTGCGCATGGTCATCCAACTGCCGGGCCAGCGGGTGCGCCGTGAGCAGAACCACTTGGACATTTGGGTCGATCACGACAAACACCGCGTGCACTTCGGCCCCGGCAACAGCCTGGAAATCGAACCGGCCAACCGAGGCATCGGGCGCTTCCTGGTCGCCCAAGGCGCCGCCTGGGCGAAGAAGAAGTGGTCACATTACCGCGTCGACGGTGTCGACCTGGCCAACAAAGACGCGTTGAACGAAGCCACCCGCCTGCGCCGCGATCATTTCTTGCGTGTCCAGGGTTTTGATGTGGCCTACGCCGATGTGCAGCACCTGAAGGGCAACGTGCAGCCCGGCAAGGTCAGCGATGTGCTGGATAGCTGGAACACCGAAAAAGTGCAGTTCGTGGAGATTCTCGAAGCGGCGCAGATGCTGCAACAGGCCGAGCAGAACCTGATGGAGCAGGAAGTGAAGCTGCGCAAGGAAGAGGAAAAGGTCACCAAGTTCAAGCGTGAAGACAGCGGGCTGCGCTTTACCATCACGTGCCTGGTGGCGTTTACGGTGTTTCAGGCCGGGCTGTTGATCTGGATTGCCACGCACCGGTAAGTCGGGGCGTACCTGACTGTACCGGTTCCAACGGTGGGAGGGGGCTTGCTCCCTCCCACATTGACCGGTTTAAACGCGGGCGGCGAAGACGGCCTGATGCTGGCGGCACTGCTCCGCCGTCAACATGAACACCCCGTGCCCACCGCGCTGGAAGTCCAGCCAGGCGAAGTCCACTTCCGGGTACAGCGCCTCGACATGCACCTGGCTGTTGCCCACTTCAACAATCAGCAAACCCTTCTCGGTCAAGTGGTCCGCCGCCTCGGCCAACATGCGCCGCACCAGGTTCAAGCCATCATCACCGCAGGCCAGGCCCAGTTCCGGTTCGTGCTGGTATTCATCCGGCATGTCGGCGAAGTCTTCGGCATCCACATACGGCGGGTTGGACACAATCAGGTCAAAGCGCTGGCCCGGCAGACCGTCGAAACCATCACCCTGCACGGTGTACACGCGCTCGTCGACGCCATGGCGCTCGATGTTCTGGTTGGCCACTTCCAGGGCTTCGAAGGACAAGTCCCCCAGCACCACTTCGGCGTCCTGGAACTCATAGGCGCAAGCGATGCCGATGCACCCGGAGCCTGTGCACAGGTCGAGGATGCGTGCCGGCGGTTGGGCCAGCCAGGGTTCGAAGCGGTTTTCGATCAGCTCGCCGATCGGCGAACGCGGGATCAGCACGCGCTCATCAACGATAAACGACATGCCACAGAACCAGGCCTCTTTCAGCAGGTAAGCGGTGGGCACGCGCTCGTGGATACGGCGATGCAGCAAACGCTGAACGTGGGAAATCTCTTCTTCTTCCAGGTTGCAATCCAGGTAGCTGTCGGCAATTTCCCACGGCAGGTGCAAGGCGCCGAGCACCAATTGCCGGGCTTCGTCCCAGGCATTGTCGGTACCATGCCCGAAAAACAGCTCTTCCCCATGGAAACGGCTGACAGCCCATCGGATGTGGTCGCGCAAGGTGCGCAGGCGGGAAGTGATCACGGGGGCAAACTCCTGGAAAAAACGACTGGCGATTCTAACAGTCTTCACCGGTACCGACGATGTACGAAACCCCTTCGCCATCCGTCGGAATTCATCCAAATTGCCATCATTGGGTTAAACACGCACACCTCTTGACATGGCTGCACGCCAACAACGGCGTACCTTACGATGGTAGCGATTCACAGAACCGCTCAGCCAGTGGACAATGTCACAAAAGCCCCCCTCACAGGAGCCCCAGAATGTCCGTTCCAAAGACGATGTTTCAACTCAGCGGTCGTGGTTACGCAGCAGCGAACCTCAGCCATGCGACCCTCGTGATCATCGACGCCCAGAAGGAATACCTCAGCGGTCCACTCGCCCTCTCGGGCATGGACGCAGCGGTTGGCAATATCAAGCAACTGGTCGCCGCAGCCCGCAACGCCGGGCGCCCGATCGTGCATGTGCGCCACCTGGGCACCGTTGGCGGCCTGTTTGACCCGCAGGGCGAGCGCGGCGAGTTCATCCCGGGGCTCGCGCCTGAAGGCGACGAAACCATCATCGGCAAGCTGCTGCCCAGCGCGTTCCATGGCACCGGGCTGGAAAAGCACCTGCAGGACCTCGGCTCGCTGGACCTGATCGTCTGCGGTTTCATGAGCCACTCCAGCGTCAGCACCACCGTGCGCGCCGCCAAGAACCTGGGCTTTCGCTGCACCCTGGTGGAAGACGCCTGCGCCACCCGTGACCTGCCTTACAAAGGCGGCATCCTGAGCGCCGAACATGTGCAACAGACCGAAATGGCCATCATGGCCGACAACTTCGCCACCTTGGCGCTGACCAAAGATCTGATCTGATCGTCCTTCTGATGAGCGGCGCGACCTGTTTATGTCTCCGCTCATCAGCAAATGCCTGTCATTTGCTGCAATTGCCTCGGGTACAGGAACAACCTGTGTATTGTCCGGTCGAAGGGCCGATACCCTGGAGGAAAGGTCGGAATGAAGATATCCGATGGTTTTGATGCTCGTCGCTTGCGCCCCAAGGGCCCGAGCAACTGGCGTCTGCGCCTGGTGGCCGGCATTGCCGCGCTGCTGGCGATTGTAGGTGTGCTGTTGGCCGGCGCTGGTGGCGCCGGTCTGTTCGGTCACTCGCCAGCCCTTGGCGAACTGAATGCCAGCCCAGGCGGCTCGGCAATCCTTGCAGTGATCGGACTATTGGTGCTGTGGTTGGGCGTGTGGTTGTGGCGCCGTAGCCGTCGGAAGATGCGTCAGCCGTTGTCGCTGAACATCGCTTCACACCTGATGAAAAAGCACGACTGATGGCGCTTGGATAGCGTTTCCTGCGCCCTGGCCGCCGCGATTTAGGTAAACTGCCCGCCCTTCGCGGAGGCTGACATGCAAGACGACGATTTTTCCCTGTTCAAAAATGAGCTGCGCGGCGTCAAGCCGATCAAACACGACCGCGCCGACACGGGCAAACCCAAGGCTGACCGTGCGCAGATCGCCAAGCTGCGCCAGGCCGCGACCGTACGCACCGATGCCACCACGGTGGACGGCCTGTCGGACCAGTTCGTGATCGACGTCGGCCCCGAAGACGAGCTGATGTGGGCCCGCGACGGCGTGCAGGAAAGCCAGATGCGCAAGCTCAAAGTCGGCCAGATCCCGTTCGAGGGCAGCCTCGACCTGCACGGCATGACCGTGGAGAAAGCACGGGAAACCCTGTGGGCCTTCCTCGCCGAAGCGACCAAGTTCGAAATCCGCTGCGTACGTGTTACCCACGGCAAGGCGGTGCGGCTGGACGGCAAACGCCCCATGATCAAGAGCCACGTCAACACCTGGTTGCGCCAGCACACGCAGGTGCTCGGCTTTACCTCGTGCCAGGCCCGCCACGGCGGCGCGGGTGCGGTGTATGTGATGCTCAAGCGCACCATGATGGAAGGGCGCGACGAGTAACAAGTGCCATCGTCAGGCTTGCAGCGATGTGTCCGCCACCGTAACCTTGCGCTTTGCGAAAATCCCACAGGTAGTTTCATGTCCCTGGAACAGAATTACACCGCGATCCTCGGCCAACTCGGCGAGGACGTTTCCCGCGAGGGCCTGCTCGACACGCCAAAACGTGCCGCCAAGGCCATGCAGTACCTCTGCCGCGGCTATGAGCAGACACTGGAAGAAGTCACCAACGGTGCCTTGTTCAGCTCCGACAACAGCGAAATGGTGTTGGTCAAGGACATCGAGTTGTACTCGCTGTGCGAACACCACCTGCTGCCGTTTATCGGCAAGGCTCATGTCGCCTATATCCCGAGCGGCAAAGTGTTGGGCCTGTCGAAGGTCGCGCGGATTGTCGACATGTATGCGCGCCGCCTGCAGATCCAGGAAAACCTCAGCCGCCAGATCGCCGACGCGGTGATGCAAGTGACGGGTGCCCTGGGCGTGGCCGTGGTGATTGAAGCCAAGCATATGTGCATGATGATGCGCGGCGTGGAAAAACAGAATTCGTCAATGATCACCTCGGTGATGCTGGGTGAGTTCCGCGAAAACGCGGCCACCCGTAGCGAATTCCTCAGCCTGATCAAGTAACAGGCTGCGTAGGAAAAGACCGGCGTTCATCGCCGGTTTTTTTTCGCCTGCAGAATTAAGGTAAGCTGCGGCCCCATCTGTCATGGGCAAGAGGTTTCAGCCATGTTCGTCAAAGCACTTCGAGTCGGCCTCGGCCACGTCATCATCGCGGGCGACTACCTGACCCGCCCGCGCAAAAAACAGCGTCCCGCCGAACAGCAGGCGCAGGTGAACGCAGCGGCCAAGGAATTGACCCTCTACCAGTTCCACGCCTGCCCGTTCTGCGTGAAGACCCGCCGCACCCTGCACCGCCTGAACGTACCGGTGGCCTTGAAGGATGCGAAGAATAATGAGCAAGACCGCCAGACCCTGCTGGAGCAAGGTGGCAAGATCAAGGTGCCATGCCTGCGCATTGAAGAAAACGGCCAGACCACCTGGATGTATGACTCCAAGGTGATCATTGATTACCTCGACAAACGTTTCGCGGCGGTCTGACAGACACTGGATAACCAATGTGGGAGGGGGCTTGCCCCCGATAGCAGAGTGTCAGTCACACATAAGTTGACTGATACACCGCCATCGGGGTGTAGAACCGTAGACATCGTTTACATCTGAAACCGGGGACATCGTTTACACATTTGAGGCTTGGACGCGGGTCATACCTCGTCCAAGCCTCCCCAAGGGATAATCACACAGGTACAAATCCCA
>NZ_JAIOKW010000033.1:0-60835 GCF_020093335.1 Pseudomonas fluorescens group sp. | reverse complement strand
TTGCTCCCGCTGGGCTGCGCAGCGGCCCCAAAATCTTAGGGCCGCTTCGTGCCCCAGCGGGAGCAAGCTCCCTCGCCACAGGGTTTCATTGCACCCCTAAGACAAGCGCACGCCGGGGGTCAGCGTTGCCGGGACCACCAGGCTCGGGGTCTCCAACGAGGCCACCGGGTATGCGCAATAGTCCGCCGCGTAATAGGCACTGGCGCGATGGTTGCCCGACGCCCCTACCCCACCGAACGGCGCGGTACTGGCGGCGCCGGTCAGTTGTTTGTTCCAGTTGACGATACCGGCGCGGCTTTCCAGCCAGAACTGCTGGTAGCGCGCTTCGGAATCCGACAACAAGCCCGCGGCCAGGCCGTACTGGGTGTTGTTGGCCTCGGCAATCGCCGCTGCAAAATCCGCGTAGCGGATCACCTGCAACAGCGGGCCGAACAATTCTTCGTCTTCGCGCGCGGTCACGCCGGTCACATCGATGATGCCTGGTGTCAGCAGCGCAGCCTGATCCTGTGGCTGGGTCATTTCCAGCAGCGCCACGGCGCCGTTGGCCAACATCAGTTCCTGGGCATCCATCAACGCCTTGGCAGCCGCCAGGGAAATCACCGACCCCATGAACGGCGCCGGTTGCTGGTCGAACGCACCGACTGCAATCGTCGCGCTGACTGCCACCAGGCGCGCCAGCAACGCATCGCCCCAGGCGCCTTCCGGCACCAGCAGGCGACGGGCACAGGTGCAACGTTGGCCGGCGGAGATAAACGCCGACTGAATAATGGTGTAGACCGCCGCATCCACGTCGGCCACTTCGTCGACCACCAGCGGGTTGTTGCCGCCCATTTCCAGGGCCAGGATCTTGTCCGGGCGCCCTGAGAATTGCTGGTGCAGGTGGTTACCGGTACGGCTCGAACCGGTAAAGAACAGCCCGTCGATGCCGGGGTTGGCCGCCAGGGCGATGCCGGTTTCCCGCGCGCCTTGCAGCAGGTTCAGCACACCCGCCGGCAGGCCGGCTTCAATCCAGCATTGCACGGTCAGCTCGGCGACTTTAGGGGTCAGCTCGCTCGGCTTGAACAGCACGGTATTACCCGCCAGCAAGGCCGGGACGATATGCCCGTTCGGCAAGTGCCCCGGGAAGTTGTAAGGCCCGAACACCGCCACCACACCGTGTGGCTTGTGGCGCAGTACAGCGGTGGCGTCGCCCAGGGGACCGCTCTTCTCGCCGGTACGCTCGCGGTAGCTCTGCACCGAGATCGCGATCTTGTTGGCCATGCTGGTGACTTCGGTGACCGACTCCCAGAGCGGCTTGCCGGTTTCCTCGCCGATGCAACGGGCGATCTCATCGGCGCGGTTTTTCAGCGTGGCCGCGAAGGTCTCGAGCACACTGATACGCTCTTCCAGCGGGCGCCGGGCCCAGGCCGGGAATGCTTGGCGCGCGGCCTGCACGGCGGATTCAACCTGCTCGGCAGTCGCACCGTTGCCGGCCCACAGCACGTGCTGGGTCACCGGGTTGCGCGACTCAAACAGTTCACCCTGGCCAGCCAGCCAGCTACCTGCGATATACAGCGAATTCATTGTTTCGACTCCCGAGCAGCGGACAACGGTACGGCGCGCACTTGATCACCCACCACCAGTTGCAGGCGCTTGGCGGTCAGCGGATCGACCACCAGCGTGCCTGCCGCCAGGCGGGCCGGTGCGGCGGTAATGCGGCAATCCTCGCGCTTGCGGTTATGGATCAGGAACGGCGTGGCGTCGTCCCCCGGCGTGCCGATGGCCAGTACCAGCGACTGGCTGTCGCGCACGGCGCGGATCTTGGTGGTTTCACACTCCACCGCGGGGCCGGCGTCGAAGATGTCGACGTAGCCCTGGTAGCTGAACCCTTCGCTCTTGAGCATGCTCAGCGCCGGTTCGGTGTCCGGGTGGACCTTGCCGATCACGTTGCGCGCATCCTCGGACAGGAAGCAGCTGTACAACGGAAACTTCGGCATCAGCTCGGCGATAAACGCTTTGTTGCCCACGCCGGTGAGGTAGTCGGCCTGGCTGAATTCCATCTTGAAAAAGTGCCGACCCAGGCTTTCCCAGAACGGCGAGCGCCCGGCGTCGTTGGACACGCCACGCATCTCGGCAATGATCTTGCTGCCGAACAACTGCGGGAACTCAGCGATAAATAGCAGGCGCGCCTTGGCCAGCATGCGGCCGTTGAGTCCGGTGCGGTAATCGGCGTGCAGGAACAACGAGCACAGCTCGGAATTGCCGGTGAGGTCGTTGGCCAGGAACAGCGTCGGAATCTCGCGATAGATGTTCAGCTCCTGGGAGGCGCTGACGGTCAGGCCGACCCGGAAGTTGTACCAGGGCTCACGCAAGCCAACGGCGCCGGCGATGGCAGAAATGCCCACCACGCGGCCTTCGTCATTTTCCAGCACGAACAGGTAGTCGGCATCGCCGCGCCCGGCGTCGCCGCGAAAGGTTTTCTCGGCCCAGCCCACGCGATGGGTCAGGCGCTCTTCGTTGGCCGGCAAGGTGGTGAGGCCGGTGCCGGTGCTGCGCGCCAGATCAATCAGGGCCGGTAAATCGCTGCTGCGTACGGGACGAACGATCATGCTATCTCCTCGAACGGGCCGCTGTTGTCAGCCACCCGCGAAACTCTCTTTTTAAACCGCTACCAGGCGCACGCTCGCGCCTTCGCCAACACCCAGGGCTTCGGCCGCTGCGAGGTCCAACGTCACCGGTTTACCCGGCGCGTAATCCAGCTCCAGCATCACCGCGCGGTAATCCTGCAACTGCGCGTTGCTCACCAGGTACTGGCGGCCGACACCCTTGACCATCTCACCGATCTTCACCGGCACCACGCGGCTCTGGGCGATGGAGCGAATGCCCGACACCCGCGCATGCAGCGTTGGGCCACCGTCGAAGATGTCGATGTAATGGTCGGTCTCGAAGCCTTCGCGCATCAGGATGTCGAAGGTGATCTGCGCACGCGGGTGCACCTGACCCATGGCTTCCTGGGCTTCGTCCGGCAGCAGCGGCACGTAGATCGGGTAGTGCGGCATCAGCTCGGCGAGGAACGTACGGCTTTTCAATCCGCACAGGCGCTCGGCGGCGGCGTAGTTGAGGTCGAAGAAGTTGCGACCGATGGCGTCCCAGAACGGCGAATCACCGTTCTCGTCGCTGTAGCCGACGATCTCGGTCACCACCGAGTCGGCAAAGCGCTCGGGGTGGCTGGCGACGAACAGCAGGCGGCCACGGGAGTTGAGTTCCGACCACGGCGAACCGACCAGCGCAGGCTTCACGTAGAAACTGGTGAGCAGGCTGTTGCCGGTCAGGTCGTGGCACTGGGAAAGCACGTGGATCTTGTTGTGGATCTTCAGCTCGCGGGAGGCGTGCACGAAGGTTTCGTTACGGAAGCTGTAGAACGGCTCCGAGTAACCGGCCGAGGCGACGATGGCCGAGCAGCCGGCGAGCTTGCCGGTCTCGGTGTCTTCGAGCACAAAGAAGTAGCTCTCTTCACCGTTGAAACTCACCTCGGCCGCGAAAGAGGCTTCGCTGGCGGCGATTTTATCGCTCAGGCGCTCCACATCGTCCGGCAAGGAGGTGACACCAATCGGGCTGTCCGCAGCCAGACGCTGTACCTCGCCCAGATCAGCCATTTGCGCGGGGCGCATCACCAGCATGGTGTCACTCCTTAACTCGAAAAACTCACAGGAAAAAAATACCGGACAGGTCCTGATTCAACACAGGTCCAAATGTGGGAGCCGGCTTTTGTGGCGAGGGAGCTTGCTCCCGCTGGGCTGCGTAGCGGCCCCAAAGATATTGGGAGCGCTTCGCACTCCAGCGGGAGCAAGCTCCCTCGCCACAAAAAGCAGCTCCCACATTTGATCCGGTCCAGCCAACAAAATGTGTATCTATCAGGCGTGTGTCAACGACTTCACGGCACGCTCAAAACGGTCCAGGCCTTCGTTGATGTCCGCCTCTTCCACCACCAGGCTTGGGGCAAAACGCACCACGTCCGGGCCGGCTTGCAGGATCATCAGGTTTTCTTTCTCGGCCGCGTTGAACACGTCCTTGGCCTTGCCTTTGAAGGCATCGCTCAGCACGCAACCGATCAGCAGGCCCATGCCACGGACTTCGGTGAAGATGCCGTATTGCTTGCCGATCTGCTCCAGGCGCGCCTTGAACAGGTCGTGCTTGGCGTTGACGCCGGCCAGCACCTCGGGGGTGTTGATCACGTCGATCACCGCCTCGGCGACCGCGCACGCTAGCGGGTTGCCGCCGTAGGTGGTGCCGTGGGTGCCGACCACCAGGTGCTTGGCCAGCGCCTCAGTGGTGAGCATCGCCGCAATCGGGAAACCGCCGCCCAGGCTCTTGGCGCTGGTGAGGATGTCCGGCACCACGCCGTAATGCTGGTAGGCGAACAGGTGGCCGCTGCGGCCCATGCCCGTTTGCACTTCGTCGAACACCAGCAGCGCGTTATTCGCGTCGCACAGCTCACGCGCGCCTTGCAGGTAGGCCAATTCGGCCGGCAGTACGCCGCCTTCGCCCTGGATCGGCTCCAGCACCACGGCGCAGGTCTTATCCGACACGGCGGCTTTCAGCGCGTCGAGGTCGTTATAAGGGACGTGGGTGATGCCCGTGATTTTAGGCCCGAAACCGTCGGAGTACTTCGACTGGCCACCGACGTTGACGGTGAACAGGGTACGGCCGTGGAAGCTGTTCAGCGCCGCAATGATCTCGTACTTCTCAGTGCCGAAACGGTCGAACGCCACGCGACGGGCCAGCTTGAAGGCGGCCTCGTTGGCTTCGGCGCCGGAGTTGCAGAAGAACACGCGCTCGGCAAAGGTGGCGTCGATCAGCTTATGCGCCAGGCGCAGGGCCGGCTCATTGGTGAACACGTTCGACACGTGCCACAGCTTGTTGGCCTGTTCGGTCAGCGCACCGACCAGCGCCGGGTGGGCGTGACCCAATACGTTGACCGCGATGCCGCCGGCAAAGTCGATCAGCTCTCGACCCGCCTGGTCCCATACGCGCGAACCTGCGCCACGCACGGGGATGAAGGCGGCAGGTGCGTAGTTGGGAACCATCACCTGGTCGAAATCGGCACGTTGCACCGGGGCTTGCTCAACGGACATCGGAGTCTCCTGAAGAGGAACGCCTGCCTGGAACTGGCGGGCGATGCAGGGATTGTAAGGACAGTTTTCAGAGCGGCCTTGCCGCCAAGCGACAACTTCTTATAGCGCCAACCCCCGTTTTACGCGGGTTTACGCCAATGCGACAAATAGCGTCGCAATGGCGCAGTTTAAACGTTCCACGCCGTCTTAGGCAGCGGGAATGCCGGCAGGTTATTTATCTACCGCCGAGTGCAGGCGCCGGATTGCTTTGCTGACAGCCTTCTTGATCATGCAAAGGACCGCGCTCGTGACCCCATCCTCCATCGTCCTCCACACCCCGCCCTTGAACACCTACGCCGACGTGCATGAGGAAACCCTCAAACAGTCGATACCCGCCTGGGTCATCAACGCCTCGCCAGCCAAGCGTGCGGCCCTCAGCCGTGGGCAAGCCGCCATTGCCGACTGGTACAAAACCGCAACCCCCAGGGAACATGACACCCTCAAAGCCCTCGTCGGCGCGGCCTGGGCCGCGCAAAACCAGGTGGACCAGGCGATGAACAACCTGCTGTCACCCGCCGACTTCGGCGCCCCACTGCTGCAACAGTTACTCAAGCAACGCTTCGGCATGGACCTCGATGTACGGGCTACCTACCTGCGGTTTTACGTGCCCCAGACTGTCCCGTGGTTTCCTATCCGCACCGGCGCAGCCCGGACCTGGACCGTCTCCCTGCTGGACGCCGCCTTGCATAACTTCGAAGCGGGTGAAGCCTTTGAAGCCCAGTCGGGCTTCATCACGCAGCCGCGCCACGATGGCCAGTTCGAGCCTTTGCCCACGCTTGACGCGCGCATCAGCGTGGCCCAGTTCACCGCCCTGTGCCGCGAACTCGATATAGGCGGTCGGTACCAGCACTACCTGGATCAATTCTTCGATGCCCGGAACGCGGTGGCCGTGACCCGACTGCGACTCAAGCTCGACACCACCCACAAAGCGGACCTGGCCGTTGCCCTGCAAATAGCCTGGATGAAAAAAGACCTGCTCGACGACCAGTCCTTTGTGCTGTTGCAACGCCTGCTCAGCCCACAAAGTGGCGGTAAAACCGGCGCGCCCCTGCAGTGTTACGACCTGAGCATCATGTCGAGCACACTGACCGGCATCGTGCTGTTTTCGCAGAGCCTGGGCAGCCGTCACGACGTTCCGATGATCGCCTACATCCCGGACGACCCCTACGCGCCGCTCAAACAATACCCCTCCCCCGCCGCCTTCATGAAGGCCTTGGGAAACAACTTGCGCACCGTCGAGTATCAACAGTTTTTCAGCCGTTTCATCCACCACGACGAGCGCGGGGAGTTTTTCGCCGACCTCAATCACCGGCTGTCCCGGGTCACCTGGCACCCGCACACACGGGGCGACCCGCTGCCGACGTGGCGCGACACGCCCATCGACAACCCTCATCTGACATTCGGTGGCCATGTCATCCAAGGCGACCTATTCCAGCACCTGTACCTGCAAAAGCTCAACAAGGTGTACCGGGACGCGAAAGCCCTCGCCGTGTCCACCGCCAGCGTCGATCAGAAGGTGCGCTGGGAGCGCTGGAGCGTCTTTCAGAAAATTGCTTCGACGCTGCTGCAAATCGCCGCCTTTATTGCTGCGCCCTTTATTCCGCCGATTGGCCTGGTGATGCTCGGCTATACCGCCTACCAGATGCTCGATGAAGCCTTCGAGTGGATTATCGACTGGGCCGAAGGCGAGGTCAGCGAAGCCTTCAGGCATTTGCTGTCGTTCGTCGAACAAGGGATACAACTGGGGCTGTTCATTGCGGGTGCGCCTTTGGCCACTGGCGCCTTGCGCAAGCTGCTACCGCCCGAGGCCTGGGCGTTTTTTGAGCGTCTCAAGCCCGTGATATTGCCAGATGGCCAGGCGCGCCTGTGGAAACCCGACCTCTCACCCTATGCCCACGACCTCACGCTGGCCAAGCACTCCTACCCCAACGTGCAGGGCCTGCACCCCTATAACGGCATAAAGGTGCTGCCCCATGCCAAGGGCATGCTGGTGGTACAAAGCGACCCGATCACCGAGCAGCCTTACCTGCAACATCCGTCCCGGCCCAACGCGTACCGCCCGCCCTTGACCACCAACGGCAAGGGTGCCTGGCTGACCGAGTTGGACCGCCCCCTGAGTTGGGACAGCCAGACCCTTATGCAACGCCTGGGCCCGCACACCCAGGGTTTGACCCACGAACAACTGGCCAATGTACGCCGCATCAGCGCCACCGAAGAAGGCGCGCTACGCAAGATGTACGCCACCGGCCATCCCCCGCCCGCGCTACTGCTCGACACCCTGGAACGTTTCAAGATCGACCAGGGCTTGCAGGACTTCATACGGCAAATGAGCAGCGATGACCCGCAGGTCTATGGGCAGGCCGACATCCAGACACAACTGCAACTGCTCACTAACCTGGACCCGTGGCCCAAGACCGCGACCCTGCGTGTTGTCGATACCCAAGGTCAACGCCTGTGGGAGTTTGCCGGGGATAAACAGGCCCGCGTCATCCTGATCCAAGAAGCCCAACTGCAAAACGGGGACCTGTTGCACACCCTGCTCGACGCCCTTGATGAGCCGCAGCAAAAGGCACTGCTGGGCGAATACTTCGGTGACCCGACCCTGTCCACGCGAGCGCGCGCCGCCAACCTGCGTAAAAAGCTGGCCGGCCTGGCCCGATCACACCGCACGGAACTCTTCGAGTCACGCTACCTGCTCCTTGACCGCCCTGCGGACGCGCGGCAAAAAGTGCTGGTCGACGCCACTCCCGGACTGCCTGCCAGCGCCGCCGAGGCCATACTGCACAGCGCAAACAGCGAGGAACTGCAACAACTCGACCAAGGCACGCTGGCGCCACGCCTGGCGGAACTGGCCAAAACACTGCAGGAACAAGCCCATCTCAATCACACCTACGAAGGCCTGTTCCTGGACGCCGTCGACGACCTCGACACCCACCGGCTGGCCCTGCATTCCCTCGAAAGACTGCCAGGGTGGACAGGCACCGTGCGCATGGAGATCCGCCGACCGGCACCGGCCTCTACGCTCATCGACGCGATTGGCACGCCGGCAGCGCCCACCCTTAGAACCCTGATTCGCGAACCTGATGGGCGTTACACCCCACACGACAGCGAAGGCCCGCTGTTTGGGCAGACGGATCTGTACACCGCCATGCTCCAGGCCCTTCCCGACAGTGAACGCGATGCCCTGAGCCTGCGAATCGGTCAAGCCCCCCAACTCAAGCAGGCACTGGCTGCCCACGCACTGGAGCGTGCACCGCTGAAAAAACTGATCATCGCCCACCCCGCGCCACCACCCCGCGACACCCGCACGCATCTGCGCCTGCTGGGCATGGACGGCTATCGTGCGGCGCCCGGGGAGCCGAGTGCCGGCCCGAGTCACCGGCCTTCCCTGGAAGAACAGGCACAACAGCTCTTCCCTGCGCGCACCGCCGAACAAATCAGCCAACTGATTCACAACTTGCAAACCCACCCCGGTGGGGCTCAACCGCGACTCACTGCTCTGAAGCAGGAATATCAACAGCTGGGCCGAGACCTGGACACCTGGGTGGTCAACACCCCCCGGCTATACCCAGGCACACAGGTGCGCATCAGCCGTTCGGAGTACGGGAACAACAAACAAAATCGACACCTTTGGGCACAAGAGCTCAGACGCTGCTGGCGCCAGGAAACCGAAGTCGACCCGTATTTCGACGTGCCCGAGCGAAACGGCCAGGTACTGAGTCTGCTCCACCCCGTCTCCGGCGAACTACCGTCGCTACGGGTGCGCTTCGATCACGTTTCCAAACTGGAGATCACCGGCCGTGGCGAGGCATTGGATGTCGATACGTTTCTACAGCTGTTCCCCAGGCTTCGTCATCTGAGCCTGAGGAAGATCCGACTCCACAGCCTCCCTGGGACGATCGGTACATGGGGGCATCTAAATGCGCTGATCCTCAGCGAATGCAACATCACCCTGACACCCATCAGCCACATCACGTTGACCACCCTCAGCCGGCTCCGGGCCCTGGACCTGTACAACAACCCCTTGGGCCTTATTCCCAACATCGAAAACCTGCCTGAGCTACGCGACCTGGACCTGTCCTCCACAGGCATCACGGCGCTACCCGCGGGACTTCTGAGCCGCCCTCAACTGGAACTGGCCGTGCTATCCGACAACCAGATCAGTGAACTGCCGGCGGCTTTTTTCGAGCTGCCCGGCGATACCCGCAAGGAGTTCGACCTTTCCAACAATCCACTTTCCCTGCAGACCCTGGAGCACGTCAAAGCCTACTTCCTGAGGACCGGCCGCCACTGGGACATTGATGCGCCCAGCGAGGAGGTCGAGCAGGTCAATACGCTGTTCCCGAGCTTCAGCACAGACGAGGTCAACCGCCTGATTTTCGGCTTACCCGGAAGCCTGGAAACCGGCCGAGTCGAACTGGCCCGCCTGCATCAGCAATACCAAGGCTTGAATAGCGACCTGAACCGCTGGGTCAGCAGTGCGGCATCCCCCGAGGAACAAGCCCGGCGCCTGGCCTTCCAGCACTCGCTCCAGGCGTGCTGGCGACGGGAAACCCCGCTGGACAACAACAGCCCTCAAGCCATTCCTACCTACACGCTTGAGCATCTAAAGCCGATTGAAGGTGAGTTCCCGCCGCTGGACAGCGTGTTCAGCCACGTATCCGCGCTGCGGCTGCAAGGCGAAGACGGTCCGTTCCCTTTACACTCAGCCCCGTTTTTAAGGGGTTTCCCGACACTCAATCACTTGTCGATTGGGCATTACACAATGGGCGATATTCCTGGCCCGCTGCTCGAACTGCCGCAGCTCACGTCTTTAAGCCTGCGCTACTGCGCACTGACCTTGTCTGCCGACAGCGCGGCCTCACTTGTCACCCTGGACGCCCTGGATTTACTCGACCTCAGCCACAATGCGCTGGAATGGGTGCCGGAATTCGGCCGCTTACCACGGCTGTCTCGCCTCAACCTTGAACATACCGGCCTCACTCAAATTCCCGACAGCTTGCTGACACCGGTAGCGCGCACGCAGATCAACTTGAGCGGTAACCGGATCACCCAGATTCCCGACGCGGTATTCAAGCTACGCCCCGAGGTGACCGGCGCCTTCGACCTGTCCCGTAACCCGCTGACAAACCAGGCACTGGCGCAGGTCAAACGCTATTGCCAACGAACCGGCGAACACCTGAAAGCCGACCCTCCTACCGCACTGAGCGAGCGGATCAAGGCCCTGTATCCCACGTTTACCGACAACGAAGCCAATCGCTTTTTCTTTGAATTACCCGGCGACCTGGAAGCCGCGGCGCCGGCGATTGAAGGCCTTGAACGCGAATTCCACCAACTGATGACCGACCTGCAGCAATGGGCCCTGGATATCCCCACACGACACCCCATCCTGGACGTTCCGCTGGACGCTGGGATGCGGGCTCAGGAGCAATTCAACCGCCTGGCCTTCAAGGCACTGCTGGAAGAGGCGTGGCGCAGGGAGACCGAACTGGACGAAACCAACGGCGCCACCACCCACAGAATAGTGTTCGAGAGTCCCTTGCTGGGGACGTTGCCGGAACTGTCCGCACGCTTCGACCATGTTTCGCTGCTGGAACTGGGAGGCGAAGGCGGCACCACAAACGTCGACGGGCTCCTACAGCGCTTCCTGCAACTCGACACCCTGATCCTGTCCAAACTCCGCTTGGGCGCTGTTCCCCAGCGGGTATTCGATATGCACAGGCTGACCAGCCTGACCCTGGCGGAGTCCAACCTTCGACTGACGGCTGCCAGCGCCGATGCACTGTCAGGCATGAGCACCCTCAGGTACCTTGATTTGAGCGAAAATCCGCTGGGTATCACGCCGGACGTCAGTCAGCTTAACCAACTGGAGTCGCTGTACCTGCAGGACACCCAGATCAGCGAAATCCCCCGCGGCCTGTTTGAATTGCGCGAACTGGGCGTGCTGGACTTGAGCGACAACCTGATCACCGAGATACCGGCAGACATCATCGACCTGGCGCCACGGCTCAACGGCGCGTCCGACCTGAGCGGTAACCCGCTGTCGGTGCAAAGCCTGGAGCATCTGCGCCAGTGCTATTTACTCACCGGTAACGACTTCGGCATCAGAGAGGCCACCCAGGATGCCGCCGGCAACCCGTTGGTGCGACCGGACGCCACTGAACCCATGGAGGAATAATCAGCCGCGCTCGGAGGGTACCGACGACAACTCGAATGGGCTACTGCTGCGTCGCTGGTTGCGGTCTTCGCGAGGGGTGGCGCCGAAGAAGTTGCGGTAGGCGCTGGAGAAGTGCGGCCCCGAGGAGAAACCGCACGACAGGCCGATCTGGATGATCGACTTGCTGGTTTGCATGAGCATCTGGCGCGCTTTGTTCAGGCGCAATTCCAGGTAGTACTGGCTGGGGACACGATTGAGGTACTGCTTGAAGATGCGCTCGAGCTGTCGTCGCGACACACACACGTGCTGGGCGATTTCGTCGGTGGTCAGCGGCTCCTCGATATTCGCTTCCATCAGCAACACCGCCTGGGTCAGCTTCGGATGGCTGGAGCCCAAGCGGTTTTGCAGAGGGATACGCTGGCGCTCGCCGCCTTCGCGGATGCGCTCCACCACCAACTCTTCGGACACCGCACCGGCCAGTTCGGCGCCGTGGTCACGGGCGAGTACCGCCAACAGCAGGTCGAGTACCGACATGCCACCGCAGGCGGTCAGGCGGTCGCGGTCCCAGTCGAACAGATGGCTGGTGGCGATGACCTTGGGGAAGCGTTCGGCGAAATCGTCCTGCCAGCGCCAGTGCACGGCGGCGCGGTAGCCATCGAGCAAACCGAGTTGGGCCAGCGGGTAGACACCGGCCGACAGGCCGCCGATCACGCACCCGGCGCGCACCAGCTGCTTGAGCGCAGTGCTCAGTTGTGACGCGATCACGGTCGGCGGTTCGTCCGCCAGCAGGAACAGTTTCTGGAAGCCCTCAAGCTTGCCGGCCCACGGCACGCCCGGCAGTTGCCAGTCGCCTTCGGCGGGCGGTTCGGCCTGCAGGAACGAGAGTTCATACACCACATCCGGATGCACCCGCTGAGCAACGCGCAAGGCCTCCTCAGCCAGCGCAAGCGTCAGTGCTTTTGTGCTGGGCCAAATCAGGAAACCAATTTTGTGGGCGGTCATGGAGTGCTATCCGAAGCCTGTAACAGTAATGAAGACAAGGGCCAATGCTAGCCCGTAAACCAACACAAATCTCAAAAACAATGAAGATCAATGTGGGAGGGGGCTTGCCCCCTCCCAAACAGAGCCAACCCCACAAGCAGGAATTATTTCAAGCTGCCGGACAGGAACTGCTGCAACCGCTCGGACTGCGGGTTCACCAGTACTTCACGCGGGTTGCCACGCTCTTCGACGATGCCTTTGTGCAAAAACACCAACTGGTTCGACACCTCACGGGCAAAGCCCATTTCGTGGGTCACCACCACCATGGTGCGGCCTTCCTGGGCCAGGTCCTGCATCACCTTGAGCACTTCGCCGACCAGCTCCGGGTCGAGGGCCGAGGTGGGTTCGTCGAACAGCATCACCTCCGGTTCCATTGCCAGGGCACGGGCGATCGCCACGCGCTGCTGCTCGCCGCCGGACATGTGGCCGGGGAACGCATCCTTACGATGGCCCACGCCGACTTTGGCCAGGTAGTGCTCGGCCTTTTCACGCGCGTCTTTCTTCGACATGCCCAGCACGTGCACCGGTGCTTCCATCACGTTTTCAAGCGCGGTCATGTGCGACCACAGGTTGAAATGCTGGAACACCATGGACAGGCGCGAACGCATGCGCTGCAGTTGCTTGGGGTCGGCGGCCTTCATGGCGCCGTCCTTGTTGGCCACCAGTTTCAGCTCTTCATTGTTGAGCAGGATCTTGCCGGCGTGGGGTTGCTCCAGCAGGTTGATGCAGCGCAAAAAGGTACTTTTGCCCGAACCACTGGAACCGATGATGCTGATCACATCACCGGCCGCGGCGGCCAGGGACACACCTTTGAGCACTTCATGACTGCCATAGCGTTTATGCAGGTCTTGGACTTCAAGTTTGTACATGCGGTCGGTTCTCACAAAAACAGGTGGTCAGTCGTTGAGCAAGCGCCCGTGACGCAGCGCTTCGCGCCCCGCCACCTTGGCCAGCCAGAAACCCGCTTGGGCATAACGTAGCCGTTCAACGGCAAACAACACCCCCGAGGTGCCCGCGCAAATCGTGCTGACGCGGTCTTCCAGGGGGTCAATCACTTCAAAAATCGGCTCGCCTTTTTCGACCACATCACCGGCTTTACGCAGGTAACTGATCACCCCGGCGTGGGGCGCGAACAGCAGTTCGGTGCCTTCAAACGGCAGGCCTTCACAGGGCTCGAACTGTGGCGCGGGCCATTCCCCCTTGATCAAGCCCTGCTCGGCGAGAAACGCGAGGATGCCTTCGGCGTGGAAGACCGCTTCATCGCGTCCGGTGTCGGCTTGGCCGCCCAGTTCCAGCGTCGTCGCCAGACAGGCCAGTGGGATCTGCGCCTCAGGGAACGCCTGGGATAAACGCAGCCATGGCAGCGAACAGGCCTCATCGAACGAACTGCCGCCGGAGTCTTCCGCCAACAGGCCGACTCTCACATTCAAGTGCGCCGACAGCGAGCGCCACTGCGGCCAGTGCTGCGGCAGCGCGTACATGTGCAGCGCGGCTTCGGCGTCGCAATGCAGGTCGAGCACCACATCGGCGGTGCAAGCGTGGCGGAGCAGGATGCGCTGCATGCCCTGCAACTGGCTGCTCGGCTCTGGCAATGCGCTGAGCACATCGTTCATGGCTTGGCGGATCATGCGCACATTGGCGTGGGAATCATCGCCCAGCTTGCCCTTGAGCAGCTCAGTGACCGGCTCGCTCAACTCAACAAAATCGCGGTTGAAGTTCTTGCCGCTGCCCACTTCGAAACGGCCCTGGTGGCTGCCTTGCAGCAACTGGCCCAGGCCCATCGGGTTGGCCACCGGCACCAGCTCGATCACGCCGTTGAGGGCGCCTTGCTGTTCCAGTTCGGTGAGACGCTTTTTCAGCTCCCAGGCGGCGCGCATGCCGGGCAATTCATCGGCGTGCAAGCTGGCCTGGATATAGGCCTTGCGCTCGCCCTTGCCGAAACGGAACACGCTCAGCTGGCGCTCGCAGCCCAGGTGGCCCCAGGGCAACAGGTGATCGATACGTTCCATATCAGTGCTTCCGTGGAGCCAGGTAGCTCAGCCAGCGGCGCTCGGCCAACTTGAACAGGCGCACCAGGATGAAGGTCAGGCACAGGTAGAACACACCGGCGGTGATATAGGCTTCGAACGGCAGGTAAAACTGCGCGTTCACCGTGCGTGCGGCACCGGTGATGTCGATCAGGGTGACGATGGACGCCAGGCTGGTGGTCTGCAGCATCATGATCACTTCGTTGCTGTACTGCGGCAGCGCACGGCGCAGGGCCGACGGCAGCAAAATGCGGCGGTACAGCTTGTAGCGCGACATGCCCATGGCCTTGGCCGCTTCGATCTCGCCGTTCGGCGTGGCCTTGAGGCTGCCGGCAATGATCTCGGCGGTGTAGGCGCTGGTGTTGATCGCAAAGGCCAGGCACGCGCAGAAGGTCGCGCTGGACAGCAGCGGCCACAGGACGCTTTCGCGCACCGCTTCGAATTGGGCCAGGCCGTAGTAGATCAAAAACAGCTGCACCAGCATCGGCGTGCCGCGAATCACATAGGTGTAGAGCCAGGCCGCACCGTTGACGATCGGCTGCTTGGACACGCGCATCAAGCCCAGGGGCAAGGCGGCGAGCAGGCCGAAGAACAGCGAGATGGCGAGCAGTTTCAGGGTGGTCAGCAGGCCGCCAAGGTACAGCGGCATGGCCTCCCAGATGACGTTGTAGTCGAAGATCATAGATCAGCCGCCCTTACGCCTACCGAGTAGCGCTTCTCAAGAGAACGCAGGGCCAACAACGACACGCTGGTGATCACCAGGTACATCGCCGCCACTGCGAGGAAGAAGGTAAAAGGCTCGCGGGTGGCGTCTGCCGCCTGCTTGGCCTTGAACATCATGTCTTGCAGGCCCACCACCGAAATCAGCGCGGTGGCCTTGGTGAGGACCAGCCAGTTGTTGGTAAACCCAGGGATCGCCAGCCGGATCATCTGCGGCACCATCACCCGGAAAAACACCTGGAAACTGCTCATGCCATACGCAAGGCCGGCTTCGGCCTGGCCCTTGGGAATGGCCATGAAGGCGCCGCGGAAAGTTTCCGACAGGTAGGCGCCGAAGATGAAACCCAGGGTGCCGATACCGGCGGCCAAGGGGTTCAAGTCGATATAGTCGTCGTAGCCGAGCATCGGCGCGACGCGGTTGAGCAGGTCCTGACCGCCGTAGAAAATCAGCAGGATCAGCACCAAGTCCGGAATCCCGCGGATCACCGTGGAGTACAAGTCACCCAGCCAGGCCAACCAGCGCACCGGCGACAGGCGTAACGCGACCCCGATCAGACCCAGAACAATGGCCAAGGCCATGGACGACAAGGCGAGCTGAAGCGTCAACCATGCGCCATCGAGGATGACGGCCCCGTAGCCTTTCAACATGATTCAGGTCCTCGAAAAGGGGGATGAAAAAATGGCGCAAACCGCAGGAATTCTGTTGCTTGCGCCATTTTGGACAGACCGTTGCGACGATTTACTTAGGGTCAGCGCCGTAAATATCGAAGTCGAAGTACTTGTCCTGGATTTTCTTGTACTCACCATTGGCACGGATCGCGGCAATGGCTGCGTTGATGCGGTCCAGGTTTTCCTTGTCGCCTTTGCGTACAGCGATGCCGATGCCGTCGCCGAAGTACTTGGGGTCGGTGAACTGTGGGCCCACGAACGCGTAGCCTTTACCGGCTGGGGTTTTCAGGAAGCCGTCTTGCAGCAGGGTAGCGTCAGCCACGGTGCCGTCGAGGCGACCGGCTTCCACGTCCAGGTAGATTTCGTTCTGCGAGCTGTAAGGCACAACCGTGGCGCCTTTAGGGGCCAGGACTTCCTTGGCGAAACGATCGTGGATCGAACCGCGTTGCACGCCGATTTTCTTGCCCTTCAATTCATCCAGGCTGTCGCTGACGGTGGTGCCTTCCTTCATCACCAGTTGCGCTGGGCTCAGGTAATAGCGGTTGGTGAAGTCCACGGACTTCTTACGGTCTTCGGTGATGGACATGGACGACAGGATCGCGTCGATCTTGCGCACTTTCAGCGCTGGGATCAGGCCGTCGAACTCTTGTTCGACCCAGGTGCACTTCACGTCCATCTGCTTGCACAGGGCGTTGCCGATGTCGTAGTCAAAACCGACGATGCTGCCATCGGGCGCTTTGGAAGCAAACGGAGGGTAAGCCGCTTCGATACCTATTTTCAGAGGCTTGCCTTCAGCGAAAGCCTGCATGGACAGCACGGACAGCGCCAGGGCGCCCAACAGCACGAGTTTCTTCATCTTGGGACTCCATCGGTATAGGGCAAAACAGCAGTATGAGCCATGGCCCACGATGCGACGTAAGGGAAACCGAATTGCGCTGCTGCGTCCTACACCAGTTACACACCGGAGACGACGAGCGAGTGATCGGCATTCTAACGACAGGCCGGAAGCCGATATTTCCTCAATGCGACAACAATTTACAGAAGCACCGAGAAAGCGGTTCCAGCTCATTGACAGCCTCTGGATTTTATGCAGAGACAAAAGACATTAAACCTGTAGACGCTGCAAATTGCGGGCCTATTATTCGCAAACCCTTCTAGCACGGCAAGTGTGGCGTTTAATCTTATTTCTAGGGGTGTCTGGAACGCGGTTTTTCGGGGCATGGGCGTAGCACATTGCCTCATGTTCGGGCGGCAGGTTACACATTTGCGTTCGACGGTAACATTCAGAAACCTCCTACGAGAAAAACCGATATTTATTTGACTGGCGCAGATCCCATGTGGGAGGGGGCTTGCCCCCGATAGCGGTGGACCAGCGCCAAATATGGCCACTGACACACTGCCATCGGGGGCAAGCCCCCTCCCACATTTGATCTCCATAGGTTTCAAGATCCCACAAAAAAGCCCCACCCGACTCACGCCGGATGGGGCTTCGTCCCACTAACCCGCGTTACGCGACGTTCATGGTCTTGTGTGTCTCAATCAAATGCGCCACCACGCCCGGATCCGCCAGGGTGGAGATATCCCCCAACCCGTCATACTCGGCCGTGGCAATCTTGCGCAGAATCCGCCGCATGATTTTCCCCGAGCGCGTCTTCGGCAAGCCCGGCGCCCACTGGATCACGTCCGGCGAAGCAATCGGCCCGATCTCTTTGCGCACCCAGTTTTTCAACTCCAGGCGCAGCGCTTCGTTCGGCTCTTCGCCATTTTTGAGCGTGACATACACATAGATGCCCTGCCCTTTGATGTCGTGCGGCACACCGACGACGGCCGCTTCGGCAACTTTCGGGTGCGCAACCATCGCGCTTTCAATCTCGGCGGTGCCCATGCGGTGGCCGGACACGTTCAACACGTCGTCCACACGCCCGGTGATCCAGTAGTAACCGTCCTCGTCACGCCGCGCACCGTCACCGGTGAAGTACATGCCACGGAACGTCTTGAAGTAGGTGTCAACGAAGCGGTCATGGTCGCCAAACAGCGTACGCGCCTGGCCTGGCCACGAATCGAGGATCACCAGGTTACCTTCAGCGGCGCCTTCGATCAGGTTGCCGAGGTTGTCCACCAGCGCCGGCACCACGCCGAAGAACGGGCGTGCCGCCGAACCCGGTTTGAGCGCATGCGCGCCCGGCAATGGGCTCATCATGTTGCCGCCGGTTTCGGTCTGCCACCAGGTGTCGACGATCGGGCAACGGGATTGGCCGACGTTCTTGTAGTACCAGTCCCACGCCTCTGGGTTAATCGGCTCACCCACCGAACCGAGCAAACGCAGGCTGCTGCCATCGGCGCCTTCAACAGCGGCGGTGCCGGAAGCCATCATCGCGCGGATCGCGGTCGGGGCGGTGTAGAGGATATTGACCTTGTGCTTGTCGACGATCTTCGCCACCCGCGTGATATCCGGGTAGTTCGGCACGCCTTCGAACAGCAAGGTGGTCGCGCCATTGGCCAGCGGGCCGTAGACAATATAAGTATGGCCAGTGACCCAGCCGACGTCGGCGGTGCACCAGTAGATTTCGCCTGGGCGGTAGTCGAACACACGCTCATGGGTCAGGGCCGCATACAACAGGTAGCCGCCGGTGGTGTGCTGCACGCCCTTAGGCTTGCCGGTGGAGCCAGAGGTGTAGAGGATGAACAGCGCTTCTTCGGCGCCCATCTCTTTGGGCGCACACACGGTGCCCGCCACTTTCATCAGGTCTTCGTACCAGATGTCGCGATGCTGGTTCCACTTGATCTGGCCATTGGTGCGCTTGCACACGATGACCTTCTGGATGCTGCTGGTTTCCGGGTTGGTCAGGGCGTCGTCGACGTTGGCCTTCAGTGGGATTTTCTTACCGGCGCGGATGCCTTCGTCTGCAGTGATCACCACCTTCGACTTACAGTCGATGATGCGGCCGGCCAGGGCCTCCGGCGAGAAACCGCCAAACACCACCGAGTGAATCGCACCGATGCGGGTACAGGCCAGCATGGCGACCACGGCTTCGGGGATCATCGGCATATAGATAGTCACCACGTCGCCGCGGTGCACATCCTGGCCACGCAGGGCGTTGGCGAACTTGCAGACTTCTTCATGCAGCTCGCGGTAGGTGATGGTGCGGCTCTCGGCAGGGTCATCGCCCTCCCAGATGATCGCCGCCTGGTCGCCACGCTCGGCGAGGTGACGGTCCAGGCAGTTGTAGGAAACGTTCAAGGTGCCATCGGCAAACCACTTGATGTCGACATGGTGATCGTCGAAAGAAGTCTGCTTCACCGTGGTGAAAGGCTTGATCCAGTCGAGGCGCTTGGCTTGCTCGCGCCAGAAGCCATCGGGGTTGACCACCGACTGCTGGTACATGGCCTTGTAGGTTGCCTCGTCGGTCAGCGTGTTGGCTGCTACTTCGGGGCGAACGGGGTACAGGGAAGCCGCACTCATCTTTCTTACCTCGGTGACATAGTTGTTGTTGTATGGCCCTGTTGTAGCCGGGGCTGGCCTATAGAACCATTCGACGATGGTAGTAACAAGCCCCTACAAATTGCCCTGATATCCCCTCCTGCACCTCTAGCCCGCGGTCTGCGGCGCTTCGCAGCATTGTGAAAAAAGCTTTACCACAGGATTGTTACAAAAACCGCCAACAGTGTTTATCAAAAGCACGGGTATATGAATATAACCTGAGGGCCTAAAATCACTTCCGCCAACACGGCACTTTAGTTAAATACAGCAGTGATTAACAACGCAACAGCCCCCACGAAGGCAACGTTAATCCGAACTTCCCAACTCTTAAGTTACACACGTGGCCTCACAAGGGTCCCGTGACCCCTTTCGCCCTGAAGAAGGTAAATAGAGAAATGAAAGCTTTAGTAGTTATGGCCCTCAGCAGCCTGTGCGCCACCGCCGCCCTGGCCGACGAAGCCCCGACTGACGTAGCTGGTCGCAACACCCCGATCGTTGAGGACTACACTTACAGCACCCATCTGGACGTAGCAAAAGTACTGTCCATGAGCAACATTCCAGAAGTGTGCGAAGTTGTACCGGTAAAGATGGAATACGAAGACTCACAAGGTCAGCGTCATATTCTTAATTACCATGTGATGGGCAATGGTTGCTCTAACGGGTAATAACTTGGTTATTTAGATTCAACTCGGATCTTGGTCGCCGCAAGAAATCGATCTTGCGGCCAAGAACCGCCCCCAAGCCCGACACCGCCCAAATGTGGGAGGGGGCTTGCCCCAATAGCAATAGCCGCCACACCCACCCTATAAAGCCTGACTCACCACTCCTCTCCCCGCCCTACAAAAAACATCCCACCGCCCGTCAAAAAAATCCAACCGCAGCAAAGCCTTATAAACCCGCACTCTGGCCGAAAAACACGCCATTCGGGCCCGTCTCCGTGACCATCCGCCTCAACACAAACCGGTTTTTTTCCCCTACAATGCGCGGGTAAATCGGGCCTGCAATATCCCTTTACACAGGGATGAAGAGCCAGACCTGAGGCCTCCGCTGGAGCAAGCACCTACCGCTCCGCCCCTCAAGCCTCACGCAGAGCACCCGTTACCCTATTGCGTTTAATGCCTGCGCTAGCTGCTGCAACAAACGATTCCTTAAGATCCACCGCGGCCCTGGGGCCGTGTGAACACCCAACCATCCGGTTTCACACGGGCACCTTGAGCCCTCACGCAGGAGACGACACGTCATGCTGAGCTGGGACGAATTCGACAAAGAAGAAGACGGCGAAGTAGCCACCAAAGGCGCCAACGCCGGCCACGCCACCGAAGCCAACATGGACCGCCTCGACGGTGCCGGCGCTGCCGCCGCCATCGAAGCCCGCGCCGTCACCGCCAGTGACTCCGCCGCCATCGTGCGCGCCAAGGCCGCCCTCGACAAACTCGACGTCGCCGAAGGCCTCGCCGAACTCGAAGGCTCCGCCGCCCGCGTCGCCGTCGACGAAAAGCGCATGATCAACTGCCGCGCCGACCTCAACCAACTCGTGCCCTTCAAGTACGACTGGGCCTGGCAAAAGTACCTCGACGGTTGCGCCAACCACTGGATGCCGCAAGAGGTCAACATGACCGCCGACATCGCCCTGTGGAAAAACCCCGAAGGCCTGACCGACGACGAACGCCGCATCGTCATGCGCAACTTGGGCTTCTTCTCCACCGCCGACTCCCTGGTGGCCAACAACCTGGTGCTGGCCGTGTACCGCCTGATCACCAACCCGGAGTGCCGCCAGTACATCCTGCGCCAGGCCTTCGAAGAAGCGATCCACACCCACGCCTACCAGTACTGCATCGAATCGCTGGCCATGGATGAAGGCGAGATCTTCAACATGTACCACGAGATTCCATCGGTCGCCAAAAAGGCTGCCTGGGGCCTGAAGTACACCCGTTCGATCTCCGATCCGAAGTTCGAAACCGGTACCGTTGAGACGGATAAAGAGCTGCTGCGTAACCTGGTCGCCTACTACTGCGTACTGGAAGGCATCTTCTTCTACTGCGGCTTCACCCAGATCCTCTCCATGGGCCGTCGCAACAAAATGACCGGCGTGGCAGAACAGTTCCAGTACATCCTGCGCGACGAGTCGATGCACCTGAACTTCGGTATCGATGTGATCAACCAGATCAAAATCGAAAACCCGCATTTGTGGGATGCCGAGATGAAGGAAGAAGCGACCCAGATGATTCTGCAAGGGACTCAGCTGGAGATTGAATACGCTCGCGATACCATGCCACGCGGCGTGCTGGGCATGAACGCGGCGATGATGGAAGACTACTTGAAGTTCATCGCTAACCGTCGTCTGTCGCAGATTGGGTTGAAGGAAGAGTATCCAGGCACCACCAACCCGTTCCCGTGGATGAGTGAGATTATGGACTTGAAGAAAGAGAAGAATTTCTTTGAGACTCGGGTTATTGAGTATCAGACGGGGGGCGCGTTGAGCTGGGATTGATGATGGCTTAACGCCATGATATAAACGCTTACCTTACAAGGATGTCAGGAAGCGCAAGAGGGCCCCGCATTAGGGGCCTTTTTTATTTCTAAGCATCTATGTGAGCTAACACCCAACACACGCAATAGGGAAGCTCCGATGATTTTAGTAGCAGGCTTATTTTTACGTCACTACGGTGTTTACAAAAACATAAACTATATCCCTCTATCTGACGGCGAAAATTTCACCTCCCTCATCGGAGAAAATGGCGTTGGAAAGAGCTCGATACTTGACGCCCTTGACAAATATTTTAACCATAAAGACTCAAAAGACTGGGTAATTAACAAACAAGCGCAACTTGAAGGTGGTATCAGCACAAACGATAAGACCCCCTTTATCAGCCCCCTCTTCCTAATTTCGATTTCAGACTCCAACAAGCACCTTGACGAAAATTCTATAAAGTCTCTAGAAGCCATAAGCAACTATCTGTGGTCAAGCTCAAAAAAAGGCGTACTAGATGACTTCCTCACCCATAGAGACACGATCAAAACCACAGAAGCAGAAACCACACACTATCTAATCTCTATCGGAAAAAGACACAATGAGAAGGACGCCTTCTTTTTAACTTTCGAACCAGAGCTAAAAAAAATATTTGACGATTTAAGTTTAGACTTCAAACTGGAAACAACAAAGTTGTTAGCTTGGATCATAGAGAGCATAACCTACCTATATATACCAGTAGAGACAAATGTAAACTCCTTTACAAAACTTGAAGCCGCCGACATGCAAATCCTCATGGACAAAAACATCCATAGAGAAGTAGGCTCATCAATCGATGAAAGAACGGTCAAAGAGATAAATAAAAACCTTGACAATTTCATTACAGATATAGAAAAAAATCTTCCCGACTACAAGTACAAATCTACAGGAAAGAGAAAGAATCTCACAAAGTTAGATATAGTTCAAAAAACTATTGAAGCTTACTTCTCGGTGAAAATTCTTCACAGAAAGGTAGGTACTTCTGAAGTACCTATTCAACATCTAAGTTCGGGAGAAAAAAGAAGAGCTTTAGTTGACTTAGCGTACGCCTACCTTGTCCATGGGGATGTGAGAGAGAAGGATGTTATACTTGCGATCGACGAACCGGAAAGCTCGTTACATGTTAGTGCATGCTTCAATCAATTTGAGAACTTGAAAAAAATAGCTCAAAACAAAACTCAGCTCATCATCACAACCCATTGGTACGGACACCTTCCAATACTTAGCAGCGGAAAGTCAGTACTGATATCTAAGGAGGGAAATGAGATCCAAAAAGACTCATTTAATCTCTCAAACTATAGAGAGCAGATAGCTCAAGAGCAGAAAGCCCTTAAGCAAAATGCTCCTCCATATTCAGTACAACTAAAAAGCTACAACGACCTAACGCAATCAATTATTGAGTCGCTTCAAAATGGCTACAACTGGATAATATGTGAGGGCAGCTCAGAAAAAATTTATTTTGAGCATTTCTTTAAAGAAGAGATCGAAAAGCAAAGATTATGCATTTTACCGTGCGGTGGCTCTGCAGAAGTCCTCAGAATGGCCCGCTATATAAAAACGCCACTACAAGACAAAAACATTGCAATAACCGGAAAAGTTCTATGCTTAATTGACACAGATATAGAAGCAAAAACATTCGAACATGACAACAATCTCAGCAATTTGCTGGTCAAGCGCTTATTAAATATCAATAGCACCATAGAGCTTGTTGAAATCAATGACATTCGAAAAATACCCGCAACTGAAATTGAAGATGCGCTAGACCCACGCATATATTTCGAAACGCTATCATCTTTTGATAACCCCGAAATAAATAGAATTTTAGAAACATCTGATTTTGATCACGCCGCTGTAAATTCAGCCGACTGCATGGACCTCAAAACCTCAGAAAAAGTCATAATCAAAGATTTCTTTGATGGCCCAAATATTAAGTATAATTTCGCAAAGAAATATGTTGAATTCTCAGACTTAGACCCAATAGGTTTTTTCCCTAGCTGGGTAGGAAAAATCAAAGAAGAGTTTATTGAAATAAAACCTAAACTCATTAGGCGCCGCAAACCATAAACTTTCTATTGACCGCATACAAAAAAATTACTAGCCTCTTGCCCGGTGCCTAAGAAACACCTCACACAGCGGACTGACCGCACCCGACAGTAGCGGCTTTTTTGTGCCTGCGGTTTCCCCGTGGGCATCGAAAATCTCTGTTATGCCGGGAGTGGGCTAATACAAGACCCGAAAGGGGAATATGTCCGGCCCTCTGTGTGGGGTTTCTTAACTCCCGGCACCCAGCCCTAAGAAAGCTGACATCACACAGAGGTAACGGAAATGCCTAGAATTCTCACCTTCGTCGAGAAGGTTATCTGCTGCGTACGTACCGACCTTCAAATGCCTCCAATCCTGGAGGTGCTCCATGCGTGATACCTTAGTTCCTACCGTCTTTTCGCGTCACAACCTTTCTCTGCATGCCCTCCTCCTAGAAAATCAACCTTGGTTCTGCGCTCGTGACCTTGGCCGCCTGATGGGCTGGTATTTGGATGAGCGAACAACTCGTAAGCTCGATGAGGACCAACGAAGAACTGTAAACATTTTGTTCCACGGTCGTGGGAAGAAATGCTGCTGATCAGCGAGTCAGGTGCTTATGCGCTGCTGGTCTATCACTACACGCCAGGGAATCGCCTACTGCGTAGCTGGCTCACCCATGAAGTCGTTCCAACATTGCGGGATGAACGTCAGCCGCGAACAGCGGAGCGGCCGCTGTTAAGCATGTTGGACTGGCCGGAAATGTCGCTGAACCTGCTGCACTGGCAGGATGAAGGCTGGATTCGCCTTCGAGACATGCCATATCTATTGGTCAATCGAACCTATCGGAAAGAGTCAGCAAGGACACAGTGGTGGCGCAAGCTCACTCAACCTTTCTTCCGAATGAAACAGCGAATCTACTAACGCAGACGACCGCCGAATCCCACCTAAGCGTAGGAAATTTCGTAGACGCCATAATGGCTACTCAGTATCGTCCGAGGGTTTTCTACCCTCGGCGGCTGTATGGATATTACGAAAGACAAAACGGACTGGAACGACACGGAATTGGCAGCAGCGGTCGAAGCGTACTTAAAGATGTTGGCCTGGGAAAAGAGCGGCCAACCTTTCAACAAAGCGATCGAAAACCGCCTTCTGCGTGAAGGCCCGGTGGCAGGCCGTGCAAAGGGCTCCATCGAGTTCCGCATGCAAAACATTTCCACCGTGCTTGTGCGTATGGGCTGGGACCGCATAGAAGGCTATAAGCCTGCAAAGAACGTGGGCACAGGCGTAGAGCAACGTATCCGCCAGGCCCTCGCCGCACAGGGTGTATTCGAATCCGACGACGCCGCCCAAACAGCGGATGAGCAAACGCTTATCCGCCGTGCGTCCAAACTGCAGCAGCAACCTTTCACTCAACTACCGGACGGCATTGCCCAGCCCCAGAAGGTATCGACCGTCAGCACGGCCTTCGTCCGTGATCCAAAGGTCCGCGCCTGGGTGTTGAAAGAAGCCAAAGGCATCTGCGAAGGCTGCGGCTCAAACGCGCCTTTTGAAGTCGACGGTTTGCCATTTCTTGAAGTACATCACGTCAAGCACCTCGCCCAGAAGGGTTCGGATCGCATCTCCAATGCTGTAGCCTTGTGCCCCAATTGCCATCAGCGTTGTCACCGGTCGAGTGACCGGGATGCCTTCACCGAGGGGCTTTACGCCAAAGTCGGAAGATTGGCACGGGAGTAAACTCCTGCTGTCACACCTGATGCACACTCAAAAAATACTAGATAGGACCGAGGCCACCCCGTGAACCCAGACATGCTCGAAGCCGGCCCCGCTGACGCCAAAGTACTCTCCGTCTTTGACTTCGACGGCACCCTCACCCACCACGACAGTTTCGTGCCGTTCCTCAAGTTCGCCTTTGGCACCGGTGAGTTTTATGGCCGGATGGTCAAGCTGGCGGTGCCAGGTCTGCGCTTTTTGTTGCAGCAGATCAGCCGGGATGAGTTGAAGGCGCAGTTGATCCGCACCTTTATGACCGGGGTGGAGAAGGCGTGGGTGCAGCAGAAGGCCGAGGAGTATTGCCAGCGCAATTGGGCGCGGTTGATGCGCCCGGCCGGCGTGCTGTCGGTGGAGCAGGAGTTGGGTTCGGGGGCGGTGGTGACGCTGTGTTCGGCGTCGCCGGCGTTGGTGTTGCAGCCGTTTGCCGATCGTCTTGGGATCAAGTTGATCGGGACTGAGCTTGAGGTGGTGGATGGGGTGCTGACCGGTAAGCTCACCGGGAATAACTGCCGGTGTGAGAACAAGGTGCTGCGACTTGAAGCGGTGTATGGGGATTTGGGCGAGTATCGGCTGCGGGCCTGGGGCGATACGCGTGGGGATCGGGAGTTGTTGGCGGCGGCGCAGGATGCGCATTTTCGGCATTTTCATGCGAAGAAGAAGCGGGCTCGGTTGAAGCGGTGATACGGGTGGGGTTGGCAGATACTCGCTAGGCGCCTATCCAGTTCTCCACAATCAAGCCATTTACGCGCTTGAACTCACCCTCATTGTTAGTCACCAACACCAAGCCTGAGCTTCTAGCGTGCCCGGCAATGTGTAGGTCATTGACGCCAATAGGCGTGCCCTTTTTCTCCAGGTCTGAACGGATCGAGCCGTAGTGAAAAGCCGCCTTGTCGTCGTAGCTAAGGACATCGAGCCGGGAAGAGAAGTCTTCCACGGCGCGCGTGTTTTTTTCTACAAGCTGACTCTTTTCTGCGCCATGCATCAGCTCTGCGAGGGTGATTGAGGAGATAACCATGCGCCCTACGTTGGCGTTGAATTTCTCCAGTATCTCAATCGGCCGACGCTTGATGATGTAGATCACGATGTTGGTATCAAGCATGTACTTAATCATCAAAGGACTCTCGTTCTTGCTGGGTTTGATCGGCGCGCTCCTCCATGAAATCCTCAGATACCGATTCACTGGCAAGAAAAAAGCTGTCCCAAGTGTTTTCCACAGGCGAAATGATCAGCTCTCTCCCTACAGCACGGACCTCGACAGTTTTCACTCCCGCAGGAAAACGCATGTCGGCAGGGATGCGGATATTTTGCGTCCGATTGTTAGTAAAGATGGTTCCAAAAGACATAGAGAACACCTCTCTGGGTAGGGAAAGACCAAGAAGAATGATAGATCGAGGATGCTCTATTGCATAGCTCTATGGCAACCGTCCGACGACTGTCTATTCTTAGCGCACTAGCATGGGGGGCTAGGGGTCAATCATCCAATTCACCCCTCCTGATAGCTGCTTGTTGCTTCCTACTATCAGGAAAACGCTAATGCACTCTGAAATTCGCTAACAAATCGGCTATCCGCGTTGAACACGATAACGGTCCGTAGAGATGCGATATGAGGTCGTGGGCTCGACAGGGAAACCGAGTCGATCCCTTCGCAGCCTCGCTGAAGCTCGACAGCTCCCACAGTTGATCTCTGTCGCTCGGAGGGACGGTGTTTGGCTTGAGTGTTATGTCGTGGCTTTGAGGTCTACGCCCAGGGCTGTGGCGAAGGCTTTTACCATCGGGCTGCGCGGGGCGTTATGGCGCAGGATGAGGTTGAAGGCGGTGCTCAGGTGAACGTGCTCCGGGCACAGTGCGCGCAGGCGCCCTTCCCTTACCAGTGGCGCGGCGTAGTGTTCGGGCAGGAAGCCGAGGAAGCGGCCGGTGAGGATCAGGATGGCGACGGCTTCGACTTGCGAGGCCGAGGCGGACTGGCTGTCGTAATTGACGAAGGTGGCCTTGTCGCGATGGATCGCATACCGGTGGTTCACTAGGCGTTGAAGATTCTGTCTGCGGTGCTGGCCTGCAACGCCATCACCGTGATCTTGATGCAGTACCAGATCGGGCGGTTTCTCAAGCGTGAGCAACTGCGTTACTGGATCGTGCTCGGCACCTTGCTGTTCATTGTCGGGCTGATCGGGTTCAGCCTGGCCGACAGCCTGGTCACTTGGTGCCTGGCGATGTTCGTATTCACCTTGGGCGAGATGATCATCTACCCCTCGGAGTTTCTGTTTATCGACACCATTGCTCCCGATGCCCTGCGCGGCAGTTATTACGGTGCGCAAAACCTGGCCGCGTTTGGCGGGGCAATGAGCCCGGTGATGTGTGGGTATTTGCTGATCAATGCGGCGCCAGCCAGCATGTTCTATGCATTGGGGGCGCTGACGGCGGTCGGTGGAACGCTGTGCTTCTTGAGCGGCCGAAGGGTTGCAGTTTCTTGCTGATATTTGCGCGGGATCCCGCTATTAATAGCGAAACTTCTCACGGACCCGAGCCCCATGAAATTCGACACGGCCTACAGCCTGAGTCTCGACGACAAGCTGTCGATCTACGACGTACGAGACCTGAATTTCGACGAAACCGCCGACTTCGATTCCGACAAGGACAGCTTCCTCTGCCCCAACGAGGCCTGCCGTGCGGCGTTCGATACGGGCAATACGCTGAGCACCTTCAACGCGAAGAACGTTAACTATCAGCGCACGCCCCATTTCAAGAACAAGACCAGCACCCAGCATATCGACGGCTGCCGTTACGCCAGCACCCACAAGACCGCGACCGGTGAAGGTGACGACGAGCGTGAAGACAACTTCCCCTCGGAATTTGTACTCACGCGCCGTCAATACGAACGTAAGGCCCCGCTTGCCGGGGCTGAGGGAAGTGCCCCACGCGAGCCAGCGAAAGCGCCTTCAAACCGTAGCTCTGCGCCCCACAGCACCCACGACACCACCCCGGACAAAACCAGCGTCTTCGCCCACCCGGTGGAATGCTATGTGTCGAATATCGACGACAAGGACAAGCTCAAGGCGATGCCGCTGAAGATTGGCGACCACACCGCGACCTACTGGACGTTTTTCAAGAAAATCGAATACCTGCAAGACAACAAGGGCCTGATCTACTGGGGCAAGATCAAGGCGATCAAGGACTACACCAGCAGCTTTCGCATCGACTTCGAGAAGAAGGTGTGGCTCGACAAAAAGCCCTATTCGGTCAACGTCTACCTGAGCAAAAAACTCATCGACACTTACCGCAAGCGCAAGGCTTTCCTGGAGCAGATCAAGGCGGCGGTGGACAGTGAGCGAGAGCTGTATTGCTTCTTCTACGGGGTGACGCCGGCGTTGAAACACGTACCGAGCACAAAAAAACCCGAACAGACGTTCGGGGTGTTCAGCGCGAACATCGAGAACCTGGATCACCTGATTATCCGGGAGGCGCCGGGGGTGGAGTAACGGCTGATTAAACATCCAGTTGATGAGCGGTCAAAACAACTGTACAAAAACACAGTATAGTTTGCCCTCCCCCGTCGAATCCTGGAGAAAACCATGTCCTCTCTGGCAATGAGCTCTTTTGTAGAACAGCAGATCGTCCTGCATCAATTCACCGCCAAGCACAGCGTGCAGGCCCGCGCGATGCTGGGCTGGAGCACCGAAGACCTGGCCCGGTTGGCGGGCGTGACGGCGCAAGCGGTTCAGCACTTCGAAAGCCAGGGCGACGTGGGCGATGAAACCCGCCTGGCATTGGCGTTCAGGCTGGAGGCTGAGGGGCTGGTGTTTTTTCCGGGCTTTGCGCCGGGGTGGGGAATGAGTGTGCGTCGGTTCGACCTTCCTTCAACCGAGCCCAGTGCCCACAACAGCGCCCGACGCTCCCTTTGCGATGTACTGGGATGGCCGGTCAAAACCCAGGTTTGATTGCCACCTGGGCGGCCTGCTCATACCCATGGGCCACTGCCAACAAGGTAGGTTCAGCCCAGCGAGTGCCGAAAAAATAGGCACTGGTGGGTAAACCGTCCTCATCCGTCCCGGAAGGTACGGCGATCCCTGGGTAGCCGGCTGCCGCGACACCGAAGTAACTGTTTGTCTCGAAATCCGACACCATGACGTCCAGGTTTTCCGATTTGATCGGGTCATCTATGGCGCTGCGGAAATCCTGGATGAGCGCGTCCCACAGTGGCTGACGCTGCTCCGGCGTCAGGGTTGAGGCACTGATTTCCTTGAGTAGTGGTTGATGATCCTCGTTGGCGCCATCACGTTCATCGTTGAACCTGATGAGTTCGGTCAGTGATCTGACCGGTAGTCCCGAGCGATTGGCCAAGTAAGCATTGAGTTCTTCTTTCGCGTCCGAGAACAACAACTCGTCATAGCGTGAAGCATCGGCCAGGCGCATGTTGACGGGCACCAGTACCGCGCCTTGCTCGCGAAGCACCTCGAGTGTCCGACTGAATTGCGCACTGTTCACCACGGGCAGGGTTTCACCCTCTTTGGAAAACGTCGCAAGGTAACCGATACGCTTGCCCTTCAACGCACCTGGAACCAATAGCTTTGTGTAATCAATGCCTTGGGGCGCGCCCACACTCGCCGTGTCCTGGGGATCGCTGCCTGACATGGCATTGAGCATCAACGCAGCATCCATTACCGAGCGAGCCATCGGGCCTGGCGTGTCCTGGTGCTGGCTCGCGGGAATAATCCCGTTGCGGTCCAGCAGGCCGACGCTGGGTTTGAGCCCCACCACACCATTGCGGGCGGCCGGCACAATGATCGAACCATTGGTTTCAGCCCCCACCGCCAAGGGCGCCAACCCTGCCGCGACTGCGGCGGCAGAGCCGGAACTGGAGCCCCCGACGTCGGCATCCGAATGATGCGGGTTACGGGTTTGCCCGCCCCGGCTGCTCCAGCCATCGGGGCCTCCACGAAACCCGGCCATTTCACTCATGTTGGTTTTACCCAAGATGACCGCGCCCTGCTTGATCAGGTAATCCACCAACGGGGCATTCTTGCCGGCACTTGCCCCCACAAGCCCAAACGCACCTGCACTGGTTTGCATGCCTGTGGTTTCGAGGGTGTCCTTGAGCAAAATGGGAATACCATGCAGTGGCCCGCGCACCTTGCCGCTGGCTCGCTCGCGATCCAACTCGCGCGCAGCCTCAAGCGCTTCAGGGTTGAGTTCGATAACAGACCTCAGTTGAGGGTCCAGCCTGCGAATCCGCTCTTGCAGGAAACTGACCAGATCGACCGAGGTGAGCCCACCCGGCCGGGCCATTTGCCTGCCAAGCTCATTGACACTGAGGTATTCGGTACCGGGGGCGACTGGCTTGGAGGCCGCAGGTAAGTAGTCGCCGGCAATGGACTGCAGGGCCAGCTGGGCAATCGAGCCCAGACCATACGCAATAGAGAACATAAGACCTCTTCAGGGAGTCAGAAACGACGAAGGACCCACATCGATCCATGCCCCAGTCTAAAAACCTCTCGTCCTCCCAGCATTGCGACGCACGTCGCTTACACCGTGGGATTAGTCAACACGTCGAGTAGCCCGGCCTGTACCGGTGTCAGGCGCCGAGCATTGCGGTACACCCGCACCAGAATCGGCAGTAAATCCTTGGAAGATCGCGCGCCATAGAACCACAGCGTTGAACCGTCCCCGAGCGGCTCGCCAAGCCTTGGGTAACCCGTCCAGCACGCCGCATGGAACGCAGCGCTTTGACTGTCGGACACCAGCGCATCCAAGCGGTATTGACTCATTAGCGTGTCGATTTCATTGCGGGTGTGCAGATCGAACCTCAGGGAGTCATCCGCTCGCTGTGCAGGCACCGGCACCAGTGTCAGCCCAGCCAGACGAAGGGTTTCCAGCGCCAGCGTAAAGAGCGCACGGTGCTCAATACGTTCGTGGTCATTGCCGTGCTCGTACCGTTCTGCAACCCCCACGCACAGCCCAGTCGTTCTCCGGTCTGCCGTGAAGGTGGTGTTGTTCTGCACCAAAGGCACCTCCACCATCACCGGCCCCGAAGGATCGATGCCGCTTAAGGCAATCAGCGACAGCGATGGGTCACGCACAGGTTTCACGGGCAGGGCAGGCGCGTCATACCCTGGAATCGGGATGCCGCCCGCGGGGCGTTTGTCGCCACCGGGGGCCGTCCCGAAAGCGGTACCGCTCGGGGCGGGTGTATCGACGGAGGGAGTGGGTGGCACTGTCGCCAGACCTGCTATCTCCGCCGGCGAAGATGACGGTGGCGGCGAAGGTGAGCCCGGTCGACAAGGCACGCCCAGCAGCCAAATTTTCCTACACTTGATGTCCATGTGGACAGCCCTCCGGAAGATGACTTTCCGAAGGATCATCGCACCCTCATCCGAGGCCTGGAACTGCTTGGAAACACCCGGAAAACTCCTTTTTCCGACGCGTCTTCCGACTGCCAGCCCAGTCGTCAGCCAGCCAAGTGCTCTTGCGCACCTTGTGTTTCCACCTCCAGCCACCACGCATACCCACGCTCAGGCTGGTTCAAGCTGAATGCCTGCCCCATCGGCGGTGTGGTAATCGACACGTTGCGCTCCCAGGCCAGCGCCATGATCCGGTCAAACGGTTCGTGCCAGGCATGGAACGCCAGGTCGAAGGTACCGTTGTGAATCGGCAGCAGCCAGCGCCCCTTGAGGTCGATATGGGCTTGCAGGGTTTGCTCAGGTTGCATATGCACATGGGGCCAATCGACGTTGTAAGCACCTGTTTCCATCAGCGTCAGGTCAAAGGGGCCGTACTGTTCACCGATACGTTTAAAGCCGTCGAAGTAACCGGTATCGCCGCTGAAAAAGATCCGCCGCGCCCCGTCGATCATCACCCAGGAACACCACAGGGTCTGGTTGGCATCAAACAGCCCGCGTCCGGAAAAATGCTGCGCAGGTGTCGCGACAAACCGAATACCGTCCACCTCAGTGCCCTGCCACCAATCCAACTGGCGCACTTTGCTGGCCTCCACCCCCCACTTCACCAGCAGGTCACCGACACCCAACGGCGCAAGAAAACAGCGGGTTTTCTCGGCCAATTGAACGACAGCCTTGCGGTCAAGGTGGTCGTAATGGTTGTGGGAAAGAATCACCGCTTCCAACGGTGGCAGCGCTTCAAGACTGATGGGCGGCTGGTGGAAGCGCTTGGGACCGGCCCAACTGAACGGTGAGGCACGCTCGGCGAATACCGGGTCGGTGACCCAGAATTTACCGCGCATTTTCAGCAAAACCGTCGAATGCCCGAGGCGGAACACGCTGTGATCCGGGGCGGCCAGTAATTGCTCGCGGGTCAGCGATTGCACCGGGATCTGCCCCACCGGCCGTGTACTGCGTGGTTTGTTGAACAGCATGTTCCAGAAAATACGCAAGGTCTTGCCAAAGCCTCCGTGCTGCACGGGAGGCTCTTTGCTGAAATGCGCCTGATCGTGCCTGGGCGCTGCTGGCGAAGAATCGACACGGGACGAGATCGTGGCCATTACCGGGTGACTCCTACGGATCGCTTATAAGTTACACTGCACAGTGTAGTTTCAAGATTGCAACAAAATCCGGAGCAAGTAAACTGCCGAGTGTAATTTCCTTGAAGAGCCGAACGCCACCCATGACTGCCCCTCAACGCCTCACCGACCGCAAGCGCGAAGCCATCGTGGCAGCGGCCATTGCCGAGTTTCGCGCAAACGGTTTCGAGGTCACCAGCATGGACAAGATCGCCGCCACCGCCGGCGTTTCCAAGCGTACGGTGTACAACCACTTCCCCAGCAAGGAAGAACTGTTCGCCGAAATCCTCCACAAACTCTGGGCCAGCAGTGTTGCACAGCTCGACGTCAGCTACGCCAGCGACCGCCCGTTGCGCGAACAATTGCGGGGGTTGCTGGAAGCAAAGATGAAGATGATGTCGGACGTGAATTTCCTCGACCTCGCCAGGGTCGCTATCGCTGCCACCATCCATTCGCCGGAACGTGCGCAGGACATGGTCACCCGCCTGAGCCAACGCGAAGAAGGGTTTACCCAATGGGTGCGTGCCGCCCAGGAAGATGGCCGGCTCAACTGCAGTGACCCGGCCTTTGCCGCCCACCAGATCCAAAGCCTGCTCAAGGCGTTTGCCTTCTGGCCACAGATTACCCTTGGGCAACCGACCCTGGATGCGGCCAGCCAAGCCAGCGTAATCGAGTCGGCCATCGACCTGTTCCTGGCCGGCTACGAAGTCAAAGCACCGGGCCAGCCGTAAAAAGCCGTTGCACGAGCGACGTCCCAGGTCGTTTTTGACGCATTCGCCCTCTGTTTTGCGCAAATGGCCTGGAAGGACACTGATTATTCCCCCGCGAATAATTGACAATATTCGTGGGCATTCTCCGATCAGCGGTGAAGCCCACGAACATGTGTCGTCGTATCTGCAAAAAAGAGCTGACCCAGGAATTTATGGAAAACAGACAAGGCAAAGGGCTTTCCTTTGCCAGGCGTATCTACAGGCCAAGGATTATCGGCACAGCCATGTGCTGTATCAGCGTGATAGCGGCCCTGTACCCGCTCGCGATGCCGGGTTGGCTCTGGGCGCTGTTATTGATCAATGCTTTCGTCTGGCCACACGTGGCGTATCAATGGGCAACCCGCTCCAAATACCCCTATGACGCCGAGCAACGCAACCTGCTGTATGACGCACTGTTCAGTGGGTTCTGGGCCGCGACGCTGCAATTTACACCGCTGACCACCGTGACCTTGCTGTCGATGGTCGCCATGAACAACGTCGCTGCCGGTGGTAAGCGCCTGCTGATACGCGGCGCACTGGCCCAAGTACTCGGCGCCGCTATCGGCGCTGTGGTGTTCGGCCTGCACTTCAACCCGTCGGTCAGCCTGGTTGAGGTTTACGCCTGCCTGCCCATGCTCACGCTCTACCCCATGGCCATCGGCATGGTCTGCTATCAACTGGCGATCAAACTGTCGGAACACAAGCGAGCTCTCAGCGCCCTGAGCCGTATCGATAGCCTCACCGGCCTGCTCAATCACGGTTCGTGGAAAGACCTGCTGCACCTCAAGTTCCACAAGTGCCAGCAACAGCAAAGCCATGCCACCATCGCCTTGATCGATATCGATCACTTCAAGCGAATCAATGACACCCACGGGCATATCGTCGGCGACGCGGTACTGCGGCAACTAAGCCTGGAGTTGCGGCGCAACCTGCGGGAAAACGACCTGGCCGGGCGTTACGGAGGCGATGAATTCTGTGTGATTCTTCCACAAATGCCGCTGGAACAAGCCGCCCAGGTCATGGAGCGCATGCGTGAAACCTTCAGCAATTACCGCAACCCACAGATCCCGGAACTGCGCGTGAGCCTGAGCATCGGCCTGGCGGGGTTCCAGCCGTCCTTTACCAATGCCGCCATGTGGCTCAATGCCGCGGACCGGGCGCTGTATGCCGCCAAAGACACCGGGCGCAACCGGGTCAGCGTAAGTGACGACAAGGTCGCCTATTCCGCTTGACGTTGTCCGATAACTGCTCGTCTGAATAGTGCGTCCTGCACCCCAGGCAGCAGCATAATGCCACCATTGGTCGCCTGCCCAAAAAAGGTCCTGCCCCTGGGGCGAACTTCCCGTCAGGCTGATCACTCTGAACCCGTTGTTCCACCCCGTTCTGTCGGCACAAGGAAGCTGACAATGAGCAAGTCAACCGTATGGCGTATGCCTTACGGGGGCAGGCGCATACCCAAGGAAACTCCAGCAGTCGCTTGCCCGAGCACCCGACCATGTTATTCAACACCCATAAACAAACCATCAACACCCTGCAACACACCGTCGCCCAACAGGCCAGCCTGCTGGAGGCCATCGAGCGCGCCATGGCGGTGATCGAATTCGACCTGCACGGCAATGTCCTGCGCGCCAATGCCAACTTCCTGCAGACCATGAACTACCGCGCCGAGCAGGTGGAGGGCCAGTCCCACCGCATGTTCTGCACCCCGGCGTTCGCTCGCAGCGCCGAGTACAACCAGTTGTGGTCGAACCTGCGCAATGGCCAGTTCCAGTCCGGCACCTTTGAACGAGTGGCCGGCAATGGCCAATCGGTGTGGCTGGAAGCCAGCTACAACCCGGTGCGAAATGACGCCGGCCAGGTGATAAAAGTGGTGAAGTACGCGATGGACGTCACCCCACGCCTGCAGGCGGAAAGTGAAGCCAATGCCAAACTGGAGGCCATCGGGCGTGCCATGGCGGTGATCGAATTCAACCTCGACGGCACCATCATCACGGCCAACGCAAACTTTCTGCAGCGCATGGGTTACACCTTGGCGCAGATCCAGGGCCAGCATCACCGCCTGTTCTGCACTGCGGAACTGGCCGGCAGTTCGGCCTACAGCGACTTCTGGCGACGCCTGAACCAGGGCGAATTGTTCAGCGGCCAGTTCGAGCGGGTCGATAAAAACGGCCGGACCGTATGGCTTGAAGCCAACTACAACCCGGTGTACGACGCCAGTGGGCGCCTGTGCAAAGTGGTGAAATTCGCCTCGGATATCACCGCCACGGTGCAACAACATGCGGCCGACGCCGCCAGCGCCGCCCAGGCGTACCACATCTCCCTGAACACGCGGGACATCGCCGAAAAAGGTGCCGAGGTGATCCAGCAAACAGCCAGCGGCATGCGCGACATTGCCGCGGACATTGATGGCTCCTCGCAACTGATCGCCAAGCTGGGTGAGCGTTCGCAGCAAATCACCGCCATCGTCAACACCATTCGGGGCATCGCCGACCAGACCAACCTGCTGGCACTCAACGCCGCCATTGAAGCGGCGCGGGCAGGCGAACAAGGTCGCGGGTTTGCCGTGGTGGCTGATGAAGTCCGGCAACTGGCAGCACGCACCAGCGGCTCCACGACGGAAATTTCCAGCATGATCGCAATGATCCAGGACGAAACCCGCCAGGCCATCCACAGCATGGACGGCACCCGCGACCGCGCCGCACAAGGTCTCGACCTGGCCGATCGCGCCGGTACGGTGATCCTGCAGATCCGCGCAGGTACCAGCGAGGCTGTGCAGGCGGTGAGTGCGTTTGCCAATGAACGTGGGGCCAACTGACCCGATCTTCATGCGGGCAGCCGGGGGCTCGGTCTATAGTGCACAACTGTCTATTTGTTGAGCACCCGAGCCCGCCATGACCTCAGAAAAGCCCGAAGCCGCCCCCGTCGACCACCTGCGCTTCCACCGCCGCCACGCCCATTTGGCGCCGACCTTCGGTAACGACACCTTTGCCCTCAAGGCCGAAGCCTTCGCACGCTTCTTCGGTACGCCCACGTTCCTCGGTGCGCAAACCGCCATTGTGGTGCTGTGGGTGGTACTGAACATCACCGGCATCACGCATTTCGACGTGTACCCGTTCATCCTGCTCAACCTGGCCTTCAGCCTGCAATCGGCCTATGCCGCGCCCTTGATCCTGCTGGCCCAGACGCGCCAGGCCGCTCGCGACAAAGCCCAGTCCGACGCCGACGCGCAGCACCGCGAAGCGCTGGCCGTTGCCAACACCGAACGCCAGGCCCAGGCCGCGCAGACCACCAAACAGTTGCTGGAACTGCTGGAACAGAACACCCGGCTCACGGAAATGACCAAACAGCTGACAGAACATATCGAAAGCCTGACGTGCGAAATGCATGAGCACTTTGTGCGAAAAACCTAAGGCAAGCGCACATGCCCACTCAGCTCATCAAACAGTGTCACCACCGAGCGCAACGCCCGGCAGTCAGGGCGCGTAAGCAACCACAGCGCCGTATCGTGCCCCGCCAACGCGGGGCCCAGCGGTTGCAGGCCGTCGTCGACTAGAAAGTCGGGCAACGCCGCCACGCCCAACCCCGCCCGTACCAACTCGGTGACCGACTGCATACTGTTGCAGCGATAACTCAAGCGCACGCCGGGCAGGTGCTCGCGGCGCCAGGCCACTGTGGGATGATCGGGCAGGAAATCATCCGGGGCGATCCAAGGCAGGTCCGCCCACTCCCGGCCCGCGTATTGGCTTGCCAACCCTGGGCTGGCGCACACCCGATAGGCCACGCCGCCCAAACGGCGGCCAACCAGATGCTCCGGCGGCGCGCGGGTGAGGCGCAAGGCAATATCCGCATCGCGGCGGCTGAGGTTGGCGAAATCATTCGACGTGCTCAGCTCCAAGGTCAGCGCCGGGTACTGCGGCATGAACTGCGCCAGGGCCGGCAACAGCAAACCTTGCAGCACCGAGTCGGTACAGGTCAGGCGCACCGTGCCGCTGATCACCTCACCGCCCTGTTCCACACCGATGCGCGCCGCTTGCAGCGCTTGTTCGGCACATTCCGCCTGCTGCGCCAGGTGGCTCGCCAGGCTCGTGGGCAGGTAACCGGCGCGGCTTTTTTCAAACAGCGTCTGGCCCAACGCCGCCTCCAGGCGCCGCACTGCACGGAACACCGTAGACACATCCACGCGCAATAACGTCGCCGCCCGCGCCAGGGTACCGCCGCGCACCAGGGCGAGGATCAGCGACAGGTCAGGGTAGTCAATGGAATAGTGCGTGGCTGCATTGAGCATGTGGGCAAACGCCAATTTTTATTGCGTGAACGCCAATCTATAGTGCGTCCCAGGACACCACAAGCCACGGGATGTACACCATGAACGCCACGCCCTTGCACCTCGCCCTGATCGGCGATTACAACCCTGATGTTATCGCTCACCAGGCGATTCCCCTGGCGCTGCAACAGGCGGCCGACACGCTGGGCCTGACCCTCCATACCCAATGGCTCGACACGGAGGCGATGCCAGAAACCCTCCACTACTTCGACGGTTTCTGGTGCGTCCCCGGCAGCCCCTACCGCGACACCGATGGCGCACTGCGGGCGATCCGTTTTGCCCGCGAACAGCGGCGACCGTTCCTCGGCACCTGCGGCGGTTTTCAACATGCCGTACTGGAATACGCGCGCAATGTGCTCGGTTGGAAGGACGCCGAGCACGGCGAACTCGCCCCACAGGCCAAGCGCGCGGTGATCGCGCCGTTGAGCTGTACCCTGGTGGAAGCCACCGACAACGTGCGTCTGGTGCCCTACACTCACATCGCCGACGCCTACGGCACCCTTGATCTGCTGGAAGGTTATCGCTGCCGCTACGGCGTGAACCCTGAGTTCGTTGATGCCCTGCTCGAAGGCGACCTGATCCCCAGTGGTCATGATTCGGCTGGCGACCTGCGCGCAGTGGAACTGCTCGATCATCCGTTCTTCGTGGCCACGTTGTTCCAGCCCGAACGCAGCGCGCTGAAAGGCGTCACCCCGCCCTTGGCGATTGCCCTGCTCAACGCCTGCCAGGCGGTGTCGGCATGATCGCCCGTACGCCCAACCCGCCCTATTACGCGGTGATTTTCAGCTCACTGCGCACCGAGGGCGACCAAGGTTACGGCCAGGCGGCCGGCCGCATGCTCGAACTGGCGCGCGAACAACCGGGGTTTCTCGGCGTGGAATCGGCGCGGGAAGACGGCCTGGGGATCACCGTATCGTACTGGGAGAGTGAGGCGGCGATCCTGGCCTGGAAGCAGCAGGCCGAGCACCAGGCGGTGCGCGAACAGGGGCGCGCCACGTGGTATTCGGCCTTTCAGACCCGGGTATGCAAAGTCGAGCGGGCCTACGCCTTCCAGAATTGAAAGACAGGCCCCTCCTGCGCCTAACTGACCAGGCTGCGCAACGCAGTGATCTGCGGGATTTCCACCCGACGCATATACACCCGCAGTGGCTCGGTGATGTTGATGCGGTCGTCGATGTTCTGGTCCAGCAGCAACTGGATGCGTTCGCGGGACAGGGTCATAGTCTGCTCCGGGGCCGGCAGCCAGACGAATTCGGCGGTGGGGATGATGCCGTCATCGGCCACGTCCATGCCGAAGGCGTCTTCGCTGAAACGTACGATGTACTGGCCCGTCTTGCGGTTGAGGCCAACAAACCCGTGGAGTTGGTCGGCGGCCTGGCAGATAAGCTCGGAGGTGATGCGCATGGTAAACCTCACTGAAAAGTCCCACAGGGACTGGAAAGATGGTTTACACGCGTGGCGAAAGTACCGCCCTCTGACGGGGCAGCTTCGCGCAAGAGTACTGCAATGCATCCCCTAAAAACCCGAAAAACTTTGGCCGTGCGCACGTTAATGTCGGTTTGGTGATAGCGCCTTTCGCAATCAATTGTTAAAAAGGAGGCCTTCTCAAAGCTACCTCCACGAAAGGACTTCGCATATGCCTGCCACGTTTACCAAGAGCGCCCTGCTGCTCGCCCTGATGCTCGGCCTCGGCCAGGCACATGCGCAAGACCCGATCAGCCCGGCTGAATTGGCGACTAACGAAGGCATCCCCTACCCTGCCGTGATCGCCCACCGTGGCGCCTCCTATGACGCCCCCGAGTCCACCGCCGCCGCCTACAAGGTCGCCCGCGACCTGGGTGCCGATTACCTGGAAATGGACCTGCAGCGCAGCAAGGACGGCGTGCTGTTCGCCCTGCACGACAACAACCTGCAGCGCACCACCGACGTGGCCACCAAGTTCCCCGACCGCAAGGACGCCCCGGCCAACGAGTTCACGTGGAAAGAACTGCAAACCCTCGACGCCGGCAGCTGGTTCAACGCCGCCTACCCGGACCGTGCACGCCCAGGTTTCGTCGGCCTGAAAATCCAGAGCCTGGACGACATCATCAAGATCGCCGAAGGCAACCCGCAGCACAAACCGGGCCTGTACATCGAGACCAAAGAACCCAAGCAATTCCCAGGCATCGAAGCCGACCTGAAGAACAAGCTGCTGGACAAAGGCTGGCTGAGTTCGGCCGGTTCCAAGCTGGGCAAGAGCAACACCGGCGTCGGCCAGGGCAAGGGCCGCGTGGTGCTGCAAACTTTTGAAGTGGCAAGCCTCAAAGCGCTGCAGAACGAAATGCCCAACACCCCGAAAATCCTGCTGTTGTGGGTGGGTGAAGGCAGCATCGAGCCGAAAAACAAGCAGACCTTCGCGGAGTCCGGCGAAACCACCAAGGCCGCGTATTACGCCAAGCAAGAACCGAAGGATGCTGCCGAGTTCGAAAAATGGGTCGACGAAGCCAAGAGCCTCGGCGCCATAGGCACCGGCCCTTCGGCTGAGCTGACCGCCCATGGCGACCAGAGCTACACCGACTTGGTGAAACCCGAAATGAACAAGCTGACCCACGACAAAGGCCTGCTGGTGCACGTGTACACCGTCGATGAGCCGGTGGACTTCGACAAGGTGATGAAAGCCGGCGTCGACGGCATCTTCACCAACCGCGCCGCCGAACTGCTGAAGTTCTACAAGCGCTGGCCGTCGTCCAGCGTGCAGGATCTGTTGAACGACTATAAGTACTGAGTCAAAGGCCTGATCCTCGGGGCGCTGGGGCGCACAGAGGCCAGTCGCTAACCGTTTCATCCGAGTCTCGCTTTTACAGGAGGCTCAAGCCTGAAAGCCTGCGTGTTAATCGGATTGAACAAACGGCGTAACGGCTTGAACTAATTAAGGATGAATTAAGTTGCACTGGCTAACCTGATCCCACTTAAACAGCTCACCGAAGAAGGACACACCATGAAAACCCTGACTACGTTGTTCGCCGCTACCGCCCTGACCCTGACCGCCGGCCTGGCCCAGGCTGATGTTCGCCCGGACCACATCGAAGGCCTGCTCAAGTCCGGCGCAGTGATGCCTTTCGAGAAACTCAACGCGGCCGCTGTGGCCAAACACGCTGGTGCCACCATCAACGACACCGAGCTGGACCACAACAAAAGCGGCGTACTGGTCTACGAAGTTGACCTGACCGACACCACCGGCAAGAAGTTTGAAGTGAAACTCGACGCCAAGACCGGCGCCGTGCTGGAAGACAAACTCGATACTTGAGTGATCGCCTCACATAAAAACCGCGCTACCTTTGGGTAGCGCGGTTTTTTTATGCCTGCGGGTAGGAAAACCCTCCCTCTAACGAATGAAATAACACCTACAGCGCACAAGGTCGCTAAAATCCCACTCATTGGCCGGGGCATAACGCTCACCACCTTACGGATCGAGAGTGCTGCATGGGGCAAAAAGCCGCCGACATCGCCACCATTGGCAGAATCAGTGCCGTCCCCGCGATGCTCAAAGTCATCAGTGATATGACCGGCCTGCGCTTTGCCGCTGTCGCGCGGGTGACCGACGACACCTGGACCGCCTGCGCCGTGCTCGACCAACTGGACTTCGGCCTTGGGGTGGGCGGTGAGCTGGACCTAGCCACCACGATCTGCCACGAGATTCGCGGCTCCCACGTGTCCGTGGTGATCGACAAAGCCAGCGAAGATCCGGTCTACCACGACCACCACACCCCGCGGCTCTACCAGTTTGAAAGCTATATTTCGGTGCCGGTGTTCCGTACCGACGGCAGATTCTTCGGCACCATCTGCGCCCTGGACCCCAACCCCGCCCATCTGCGCAGCAGCAGTATCCAGAGCACCATGGAGTCGTTCGCCCGGGTGCTGTCCTTGCAAATCGAAGCCGAAGAAGCCGCGCATTACACGCAAACGCAATTGCAGGAAGAACGCAGCACCGCCGAATTGCGCGAGCAATTCATTGCAGTGCTCGGCCACGACCTGCGCAACCCGCTGTTCGCGATCAACTTCGGTGCGGAACGGCTGCTGCGCAAATTCCCCGACCCGGCCACCGACACCCTCGTACGCCATATCCTCACCAGCGGTCGCCGCGCCGCACAGTTGGTCGAAGACCTGCTGGACTTTGCCCGTGGCCGCCTGGGCAGCGGTATCCCGCTGAACATCGGCGATTGCCAGGGTTTGCAGGAGGCATTGCAGCATGTGGTCTCGGAAGTGCAGAGCGTGCACCCGCAACGGGTGATCCAGGCGGATATCGGCGACCTGCAGGGCGTGAGCGGCGACCGTGATCGCCTGGCGCAGTTGCTCTCCAACCTGGTGGCCAATGCCATCCATCATGGTCATCACGATGGACCGGTGGAGGTCACGGCAAAAATCGAACAGGGTCGTTTCAACCTGAGCGTGAAAAACCCCGGACAGATTGACGCCCAAGCCTTGCCCCGGCTGTTCGAGCCCTACTCGCGCCCCGCCAAGGACACCCCCCAGGCCGGTCTGGGACTGGGGTTGTACATCGTCAAGCAGATTGCCGACGCCCATGGCGGTGAATTGAGCGTCTCCACCACCGCTGAGCACGGCACCGTGTTCACGTTCAGCCTGCCAACGGCCTGATCAGGCGCCGAGGCGCGCCGTCACCTCGTTCAACTCGCTCGACAACCCGCGCAGGTTGTGGCTCGCCGCTTCGGTCCGCTTGACGTTGTCGAGGTTGGCCGTCGCCACCGTGGTGATCTGCGTGATATTGCGCGAGATGTCCTCGGCCACCGACGTCTGCTCCTCGGCCGCCGTGGCAATCTGGCGATTCATGTCACGGATGGCCTCGACGGCCTGGGTGATGTGCGCGAGCATGGCGCCGGCCTGGGTGACCTTCTCCACACTGTCATCGCTGCACGACTGACCGCTCACAATCGCTTGGGCCGCATCCACCGCGCCGGTCTGCACCGCCTCGATAATCCCGTTGATCTCGATGATCGACGCCGCCGTGCGTTGCGCCAGGCTGCGCACTTCATCGGCCACCACCGCAAAACCGCGGCCGGCTTCGCCTGCGCGCGCGGCCTCGATGGCGGCGTTCAGTGCCAGCAAATTGGTCTGCTCGGCGATGCCACGAATCACTTCCAGCACCTTGCCGATGCGCACGCTATCGGTTTCCAGACGACGGATGATGGTGCCGGTGTTGAGGATCTCGTTGCGCATCTGACCGATGGTCGCGATGGTGACCTTCATCACTTCGCCGCCTTCACGGGCCGAGTGGTCCGCCTCGTCGGCCGCACGGGAAGCACTGGCGGCGTGGCGCGCGACTTCCTGGGCGGTGGCTGACATTTCGGTCATGGCCGTGGCCACTTGGTCGGTGCGGTTGAATTGATCGCTGGTGCCGGTCGCCATCTGCCCGGCGATGGCATTCAGTTCGCCGCTGGCACCGACCAGGTCGGTGGCGCTGCGCTGCAAGCGGCTGAAGGTTTCGGCGAGGAAGTCGCGCAAGGTATTCGCGGCAGCGGCCAGGTGGCCCAGCTCATCCTGGCGCCGGCTGGCCACGCGCTCAGCGAAGCGACCGTGGCTCAGTTGCGTCACATAGTCGATCAGGCTACGGATCGGCAGGATCAAATTGCGGTTGATCAGCCACAGGCTGAACAGGCCGATTAACACACCGGACAGCAACATGATCGCCAGGCCCACCAGCACGGTGCGCTCGGCGTAGGCACTGATGGCCTTGGATTGCTGGCTGCCTTGTTCGCGCAGGTCACTGACCAGCGCGCTCATCTGCTCACTCGCGGCGCGATCCACACCCTTGACTGCGGTGTCGCCGACGGTTGCATCGCCACCCGCCGCCACGTAGGCATCGCGGCCCTTCTGGTAGGCCACACCCAGTTGCTGGTGTGCCTGGCGCAGGGTTTCGATGCGCTGGTTCAGGGCCGGGTCGCGGGTGGTCTGGGTGACCAGACGCGCGAGGATGCCTTGCACATCGCGTTGGCGGTCCTGGAACTGACCCCAGTATTTCTCCATGTCCTGCGGCTGCTTGCCGCGCAGCAACACGTTTTTCCATTCCTGCACCTGCACCTTGAATTGCAGGTTGGCCTCGTCGATCAATTGTGAGGTCAGCAATGGCCCATCGATCAAACTGCGGTAACTCTGCACCCCGTTGGACAGGAAATTGAAACACGCCAGGGCGATCAATAGCATCGCCAACAGGCTGCCACCGAGCAGCGAAAGGATTTGTGCTCTCAAGGAGGTTCGCAAAACATTCATCGGGGAAAAGCCTCGATACAAGGAAGTGGTGCATGCACGCCGTTAACTTCCCTGTCATCAAAAGCACCGCCGGTCCACAGCGGTTGCTAATGCTTTGGATCCGCCGTGCTAGAGGCTTCTTGAACGGTTCCTGACAAGAGGTCAAATAAATGTCACCGCAACGAAATAAATCGCAAGCCGTCACAAAACTGTCAAATTCCCTTGCAATGATTCGCTACGCGCCCTGTGAAACGTCCTACAGGCCTTTTCTCTGCGAGCCCTCATGAACCACAGCATCGACCACAGCCACCAGGACTCCGACCTGTTTGGCTTGCTTTACGGTTTCCGTTTCCGCCCCGGTGAAAAGGGTGAGCAAATCGATTCGGCCACGGCGCTCCAGGCGCTGCAACAACCGGCCGACCCGGATGAGTTTTTGTGGCTGCACCTGAACCTCGCCCACGCGGCGTGCGAGCGTTGGATGCAGGCACACCTGGATTTGCCGGAAGAATTTTTCGAAGCCTTGCATGAAGGTTCACGCTCCACGCGTATCGAACACGTCGACTCGGCCTTGTTGGCGGTGGTCAACGACGTGGTGTTCAATTTCAGCAGCATGGTGTCGTCGGATATTTCTACGCTGTGGGTTTGCGCCCGCAGCCGCCTGCTGATCAGCGCGCGCCTGCAACCGCTGCATTCGGTGGACAAGTTGCGCTCGTCGGTGAAAGCCGGTGAAAGCTTTCGCTCGCCGCTGGCGTTGCTGGTGCACCTGCTGCGCGACCAGGGTGAAGTGCTGACGCAGATCGTGCGCAAGACCAGCATCAGCGTCGACCATATCGAAGACCAGTTGCTGTCTTCGCGCCTGTCCACCAACCGCGCGGAGCTTGGTGCCGCGCGCCGGGTGCTGGTGCGCCTGCAACGCCTGCTGGCGCTGGAACCGGGCTCGCTGCTGCGCCTGCTCAACCGGCCGCCGCAGTGGCTGCAGAAGGAAGACGTGAAGGAATTGCGTAAATCCACCGAGGAGTTTGCGCTGATCATCAACGACCTGATGGCCTTGGGTGAGCGGATCAAGCTGTTGCAGGAAGAGATCGCCGCCAACCTCAACGAGCAAAGCAACCGCACGCTGTTCACCCTCACCGTGGTGACGGTGTTGGCATTGCCGATCAATATAATCGCCGGTTTTTTCGGCATGAACGTGGGCGGTGTGCCACTTTCGCAGGACCCTGAAGGCTTTTGGATATTGGTGGCGTTGGTGGCGACCTTTACCTTGATTGCCGGGCGATGGGCCTTCAGGAAGCGCAAAGACTACTGAACTGGAACGCAGTTGACATGTGAGAGGGGGCTTGCCCCCGATAGCGGTGGATCAGGCAGTTTGTCTTTAGCTGACCTACTGCAATCGGGGGCAAGCCCCCTCCCACATAGGTTCTGCGGCGTATACAGGATCAGCGGCTATCCCAATTCCATCAAACACTGACCTATGGCAGCATCTCTGTAACATTCTGCAATGACTATGAACGACATCCTCACAACACTGGATGCTCCGGCATGGCCACCCCTTCCCTGACTGCCTCCACCCACACCTCAGTTGCAGACCCCAAACCCAGGCTGGACAAGAAACCCAGCCTGGTGACGGTGATCATCTTCTTCGCCGTGCTCGCCATGGGGCTGTTGTTCACCGCCTACAGCCTGATGCATGACATGCATGAAATGGGCGCCCAACTCACCACGTGGACGCCGTTTTTGCTGCTCGGCGTGGCGCTGTTGATCGCCTTGGGTTTCGAGTTCGTCAACGGCTTCCACGACACCGCCAACGCCGTGGCGACGGTGATCTACACCAACTCGCTGCCGCCGCATTTCGCGGTGGTGTGGTCGGGCTTTTTCAACTTCCTCGGCGTGCTGCTGTCGAGCGGCGCGGTGGCGTTCGGGATCATTGCGCTGCTGCCGGTCGAGCTGATTTTGCAGGTGGGTTCATCGGCCGGTTTCGCGATGATCTTCGCCCTGTTGATCGCCGCGATCCTGTGGAACCTCGGCACCTGGTGGCTGGGTTTGCCGGCGTCGTCGTCCCACACCCTGATCGGCTCGATCATCGGCGTGGGCGTGGCGAATGCCTTGATGCACGGGCGTGACGGCACCAGCGGCGTGGACTGGAGCCAGGCGATCAAAATCGGTTACGCCTTGCTGCTGTCGCCGCTGATCGGCTTCGCGTTTGCGGCCATGCTGTTACTGGCCCTGCGCGCCTTCGTCAAAAACCGTGCGCTGTACAAGGCGCCGAAAGGCGACACCCCGCCGCCATGGTGGATCCGCGGCATGCTGATCGCCACCTGCACCGGCGTGTCCTTCGCCCACGGTTCCAACGATGGGCAAAAAGGCATGGGCCTGATCATGCTGATCCTGGTCGGCACCCTGCCGATGGCCTACGCGCTGAACCGCACCATGCCGGCCGAGCAGTCGTTGCAGTTCGCGGCCGTGGCCGAAGTCACCCAGGTTGCCCTGGTGAAAAGCGCACCGCAACCGCTGAGCGGCGATCCGCGCCCGATTCTCTCGACCTACGTACGCACCAAGGAAGCCACTGCAGAACTGGTGCCGGCCCTCGCGGCCCTGGCCGGGCAGATCGGTGAGGAGGTCAAAGGCTACGGCTCCCTGGCCAAAGTGCCTGCCGAAGCCGTCGGCAACGTGCGTAACGACATGTACCTGAGCAGCGAAACCATTCGCCTGATGGACAAGGGCAAGGTCGGCAATTTCGACGCCGATACCCAAGGCAAGCTGCAACTGTTCAAGCAACAAATCGACAATTCCACGCGCTTCATTCCGCTGTGGGTCAAGATCGCCGTGGCAATCGCCCTGGGCCTCGGCACCATGGTGGGCTGGAAGCGCATCGTGGTGACCGTGGGTGAAAAGATCGGCAAGACCCACCTGACTTACGCCCAAGGCGCCTCGGCTGAAATGGTGGCAATGCTGACCATCGGCGCGGCGGATATGTATGGGTTGCCGGTGTCGACGACGCATGTGTTGTCGTCGGGCGTCGCGGGGACGATGGTGGCTAATGGCGGTGGGTTGCAGATGCGTACGATCCGTAACCTGGCGATGGCGTGGGTACTCACGTTGCCGGCGGCGATCCTGCTTTCCGGCAGCCTTTACTGGCTGTTCACCCAACTCTTCTGACACAAAACCAAAGCAAAAGTGAACAGAGAACCAAATGTGGGAGGGGGCAAGCCCCCTCCCACAGTTTTATCCAGCGAACAGTCCAGCCATCATCTTCAGGCGCTTTTTGTAGATCCGCCGCGCTTCCAACGCCTCCTCCAGTGTCACCGCCACAAACCCCGCCCGCTGGTTCGGCTGCATCTGCCCAATCAAGTCCAGGTCGGCGCTGATCACGGTGCCAATCATCGCGTAGCCACCGCCCGACACCGCGTCCCGGTGCAACACAATCGGCTCCAGCCCGGCCGGTACCTGGATCGAGCCGATCGGGTAGCAACTGTCGACGATATTCGACGGATCCGATCCCGCGCCAAACGGCTGCTCCCGTGGCTGGAAGCTCAGCGCACTGCCGCCTTTGAAGCGATAGCCGATGCGGTCAGCTTCGGAACCCACGGTCCAGGGCTCGGCAAAAAAGCTGCTTTTGGCCGCAGCGGTCAGGCGCTCGTAATACAGGCCAGGCACCACACGCAGGGTCACATCGCCACCCACCGACCGGCGCAACGCCATCGGCAGGCTGTTGCCCGCACGGCCCGTGCCGCTGGGTTCGCCGATGGGCAATTCATCGCCTGCCTGCAAGCGTCGCCCGTGAAACCCGCCGAGTGCGCCAAGGGTATAGGTGGAGCGACTGCCGAGCACCAGCGGCACGTCAATGCCACCCGCCACCGCGAGGTAGGTGCGCGCGCCGGCCTTGGGAAACTCAAAGCGCAAGACCTGCCCGGCGCGCACCTGGAATGCAGTGTCCTGATGCACGACTTCACCGTCCAGGCGCGGCGACATTAAGGCGCCGCTGAGTGCCACCAGCGCGTCCTGCTGAAACTCAAGCTCGGGGCCGATCAGCGTGCATTCCAGGCCCGCCGCGCCCACCGGGTTGCCCACCAGGTGGTTGGCCGCACTCAGCGCGTACTGGTCCAGTGCGCCCGACGGCGGGATGCCCAAATGGTAATAACCTTCGCGGCCAAGGTCCTGCACGGAGGTGGCGAGGCCGGGTTTGAGGACCTTAATCATGCCAGCGCCTCCTGCAGGGTTTTCGGATAGCCAATGGGGTCGGCGAGAAAGGCGTCGAGGGAAAATTCCACCGGACGGATGCGCAAGTCGAAGCGTCCTGCGTCCACCTCGGCGACGGCAAGATCGTAGGCGTCGCGGTCCATGGGTTTGAACTGCACGATGTCACCGGGGCGGAAGAACACCATGTGTTCCTTGAGGTACGCCAATTGCTGCGCCGGGTCGTAGATGGGCGCCGGGGTCACGCCGAACATCTGATAACCGCCAGCACCGCGCACCGAGTAGATGCAACCAAAACAGCCGCCATGGCCGAGGGTCAGCTTCGGTGTATCGGTGCGCGGTCGCAGGTACTTGGGCACCTGCAATTGGCGCTCGCGCTCGACCATCTGGAACATGAACGGCAAGCCCGCGACAAACCCGACCATCGACACAAACCACGGCGCGCCGCTGTGGGCGGCGATAAACGCATCGACATCGGCCAGGCCATTGATGCGCGCGGCGTACTCCAGATCGGTGCCGCTGGGGTCCTGATGGCGGTCGCGAAAACGCATGAGCGTTTCATGGGTCCAGGGGTCGTTGTAGAGCACCGGGATTTCGATGATGCGCGTGTGCAAGGTGCGCTCGGCCACGGCCTGCGCTTCGGCGGTCTGCACCGCATCGAGCAACACATGGGGGGCGATGCGGTCGGGGTCGAAGCGAATCTGGAACGACGCATTGGCCAGGCACACATCCAGCACGCCTTCGAGCGCCAGGCGTTCCACGGCGCGTGTCACCGCCATGCCTTTGAAAAAGGCTTCCAGGGACATGCTGTCACTGACCTCGGCAAACAGGTGTTCATCACCGCCGAAGCTGTAGCGGATGGGGGACATTTCAGCCATGTCTGTTCCTCTTGGAATCATTGTAGAAAGGCAGGCGAAAAAAAAATGTTCAGGGCGTTTCTTGTTGTGGTGACTGGGCTTGCTGTGGTGAACACCCTTGTTGTGGTGAGCGGGCTTGTTGTGGTGAACAAGCTTGTTGTGGTGAGCGGGCTTGCCCCGCGCTGGGCTGCGAAGCGGCCCCAATAAGACCACCGCGTAGTGTCAGGCTACACGCGGCGTCGGGTTTAGGGGCGGCTTCGCCACCCAGCGCGGGGCAAGCCCGCTCACTACAGAAACCCATTCGTTACCACGATGCCTGCTTGATCCAGGGCTTCGCGGGTGGCTTCTACCAACTCAAGCGCGCCGGGCGTGTCGCTGTGCAGGCAGATGGAATCGAATTCGATAAACACGTCTTCGCCTTCTACGGTGCGCACCAGACCGGTCTGGCACGCACGCAAGACTCGCGCCGCGACCGTTGCCGGATCCAGCGCCCGGACCTGGCGGGTAAACACGATGGAGCCGCTGAGATCGTACTCACGGTCAGCATAAAACTCGCGCACCACCGGTTGCCCCAGTTCGGTGGCGACCCGCCAGATCACCGAATTGGGCATGCAGTAGAGCAACAGCGTCGGCTCGAGGATTTGCAGGTTCTGCACCAGCAACCGCGCCGCTTCTTCATCGCGGGCGAGGTGCATATACAGCGCGCCATGGGGTTTGATGTGTTGCAGGGTCATGCCCTGGGCCCGTGCGATTTCACGCAGGGCGCCGAGCTGGTAGAGCATGTCGTCGACCAATTCCTGAGGCGGCGCGTTGATGTGGCGACGGCCAAAGCCGACCAGGTCCCGAAAGCCCGGATGCGCGCCGATGGCCACGCCCAATTGCTTGGCCCGCTCAACCGTACGACGCATGGTGCCGGGGTCGCCAGCGTGAAAGCCGGTGGCGATATTGGCCGAGCTGATGTACGCCATCAGCTCCGCATCCACACCGTCGCCGATGGTCCAGGGGCCGAAGCCTTCGCCCATGTCCGAATTGAAATCCACTGCCTGCATCGAGGTCGCTCCGCCTAAGTGATGCTGGAAAAGTAGGCTGCGGCTTGACCCCTTGGGAAGATCTATTATCAGATGGCCCATCTTCTGAAAATCAGATAGCCCTACGTTTTGGAGAGGCCGATGTCCCTGACCCTGCGCCAAGTCCGCTACTTCGTCGCCACCGCCGAAATCGGTCAGATTTCCCAGGCGGCCATCCACCTGAACATCTCCCAGTCGGCGGTGACTACGGCAATCAAGGAACTGGAAGCCATGCTCGGCGTGCAGTTGTTCGTGCGCTCGGCCCAAGGCATGAACCTGACCGACGCCGGGCGGCACTTTCTCAACCGCGCCTATGTGATTCTGCGCAGCGTCGATGACGCGCTGAACAGCCCGCTGCCCGACTACCGCGCCAGCGGCGTGCTGCGCCTGGCCGCCAGTTACACGGTACTCGGCTACTTCCTGCCGCACCACTTGCAGCGCATGGAACACTGGCACCCGGACGTGACCATCGAGGTCTTCGAGCAGGAGCGCCAGGCCATCGAACACGGTTTGCTCGACGGCCAGTTCGACATGGCCGTGGTGCTCACCGCCAACCTCACTCACCCGGATATTATCTCGGAAATCCTGTTCAATTCGGAACGCCGCCTGTGGCTGCCCAGCCATCATCCCTTGTGCGAACGTGGCGCCGTGAGCCTGGCCGATGTGGCCCGCGAACCCTACATCCTGCTCACCGTCGACGAGGCCGAACACAGCGCCATGCGCTACTGGGAACAGGCCGGGCAAACGCCCCAGGTGCGGCTGCGTACCAGCTCGGTGGAGGCGGTGCGCAGCATGGTCGCCAACGGCAGCGGCGTGGCGATCCTGTCGGACCTGGTGCATCGGCCCTGGTCATTGGAAGGCAAGCGCATCGAAACCCTGACGGTCACTGACCCGGTCACGCCGATGAGCGTGGGCCTGGCCTGGCACCGCGAGCGCACATTCACCCCGGCGATGCAGGCGGTACGCGATTACTTCCACGATGCGTTCCTGGCCCCGCAGCAATTATCGGCGCGGCGTTAGAGCTGGGATTGCAACGTTGCCGCCAGCCAATCCATGAACACCCGCACGCGCTGCGGCAGGTGCCGCTGCCCCGCGTAGAGCAGCGATACATCCAGCGCTGGCGCGGGGTAATCCGGCAGCACTGCGACCAGTTCACCGCTGGCCAATAAATCACCGATGCCCAAGGCCGGCACCTGAGTAATCCCGAAGCCCCCCAGGCACGCCGCTTTGTACGCATCGGTGCTGTTGACCGTCACGCGCCCGGCCATGGCAATACGCTGCACCTTGTTGCCCTGCACGTATTCAAACCCCGCCGAACGCGCGCCCAGTGGTCGCACGTAATGCACCAACTGATGCCGCGCCAGGTCGGCCAGGGTCTCGGGCACGCCATGACGTTGCAGGTAGGCCGCGCTCGCGCAGTTGATCATCGGCAGGCTGCACAACCGCCGTGCCACCACCGTCTGGTCCGGCTGTGCGCCGACCCGCAACACGCAATCAAACCCCTCGGCGAGCAGGTCGACCTGGCGGTCGGTGGTGCTGATTTCCAGCTCGATCAACGGGTGCGCATCCATGAATGACGGCAGGCGCGGCAGGATCAATTCCCGCGCCATCACATTGGGCATGTCCACCCGAATACGCCCGCTGAGTTGCGCTTCATCCTGGCGAAACAGCCCCTCCAGCTCCTCCATGTGCGACAGCAAATCCTTGCTGCGCTCATACAGCACACGTCCGTCCTGAGTCGCCTGCACCGTGCGCGTAGTGCGCTGCAACAGGCGCGCGCCGAGCAGTTCCTCCAGCGCCTGCACGTGCTCGGACACGGTTGAACGCGGCAAGCCCAGGCTCTCGCCGGCCTGGGTAAAACTCGACAGTTCGGTGACGCGCACGAAGGTGCGCAGCAGCTCAAGTTTGTTCATGGGATTGTTCGCCTTATCCGGCCAGTGATTCCGGTATAGCGCTGTTTATCACGATATGGCCGGACAAATAAACTGCTCCCAACGCTCAATCACAGAGGACATCACCATGACCCGCAAAATCGCATTGATCACCGGTGCCAGCCGCGGCCTGGGCAAAAACACCGCGTTGCACTTGGCAGCTCAAGGCGTCGATATCATCGGCACTTACCACAGCAAGGCCGATGAAGCGCAGGCGTTGGTCGCCCAGATCGAACAACGGGGCGGCCGCGCGGTGATGCTGAAACTCGACGTGAGCCAAAGCGCGACCTTTGGCGATTTCGTCGGCGAGGTTGCCAGCTCACTCAAGGATGTTTTCGCACAGGATCAGTTCGATTTTCTGATCAACAACGCCGGTATCGGCATTCACGCCAGCTTTGCCGACACCACCGAAGCGCAGTTCGACCAACTGGTAGCGATTCAATTCAAGGGCCCGTTTTTCCTCACCCAGAAGCTGTTGCCACTGATCCGCGACGGCGGCCGCATCCTCAATATCTCCAGCGGCCTGGCGCGTTTCAGCCTGCCCGGCTACGCCGCTTACGCCGCCATGAAAGGCGCCATGGAGGTGCTCACCCGCTACCAGGCCAAGGAACTGGGTGGGCGTGGCATCAGCGTCAACATCCTCGCCCCTGGCGCGATTGAAACCGACTTCGGCGGCGGCGCGGTACGCGATAACGCCAACCTCAACGCAATGGTCGCCAGTAACACTGCACTGGGCCGCGCCGGCTTACCGGACGATATCGGCGGAGCGATTGCCAGCCTGCTGGCCGACGGTAGCCACTGGATCACCGGCCAGCGGATCGAGGCCTCGGGCGGTATGTTTCTGTAGGAGTTTGTCGCGCAGCACGTCATACCCCCAGTGATACACATAGGTGTACGGCAGGAAGAACAGCAGTACACCGATGTCGAGCATAAACGCCTGCATCAGGCTGATATTCAGCCACGCCGCGATCAGCGGCACGGCCACGATAATCAGCCCGCCTTCAAACATCAGCGCATGCAGCACCCGCGTCCAGCCACCTGCGGCGAGTTGCAGGCGCACCTTGAGGCGGTCAAACAGGCTGTTGAACACGATGTTCCAGGTCAATGCCAGCAGGCTCAGCCCCAAGGTCACCGCGCCCATTTCCAGGGCCGGCCTGCCGGTGATCCACACCAGCAGCGGTGTACAAATCAACAACGCCAAGCCTTCAAAGCCCAGGGCTTGGCAAACGCGTTCAGTAATCGACTTGGTAGGGCTCATAACCTGCGCTCCATGAATGACGAGGGTTGCCATGATCACGCCCTGACTCGATACTTCATAACCAATAACCATCGACCAAGGCGATAGACATGGCGTCCAACGAAGTGCTGCAAGCGTTTGTCCAGGCGGCCACCCAAGGGTCGTTTTCCGCCGCGGCGCGCAAGCTGGGCAAGAGCCAGTCCACCGTCAGCGCGGCAGTCGCGAGCTTGGAGATCGACCTGGATGTGGTGCTGTTCGATCGCAGCAGCCGCAAGCCGACGTTGACGCCAGCCGGCCATGTGCTGCTGGAACGGGCCGAGCAGGTGCTGGAAGCCAGCAGCCGCCTGGAACTGGCGGCGAGTCAGTTAGCCCAGGGGTTGGAGCCGAGACTGACGATTGCGATGTCGGACACGTATCAATCGCAGCGTTTTGAAACCGCGATCATTGCGTTCGCCGAGCGTTACCCCGACCTCGAACTGGAATGGCTGATCGCCGAATGCGACGACCTGATCGACCTGGTGCAAAGCGGCCGGGCGCAGATTGCGTTTATCGAACAGCAGGACGTCTACCCGCCTGACCTGACGCGCTCGCCGGTGCAGGAGCGCACCGAGATCGCGTTGTTCGTGTCGCCGCAACACGCCTTGGCCAGCCTCGACAGCGTCGACCACCAGACCTTGAAACACCATCGCGAATTGCGCTTGGCGAGCATCGTCAAACCTTACGACAACCGCGCCGCTGGCCGGGTCTGGTCCGCCGCCAGTTACCTGATGTTGATGGAGATGGCCCAGCTGGGTTTCGGCTGGGCGCCCCTGCCCCGCTGGCTGGTGGAGCGTTTTGGCAACGCCAGCCTGCAGGAACTCAAGGTGCGGGGCTGGCCACGCTCGGTCACGGTGGATGCGTTGTGGTCGCGCCAGCATGCACCGGGGCCGGCAGGGAGTTGGTTGTTGGCCACGATGCTGGAGTGAGCCCTCTGGACAATGAAGGCAGTGTGGGAGCGGGCTTCATTGTCTGGGGGATTGGAGTTCGGCCAGGCGTTGTTCGAGGAAGCGTCTTTCCGGGATTTGCTGGGTCAGTGACAGGGCTTTTTCGTAGGCGGTGCGCGCCGCTTCGACACGCCCCAGTTGCCGACAAAACTCGCCCCGCGCCGAATGCGCCAGGTGGTAATCCTGCAACTCGCCGCGCGCCAGAATCTGCTCTACCTGCTGCAACCCCGCCAGCGGGCCATCGCGCATGGCCACCGCTACGGCGCGGTTCAGTTCGATCACCGGCGACGGCATTATCCTGAGCAGCACATCGTAGAGCCCGACGATTTGCCGCCAGTCCGTCTGGTCTGCACGTGTGGCTTCGGCATGCACCGCCGCGATGGCGGCCTGCAGGCCATACGGGCCAAAGCGCCGGGCGCTCAGCGCCTGTTCCGCCAACGCACAGCCTTCGGCGATCAGGGACGCATCCCACAGCGAGCGGTCCTGTTCATCCAGCAGCACCAATTCGCCACTCGCCGAAGTGCGCGCCGAGCGTCGGGACTCGTGCAACAGCATCAGCGCCAGCAGCCCCATGACTTCCGGCTCGGGCAGCAACGCCATCAACAGACGCCCCAGGCGGATAGCTTCGCGCGTCAACGCTTCACGGGTCAGGTCAGCGCCCATGGAGGCCGAATAGCCCTCGTTGAACACCAGGTAAATCACGCGCAACACGCTGTCGAGACGCTCGGGCAGCTCCGCCAGGGACGGCACCTGATACGGAATTGCGGCCTCGCGGATCTTGCCCTTCGCCCGCACGATACGTTGGGCGATGGTGGCCGGCGTGGCCAGAAACGCCCGGGCGATTTCCTCGGTGGTGAGGTCACAAATCTCGCGCAAGGTCAGCGCCGCCTGAGCGTCGGCCGCCAGCGCCGGATGGCAGCAGGTGAAGATCAGGCGCAGGCGGTCGTCTTCCAAGTCTTCATCACTCCAGTCAGCCGCCTCCAGCGCATTGGCCTGCGCCTGCAGCAACGGGGTAAAACGCGCCTGGCGGCGCAGACGGTCGATGGCCTTGAAGCGCCCGGTCGAGACCAGCCACGCGCGTGGGTTGTCCGGCACACCGTCCAGCGGCCAACGTTGCACCGCGACGAAAAACGCTTCGTGCAGGGCTTCTTCGGCCAGGTCGAAGTCGCCGAGCACGCGAATCAGCGTCGCGAGCACCCGCCTTGATTCGCTGCGGTAGATCGCCTCGACCGAAAAGGTCAATCGCGCATGCCTTGGGTGACCAGGGTTACCAGGCGGTCGAGACTCTGACCCCAGCCATCGTGAAAGCCCATGGTTTCGTGGGCCTGTTTGTCTTCGGCACGCCAATGCATGGCGCGGGCGGTGTAGAGGGTCTTGTTGCCCTCGACCTCCTGCAGGGTCACTTCGGCGGTCATGAACGGCTTGCCCGACGGAATCCAGCCCGGCGTAAAGGCGTCGGTAAACACCAAGCGCCGTGGCGCGACGATCTCCAGGAACACGCCCTGGGTCGGGTACTCCGCACCGTCGGGCGCACGCATCAGGGTGCGAAACAGGCCTCCGACCCACAGGTTCATTTCGCACTCGGGGGTGGTCATGCCGTGGGGGCCCCACCATTGCTGGAGCAAGGTGGGCTCGGTCCAGGCACGGAACACGCGGCTTCGCGGTGCATCGATCACGCGGCTGATGGACAATTCAAACTCGGCAGGTTGCGTAGACATGGGGTAAACCTCTTGAGTCTTATGGTTGTTGTTCAGAGATTCAATTCGCGCACGGGGCGCACTTCCACACTGCCGACCCGGGCGGCCGGAATGCCGCCGGCCACCTGGATCGCTTCGTTCAGGTCCCGCGCCTCGATCAGGTAGAAGCCGGCGAGCTGCTCCTTGGTCTCGGCAAACGGCCCGTCGGTGATCGACACCTTGCCATTGCGCATGCGCACGGTGGTGGCGGTGGTGACCGACTCCAGCGCTTCGGCGGCCAGCATGCGGCCACTGCCGTGAACGGACGCCGCATAAGCATGGCATTCCGGGTCCTTGGGGCTGTCGGGCAGACTGTGCAGCAACGCTTCGTCGCTGTAGACCAGGCACAGGTATTTCATGACGTTCTCCGTTTTCGGACTACTGACTATAGATCGCGATGGTCAAGGTTTCAGGTCGAACAGACCGGTGCCGGTTTCCATGTCGAAAGGCGCAGACCAGTGCTCATGCACCACTTTCCATTGGCCATTAATGCGCTGGTAACCCGCGGTCACGCGCATCCAGCAGGTTTTAAGCACGCCATCCGGCCCGGTGCCACCACAGTGGGCGAGCCAGTGGGCAAAGGCGCTGTCGTCGGCGGCGACGATATGCAGCTCATGAAAGTCAAACACGCCGGGGCCAGGGCAAAACTCCATGCAGGCCTGCCAGTGCGCCTGGTAAGCGGCCTTGCCCTTGAATTGCAGGGCGCTGACGGCGTCGAACGCGACGATATCGTCGGCGTAGAAGCTGACAATTTTCTCGACATCCTTAGCGGTGACGGCGTGTTTCCATTGTTCGATCAGGGTGTTGATGGCGGTGCTCATGGTGATACTCCTTCGGGAGGAAAAGCGCGGAATACACCCTTAATCGAACAAGCCAGCGGCAAATCGACAGCCCACTGAAAAATAATTTCGCCCCCGGCAAACCCGCTAGAATCCACGCCTCTTTGTAGGATTTCGGATGCGCCACTGATGGAAACCCGCCTCGTCCCCTATGAGACGCTGAGCCTTGTGCAGAAACAGCACCTCGACACCCTGCAAGTGCATCCCGAGCAACTGGCGTACTCCGGCGATATCTACTGCGCGCTGAACAGCCTGTTGGTCAACCCCAACCCCAACGCCATCAAAGGCTTCGCCCTGCTCGCCGACGACCTGCCCGTAGCCTTTCTGCTGCTCAAACGCCCACCGTGCCTGCCCCATTGGGCGGATGAGCACAGCGCGACCTTGCATGCGTTGCAGGTGGATCGGCATCAACAAGGGCGCGGGTTCGGTAGGGCCTGCTTGCAGGCGCTGCCGGCGGCGGCATTGCAGGCATGGCCGCAGATCAAGGGCCTGGAGTTGTCGGTGGACGCGGATAATGTGGCGGCGATGGGGTTGTACTTGAGGGCTGGATGGGTGGATAGCGGGGAGGCGTATAAGGGCCGGATTGGGTATGAGCGAAGGTTGAGGTGGGTGGTTGCCAAGTGAATCTTGACGGCAAGCCAATGTAACGCAAACATGACACCTCTCAAGCTATGTAATGGTTACGTGACATGGATGCTTCACTCATCACGCAGAGGCTCGCCAAGCAGATTCGTGCGAAGCGTCTCAGCCAAGGTTTCAAGCAATCAGATCTATCCAAGCTAGCGGGCGTTACTCGCCAGAAACTCATAGAGATCGAGCAAGGCAGTATGTCCGTTTCAATGGGTGCCTATTCACGCGTGATGGCAGCCTTAAGCAGTGAGGTAATACTGGTAGCGGCGCGTTTGCCAATGCTTGAAGAACTCGCCGAAATTTTCAAAGATTAGGCTTTTTGCCTTTTGCAAAGGTGACTCACATGCTGACAACCCTCGAACAACTCGAAACCCTCTACGGCCTCCCCCACGAGCGCGCCGTGCGCAAGGAAATCCCGTTTCTCAACGAGGACTACCAGGCCATGGTGCGGGCTTCGCCGTTGGTGGTGGTGAGTTCGTCCGGGCCGGACGGCATCGACGGTTCGCCACGCGGCGATGTGCCTGGGTTTGTGCGGATTGTGGATGAGCGCACCTTGGCGATTCCGGACCGGCCGGGGAACAATCGCGTGGATACCTTGCGCAACTTGGTGCAGGACCCGCGGATTGCGTTGCTGTTCATCATTCCAGGGGTTGGCGAAACCTTGCGCGTGAACGGCCGGGCGCAGATTTCCATCGAGCCTGAACTGCTGGAGAGTTTTGCGGTGAATGGCAAGCCGGCGCGGTCGGTGATTCTGGTGCAGGTAGAGGCCGCGTATTTCCACTGTTCCAAGGCGTTTGTGCGCTCGGACTGCTGGAACCCGGAGAAACATTTGGACCGCTCGGCGTTGCCGTCAGCGGGGGCGTTTCACAAGCGGCTCAATGATGGGCAGTTTGATGCCGAGGCGTATGACCGGGAGATGCCGGAGCGGGTCAGAATTACGTTGTATTGATGTCCCGTAGGAGCCGGCGTGCCGGCTCCCACAAGGGTCGCGGTCAGCCTCTTTCGCCTACCGGCAACCAGATTTCCACCGTCCCGGTGCCCTTGCGCCCGTCAAAATCGGCACTGTAGCGCTCGAAATCCGCGCCCATCACCTTGTAGCCCGAATGCGGCAGCCATTCGAACATGATGCGCTCGTACGTTTGTTCCAGTGCCTGCACCGGCCCGTAATGCGGGAACACGGCATAGTTGAGCGGCGGAATCTCGATGGACTCGAAGTTGCTCGGTACGTCGCCCTTGGTCGGGACCTCGACACCGGCCATGTAGTCGAATTCGCCATGCTTGGGGTTGTGGCAAACACCATACGTCACACCGCCAACCCGTTTCTTGATGTCCTTGATGCAGGTATCGAACAATTCCCACAGCTTGGGGATATCCCCCACGGTGGCCTTTGAGTAACGCCCTTGCACCCCGGCGATCACCAGGGCTTTACCGGCTTCCATGCGTGGCTCTAACGGTTGTTTTGTCTGCTGATCCATACGAACAGTCTCCTTCTTATGAGGGTACAAACCCGTATCGAGTATAGGGGCATATCCGCGCTGGACTCCATGCAGAAAATTTTCCTACGCATCTGGACAACTGGCCATCATCGACCGTATTGTCTGCCCCGCAGGCCACCGCAGTGGCCGACGTCGCTCGGACGGTTCCGGGCGCTTACGTACTCTCGAGGCAACAATGGCAGACCAAGGTTCGCCGCGCCGCTTTGCGCGCATAGATCGACTCCCTCCTTACGTTTTTAATATCACTGCCGAGCTGAAGATGGCTGCGCGTCGGCGCGGCGAAGACATCATCGACTTGAGCATGGGTAACCCGGACGGCGCCACTCCCCCGCATATCGTGGAGAAAATGGTCACCGTCGCCCAGCGTGAAGACACCCACGGCTACTCCACGTCCAAAGGCATTCCGCGCCTGCGCCGGGCGATTTCGCGCTGGTACAAAGACCGTTATGAAGTGGACATCGACCCCGAAACCGAGGCCATCGTCACCATCGGTTCCAAGGAAGGCCTGGCGCACTTGATGCTGGCCACCCTGGACCAGGGCGACACGGTGTTGGTGCCGAACCCGAGCTACCCGATTCACATCTACGGTGCCGTGATTGCCGGCGCCCAGGTTCGATCGGTGCCGCTGGTGCCCGGCGTGGACTTCTTCGACGAGCTGGAGCGGGCGATTCGCGGCTCGATCCCCAAGCCAAAGATGATGATCCTCGGCTTCCCGTCCAACCCCACCGCGCAGTGCGTGGAACTGGACTTCTTCGAGCGCGTGATTGCGCTGGCCAAGCAGTACGACGTGCTGGTGGTGCATGACCTGGCCTACGCCGACATCGTCTACGACGGCTGGAAAGCCCCGTCGATCATGCAGGTGCCGGGCGCCAAGGACATTGCGGTGGAGTTTTTCACCCTGTCCAAGAGCTACAACATGGCCGGCTGGCGCATCGGCTTCATGGTCGGTAACCCGGAACTGGTCAACGCCCTGGCGCGGATCAAGAGTTACCACGACTACGGCACCTTCACCCCGCTGCAGGTGGCGGCGATTGCGGCGCTGGAAGGCGACCAACAGTGCGTGAAAGACATCGCCGAGCAGTACCGCCAGCGCCGCAATGTGCTGGTCAAGGGCCTGCATGAGCTGGGCTGGATGGTGGAGAATCCGAAGGCGTCGATGTACGTCTGGGCGAAGATTCCCGAGCAGTATGCCGCCATGGGGTCGCTGGAGTTTGCCAAGAAATTGCTGCTGGACGCGAAGGTGTGTGTATCGCCGGGGATTGGCTTTGGCGAGTATGGCGATGACCATGTGCGCTTTGCGCTGATCGAGAACCAGGACCGCATTCGCCAGGCGGTGCGGGGGATCCGGGGGATGTTCAGGGCGGATGGGTTGGCCCAGAAAGCCTGACCCGATCCACCTGAAGAAATATGCTCAAACTGTGGGAGGGGGCTTGCCCCCGATAGCAGAGTGTCAGTCACTGCATCCGGTGACTGAACCACTGCCATCGGGG
>NZ_JAIOKW010000032.1:0-61755 GCF_020093335.1 Pseudomonas fluorescens group sp. | reverse complement strand
TCACCCCTCTGACCCCCCCGACGCACCCCGTACTCAAACCCAAAGAAAAATGCTGGTGGATGACGGCAACCTACGTGCCGGCCAGCTGTTGACCCAGGGTCTCAAGAACCCTGAACGGCCAGAAACGCTGGCTAACATTTTGTACCTCGAAACCGGCGAAAAATCGGACCAGATCCATATCAGCCAACGCCCTGACGGCCAGCTGTACGCGCAAGTGAACGGTCGCGACTACACCTTCAATACCGGTGACGGCCATTCAAACGTTCCGACCTTTCTCCACATCAAAACCGGGGCGGGTGACGACCGTATTACCATTGACCCCACTGTCACCGTGCCCGTGGAGATCGAAGCCGAAGACGGCGATGACGTTATCCAGGCAGGTGGCGGCAACACCAGCATCTATGGCGGGCGCGGCAATGACCATATCCGCCTTGGCAGCGGCATAGGCTATGCAGAAGGCAATGAGGGCGACGACACGATAATTGGAGGCCCTGGCCACGCGGTCATGTACGGCAACAATGGCAACGATCGCCTGTACGCAAGCCACGGACCGAACAGTAAACACAGCCACCTCGATGGCGGTACGGGCGACGACAAGCTCTACGCGGGCGATGGGTATTCGGTACTCAATGGCGGCCAGGGTGACGACACGTTGGTTGGCTACACCCACACCACCTTCTACACCGGTGAGGGACGCGACACAGTCGTGACCAACACCACTCAGGCACGTATCTATGCACAAGAGACGGATCGTCTGATCGGCACCCAAGGTTCAACTGTCACCTACGTGAAGTCTTCCGACGCGGGACGACTCGCCTTCGTTATCGACGGGGCACCCGATTTCATTCAGCGAGTCGAAGACGACCTGGCGCTGCTTCGCGCATCGCCCCAAGGGCAAAAAATGCTCGAGGCTTTGGACAAGGCCGCGGTGCAAAATGGTGCCCCCGTATACATAGTGCCATTCGCAGAGAGCAACGATTATTACGATTACTGGAACACTGATCTGCAAACATTGAAAGACGCTCATCAGCTTACCTATGAGCCAAATGCCCCAATGTACGGTTTCATCAAGGACGGGGTAGCCGGCGCGCGCGCGAATAGAGCCACGATTTCCTACAACCCAGCTCATATCTACGAGGGCGGCGACCTGCTCTTGCCGCTGTTGCTCCTTTACCATGAGATGGCGCACGCCTGGAACGGCGCCAATGGCACATTCCTGCCGGGCCTGAGCGATCCGACCGCAGCGCATCCTGAGCTTCCCGGCCCACCCAACTCGGAACAGCAAGCCGTGGGCCTGGCAACCAATGCGCCGCCGTTCGACTTCGATAACGACCCCTCCACGCCCCCCACCTCAACCAACCCCGCGCCGTTTACTGAGAACTCGCTTAACCACGAAATGGGCACGCCATTGCGACAACGCTACTGACACCTGAAAGCGGGCTCACGCAGCGGCCCGCCCCGCCTTAAGACCAACGGCGGGATTTACCGATGATGACAGGCGCAATCATGCTGTATCGTGCACGCGCCCTTTACCCGGCACAGGGAACTTAGCGACACGGATGACCACCTTTTTACCCAGGCCGCCATGAAATACCTGATTGTCATTCTGTCGATTCTGCTCAGCGGTTGCATAAGCGCGCCCATCGCCCTTACCCCGCAGACCGCACAACGCCTGCAAAACCAGGCGCCCATTCGTTTCCTGCTGACCTTTGATGATGGCCCCAGCGCCTCGGGCTATAACAACCCGAGCCGCTCAGTGGTGGCTGACCTGGCGCAAAACCCTGTGCTGCCGGGGATCAAGGCGGTGTTCTTTTTGCAGACCGAAGCCTCACGCTCCGGCGGCAGTTCACGGGGCCACAAGACCATGCAGCGCGAGTATGCGGCCGGCCACATCCTGGCTTTCCACACCGCCACCGCGTTTCATACCAACCACCGCTGGCTGAGCAACGCTGAGCTGGAACGCACCCTCACCCAGGGCGCCGCCGACATTGCCGCGATCACGGGCTCACCGCCCGTACTGGTCCGACCGCCGTTCTGGAATTACGACCGCCGTACCTTCGCCGCTTACCAGCGTCATGGCATGCAGGTGTTGCTGACGGACTTGAGCGCCAATGACGGCAAGATCTGGGGCTTCAACGGCAGCCCCCGCCGCCGGGCCAACGTGTACCGGCAACTCTCGGTGGTGCGCGAGCGCATCGCCCTGGGGGAGTTGCCCACGGTGGACGGGGTGATACCCGTGGTGGTGACCTTCCACGACATCAACCGCTACACCGCCAGGCATATGCAGGAATATTTGCAGATCCTGCTGGACAGCGCGCGGATCAACGGCATGAAGACCGCCGTTGAACCGTTCTATACCAACACTGCCCAGCTTCAGCACGCGGCGCTGGCGAGGACGGTAAAGGATGTCAGCGAGCCTGTGCATCTGCCGGGTGTGTGGAATTGGGTGTGGGACGCCGATTCTCACTGACGTCTGATGCCCGCTCCCACGTTTTTGACTGCACTTCAATTCAGTCTGGTTGGCGCGACTCGACGCCCAGCTCATCCCACACCGACTCCGCCAGGTGGAACGTCGCATTCGCCGCCGGAATCCCGCAGTAGATCGCGCTTTGCATCAACACTTCCTTGATCTCGGCGCGGGTCACGCCATTGCTCGCGGCGGCGCGCAGGTGCAGCTTGAGTTCTTCGCTGCGGTTCATGCCGATCAGCATGGCGATGGTGATCAGGCTGCGGGTGTGCCGCGGCAGGCCGGGGCGGGTCCAGATATCACCCCAGGCGTGGCGGGTGATCATTTCCTGGAACTCGCTGTTGAACTCGGTCAGGGCGTTGAGGCTGCGGTCGACATGGGCGTCGCCCAGCACTTCGCGGCGCACCTGCAGGCCTTCGGCATAACGTTGTTTTTCGTCCAAAAAAAACTCTCCGTATTCAAATCGATTACTGGTGGTGAGCGCCCTCGCCACAGGTTTAGTGCGCCAGCAAAAATGCCAGCACACGGTCACTGAACGCCGCGCCGACCTGCACATTCGACAGGTGCGCCGCATAAAACTCGGCGTATTCGGCGCCCTGCACATGGTTCTGGATAAAGTGGCTGCCAGCAGGCGGGGTGACCGCATCTTCGGTGCCGGCGACCACCAGGGTCGGTACTTTGATCCGGGCCAATTGATCACAGTAATCCGCATCGCGCACCGCTGCGCAATTGGCGGCATAACCTTCGGGCGACGTCGCCGCGAGCATGTCGGTAATCTGCTTGGCCTGGTGCGGGTTGGCCGCCGCGAAATCGGCGGTGAACCAGCGTGCAATCGATGCATCGCGCAGCGCGACCATCGCCGCCGCGCCATCACGCAGCACCGTTTCGATGCGCAGGTTCCACACCTCCGGCGTACCGATCTTGGCGGCGGTGTTGCACACCACCAGGCGCTGCAGACGCTCGCCGGCGTTGATGCCCAGCCATTGGCCGATCAGGCCGCCCATGGAAAGGCCGCAGAAATGCGCGCGCTGAATAGCCAGCGCATCCAGCAGCGCGAGCACATCGTGCCCCAGTTGCTCGATGCTGTAGGGCCCCGCCGTGACCAGGGATTTGCCATGGCCACGGGTGTCAAAACGCAACACACGAAAATGCTTGATGAAGGCCGGGATCTGGATGTCCCACATATGCAGGTCGGTGCCCAACGAGTTGGACAGCACCAGCACTGGCGCATCCACGGGCCCATCCAATTGGTAATGCAGTTCGCCCTCGGCGAGTTGTACAAATGCCACAGCGGCCTCCTTAGGCGGTCAATGCAAAATGTTCGGTCACAGCGCGGGTCACCCAGGTGTGCGCCTGTCCCAAGTAGTGGGCCGGGTCGAGCAGGCGGTCCAGTTCGGCCGCCGACAGCTCGGCGGTGACCTGCGGTTCATCTGCCAGCACCGCGCGCAAATGGCGCCCATCGGCGACGGCGCGTTTGCAACATTGCTCCAGCAGATGGTGCGCCGTTTCGCGCCCCAGCCGTTGAGCGAGCACGATGCTGACAGCTTCGGCCAGCACCAGCCCTTGGGTCAGGTCGAGGTTTTGCGCCATGCGTTGCGGGTCGACTTCCAAGCCTTCGCTCACCAGCAAGGCCTGTTGCAACGCACCGGACACCAAGCGGCAAATCTCCGGCAGGGTTTCCCATTCGGCATGCCACAGGCCCAGGCTGCGCTCGTGCTCCTGGGGCATGGCACTGAACATCGTCGATACCAGGCCCGGCACACGGGTGGCGGTGCTGATCAGCACCGCCGCGCCCACCGGGTTACGTTTGTGCGGCATGGTGGACGAGCCGCCCTTGCCCGGCGCCGAAGGTTCGAAGACCTCTGCCGCTTCGGTCTGCATCAACAGGCTGATATCGCGCCCCAACTTGCCCAGGCTGCCCGCGATCAAACCGAGCACGCTGGCGAACTCCACCAGGCGATCGCGCTGGGTGTGCCAGGGTTGCTCGGGCAGGTTCAGTTGCAACTCCGCTGCCAGCGCCTCAGCCACCGGCATGGCCTGCTCGCCCAGCGCTGCCAGGGTGCCGGAGGCACCGCCGAATTGCAGCACCAGCAGGCGCGGTTTCAGCTCTGCCAGACGCTGGCGACTGCGGGTTACCGCCCCCAGCCACCCGGCGATTTTCATCCCCAGGGTGACCGGCGTCGCATGTTGCAGCCAGGTACGCCCAGCCAACGGCACACCCGCATAACGCTGGGCCTGGGCGGCAAGAATGTCGCCCAGGTGCGCCAGGTCCGCTTCGATCAGCGCCACCGCTCGCCGCAGTTGCAGTACCAGGCCGGTGTCCATCACATCCTGGCTGGTGGCGCCCAGGTGCACATAGCGTTCGGCCCCGGCATCTTCACTGGCAATCAACTTGCCCAGCGCCTTCACCAGTGGAATCGCCGAATTGCCCGCCGTGGCAATCGCCACGCCGAGGGCATCCACGTCATACAACGAGGCCAGGCACGCCTGGGCAATCGGTGCGACGGCGGCCTGGGGAATCAACCCGACCTGGGCCTGGGCCCGGGCCAACCCGGCTTCAAAATCCAGCATGCCCTGCAAGCGGCCCTGGTCGCAGAACACCTCGGCCATGCTGCCTGCCGTGAAGTAAGCGTCGAACAATTGATTGCTCGTGCGCAGTGTCATAGCTCATCCCTTACAGATCGTGGTGCAAGTACTCCGCCTGTTTCGGCAGACGCAAGCTGAACAGGAAGGCCACCGCCATCATGCCGGTGACGTACCAATAAAAGGTGTTTTCCATGCCCATGGACTTGAGGCCCAAGGCCACGTATTCCGCCGAACCGCCGAAGATCGCGTTGGCCACCGCGTACGCCAGGCCCACGCCCAGGGCGCGTACATGAGGCGGGAACATTTCCGCTTTCACCAGGCCGCTGATCGAGGTGTAGAAACTCACGATGGCCAGGGCCAGGGAGATCAACACAAAGGCCAGGAACGGGCTGGTCACGGTTTTCAGGGTCAGCAGGATCGGTACGGTGCACAGGGTGCCGAGAGCGCCGAACCAGAGCATCGAGTTACGGCGGCCGATCTTGTCCGAGAGCATGCCGAACAACGGCTGCATGCACATGTACACAAACAGCGCGCCGGTCATGATGTAGCTGGCGGTCTTGGCGTGCATCCCGGCGGTGTTCACCAGGTACTTCTGCATGTAAGTGGTGAAGGTGTAGAAAATCAGCGAGCCGCCGGCGGTGTAGCCGAGCACGGTGATGAACGCGGCCTTATGGTTGCGGAACAGCGCGGCAATGCTGCCGGCATCCTTGTCCTGGCGCATTTCCTTGCTGGTGGTTTCCTTCAAGGTGCGACGCAGCAGCAGGGAGATCACCGCCGCAATCGCGCCGATCACGAACGGGATCCGCCAGCCCCAGGCGCGCAATTCTTCTTCGGTGAGGATCTGTTGCAGGATCACCACCACCAGCACCGCCAACAGTTGCCCGCCGATCAGCGTCACGTACTGGAACGACGCGAAGAAACCACGCTGGCCCTTGAGCGCGACTTCGCTCATGTAGGTCGCGGTGGTGCCGTATTCGCCCCCTACCGACAAACCCTGGAACAACCGCGCCACCAGCAGCAATGCCGGGGCCCAGGCGCCAATGTCTTTGTAGGTGGGCAGGAAGGCGATGACCAGGGAACCGGCGCACATCATCAGCACCGAGATCATCATGGAGTTCTTTCGCCCGTGCTTGTCGGCCACACGGCCAAACAGCCAGCCGCCGATGGGGCGCATCAGGAATCCGGCGGCGAACACGCCGGCGGTGTTGAGCAGTTGCACCGTAGGGTCATCCGACGGGAAGAACGCCGGGGCAAAGTAAATGGCGCAGAAGGCGTAGACGTAGAAGTCGAACCATTCGACGAGGTTGCCGGAAGAAGCCCCGACAATCGCAAAAATCCGTTTGCTGCGTTCTTCTCCGGTGTAGTGACTGGTCGTTGTTGTCATGTGTTTTCACTCAGTGGGAACGGTTATAGCCTAGACATACTTTGCAATAACCTCGTTCCGCAAGCAGACTTTTGGGTAGGTAGTGCCTGAACCGACCCCATCGGGGGCAAGCCCCTCCCACACCGCCTATCAAATGTGGGAGGGGGCTTGCCCCCGTTGGGGCCCTGACAAACGACTCAGTAATCGAAGAACACCGTTTCCTTGTCTGTCCCTTGCAAAATCACATTCCACTGATGCACACCGTCCGCATCCGTCTTGGCAATCAAAGTACCCCGCCGCTCTGCAGGCACACACGCCAGCAACGGGTCATCGCCATTCAAGGCCTCGCCCTCGAAATAAATCCGCGTCAGCAGGTGCTTCACCAACCCACGGGCGAACACCAGCACCACCAAGTGCGGCGCCTGGGTGGTGCCCTTCAGGCCCGGCACGGCACCCGGCTTGATGGTGGTAAAGCGAAACCGCCCTTCGGCGTCCACCGGCACCCGTCCGAAACCTTCGAAATTGGGGTCCAGCGCTTTGTCCTGGTCGTCTTCCGGATGGTCGTACTTGCCGGCGGCGTTGGCCTGCCAGACTTCGAGCATGGCGTCGTTGACGACATCGCCGTTGCCATCCACCACTTGCCCGCTGATCGCCACGCGCTCGCCGAGGGTGGCGGCGACGGTCAGGTCTTCACGGTTCAGCCAAGTCAGGCCGATGTGGTAATACGGCCCGACGGTGTGGGACGTGGTCGCGTTGAGTGTCATCTCATTTCTCCATCGGCGTGGCGTCGCGGCCGCGCAGGACGATGTCCCAGCGGTAGCCGAGCGCATAGGAAGGAATGGTTTTTTCCAGGTCGAAACGGGCGATCAAGCGTTCCTTGGCGCGGGTATCGGGTACGCAGTTGTAGATCGGGTCGTATTCCAGCAGCGGGTCGCCGGGGAAGTACATCTGCGTCACCAACCGCGTCAGCACGCTCGGGCCGAACAGCGAAAAGTGGATATGCGCCGGGCGCCACGCATTGTGGTGGTTGCCCCACGGGTAGGCGCCGGGCTTGATGGTCTGGAACTGGTACCAGCCCTCGGCGTCGGTGACGGTGCGGCCGGTGCCGGTGAAGTTCGGGTCCAGTGGCGCGTCGTGCAGGTCGCGCTTGTGGTTGTAGCGGCCGGCGGCGTTGGCCTGCCAAATTTCCACGAGGATGCCAGGCACCGGCAGGCCGTTTTCATCGAGCACACGGCCATGAATGATGATGCGCTCGCCCTGAGGCTCGCCTTCATGCTGGGCGGTGAGGTCGTTGTCCTTCGGGTCGACACGTTCGGCGCCGATGGTCGGGCCGGTGATTTCCGACAAGGAATGGGGCAGGAACACCAACGGTTTGGACGGCGAACGCAGGTTCGTCGACTGGTAGGCCGGGTGCAGGTAATCCGGTTGAGTGCCCGCTTGCGGGCGCCGGTATCCGGGCTTGTCACTCATGGAGCAATCCTCTCTTATTAGATGCGTTCAATCGCCAGGGCCAGGCCTTGGCCTACCCCCACGCACATGGTCGCCAGGCCTTTACGGCCGCCGGTTTTCTCAAGTTGATGCAGGGCCGTCAGCACCAGCCGCGCGCCGCTCATGCCCAGCGGGTGGCCGAGGGCGATGGCGCCGCCGTTCGGGTTGACCTGGGGAGCGTCGTCGGCGATGCCCAGTTCGCGCAGCACCGCCAAGCCTTGGCTGGCGAAGGCTTCGTTCAGTTCGATGACGTCAAAATCAGTGACCGCCAGGCCCAGACGCTCCACCAGTTTGCGCACCGCGGGCACCGGACCGATGCCCATCACACGCGGTGCAACACCGGCGCTGGCCATGCCCAATACGCGGGCGCGTGCGGTCAGCCCGTGTTTCTTGACGGCCTCGGCGGAGGCCAGGATCAGCGCTGCCGCACCGTCATTCACACCCGAAGCGTTGCCAGCGGTGACGGTCTTGTCCGGGCCATTGACCGGTTTGAGTTTGGCCAAGGCTTCCAGGGTGGTGTCCCGTGGGTGCTCATCGTGCTCCACCACGGTTTCGCCTTTTTTATGGGCGACCCGCACCGGTACGATTTCTTCGGCGAAAAAGCCGGCGGCCTGGGCCGCAGCGGTGCGTTGCTGGCTGCGCAGGGCAAAGGCGTCCTGGTCGGCGCGGGACACCTTGTAATCGTCGGCGACGTTGTCAGCGGTCTGCGGCATCGCATCCACGCCGTACTGCTCTTTCATCAAGGGGTTGATAAAACGCCAGCCGATGGTGGTGTCTTCCAGCTTCATGTTGCGCGAGAACGCCGCATCGGCCTTGCCCATGACGAAGGGCGCACGGGACATCGACTCGACGCCACCGGCAATCGCCAGTTCCATTTCGCCGCTGGCAATCGCCCGGAAAGCCGTGCCGATCGCGTCCATACCCGAGGCGCATAAGCGGTTGAGGGTCACGCCCGGAACGCTGTCCGGCAGGCCCGCCAGCAACAGCGCCATGCGCGCCACGTTGCGGTTGTCTTCACCGGCCTGGTTGGCGCAGCCGAGGAACACTTCATCGACCGCATTCCAGTCCACCGACGGGTTGCGTTCGATCAGTGCCTTGATCGGCAGCGCGGCCAAGTCATCGGCCCGCACGCTGGACAGCCCACCCCCGAAACGGCCGATGGGGGTACGAATGGCATCACAGATAAAGACATCGCGCATCAGGCTTCTCCCGGTGCTTGGCCATGGGCGGCCGCGGTGCGTGCTTCAAGGTCACGCAGCGCAGTCAGCTCAACATCCGTCGGTTCGGCGGTGGTGTCGACCTGATCGGCAAAACGAATGGCCCAACCGGTGGCAGCCACCACTTGCTCACGGGTGACGCCAGGGTGCAGCGCGGTGACCACGAACTCATGGGTGCCCGCTTCCGGCTCCATGATGCACAGGTCGGTAATAATCCCTACAGGCCCGGCGCCCGGCAGACCCAGGCGTTTACGCGAGTCGCCGCCTTCGCCGTGGCCGACCGAGGTGATGAAGTCCAGTTTGTCGACAAACGAACGCGACGACTGCTTGAGGATGATCAGCACGCTCTTGGCCGAACCGGCGATCTCCGGCGCACCGCCAGCACCCGGCAGGCGCACTTTGGGTTGGTGATAGTCACCGACCACTGTGGTGTTGATGTTGCCGAAACGATCGACCTGGGCCGCGCCAAGAAAGCCGACGTCAATGCGTCCACCCTGCAGCCAGTAGCGAAAGATCTCACCAGTGGGCACTACGGTGTCCGCGGTTTCCGCCAGCTCGCCATCGCCGATGGACAGCGGCAGCACCGAGGGCTTGGCGCCAATCGGGCCGGACTCATAGATCAGTACCACATCCGGCGACGAGGTCAGGCGCGCCAGGTTGGCCGCCTTGGACGGCAGGCCGATGCCGACGAAGCAGACGGAGCCGTTCTTGAGGCGGCGCGCGGCGGCGACGGTCATCATTTCATTGGTCGAGTAAGCCATCACTTGGCCTCCTGCGCGGTGGCCAGCTTGGCCTGGAATTCGGTGAAGTCGGCAGTGCCGTGGATGTATTCATTGATCCACGCGGTGAAGGTCCCACGGTCGCGGGCGATCGGGTCCCACGCTTGGTAGAAGCGATTGTCGCGTTCGTTATAGCCGTGGGCGTAGGACGGATGCGCGCCACCCGGTACATGGCACACCGCTGTCAGGGCCCAGGTCGGCAGCACGCAGCTGTTCATCGGTGCATTGAGGTCATCGACGATTTCTTCGACGGTGACGATGCAGCGCTTGGCCGCCAGGGCCGCCTCCTTCTGTACGCCGAGGATGCCCCAGAGCAACACGTTACCTTTGCGGTCGGCCTTTTGTGCGTGGATCACGGTGACGTCCGGACGCACCGACGGCACCGCCGCCAGCACTTCACCGGTGAACGGGCAGGTCACGGTCTTGATCAGCGGGTTGACCTTGGGCAGGTCGGAACCGGCGTAGGCGCGCAGTACCGCGAACGGCAGGCCCGAGGCACCCGCGACGTAGGCATTGGCCAGGTCGGCATGGCTGTGCTCTTCAATTTCCAACGGTTGCGGCCATTGCTTCTCGACCGCGTCGCGCAGGCGATGCAGGGAGCCCACACCCGGGTTGCCGCCCCAGGAGAAAATCAGCTTGCGGGCGCAGCCGGCACCGATCAACTGGTCGTAGATCAGGTCAGGCGTCATACGCACCAGCGTCAGGTCTTTCTTGCCCTGACGAATGATTTCATGACCCGCTGCCGTAGGGATCAGATGGGTAAAGCCTTCCAGAGCGACGGTATCGCCGTCGTTCACAAATTGCTTCACCGCGTCACGCAGCGCGAGGATTTCAGCCATGGGGTTCGGGCTCCCGGTGTGGATCGAAAAAGGCGCTGAGGTGGCGCCGAAGTGCTTGAAGATTAAGCCGGGGAAACGGGCCAAACAATCCGATAATCGACTCAGCGTTCGATTATCGAACGAATTGTTGCTTAGCTAATAGTCTGGAGGAACACGGTCAATGTGGGAGCTGGCTTGCCTGCGATGGCATCGCCGCAGTGTCACTGGCATACCGAGTCGTCTGCATCGCAGGCAAGCCAGCGCCCACAAGCGAAGCGGCCACCGTCAGGTAGCGTCAGCGTGGCTGACCATGCCTTTGATCACGACAGCGGCCGTGGCCAACGCGGCGGGAATCACCAACGCCGTGAGCACCTGCTCGAAGTTCCAGCCCAGTCCCAGCAAGGTCGCGCCCATCCATGCCCCCAGGATCGCGCCGAAGCGACCGATGCCGAGCATCCACGACACGCCGGTGGCGCGGCCTTGGGTCGGGTAGAAGCGTGCGGCCAGGGACGGCATCGCCGATTGCGCACCGTTGACACACATGCCGGCGATCAGCACCAGGGTGGCAAGCAAGGTGATATTGCCCAGGCTCTGCCCCACCGCATAGGCAAACACCCCGGCCAACAGGTAGAACGTGCCGATGACCTTGTGCGGGTTGAATCGGTCCATCGCCCACCCCACACCCACTGCACTCAACACACCACCGAACTGGAACAATGCGCCGATAAATGCCGCCTGCTCCATGCTGGCGCCGCTGTCGCGCATCAGGGTCGGCAGCCAGCTGGTGAGCAGGTAAACGATCACCAGGCCCATGAAGTAGGTCAGCCACAACAGCAAGGTGCCGGCACTGTAGGTACCGGAAAAGATCACCGCGAATACGTTACGGGCCTTGACGGTTTTCTGCTCGGGCACGCTGAAATGGGTGGCCTGGGCGACGATGGAGGGCTCGATGGGTGACAGGGTTTTGCGCACCTTGTCGGTCCCCCGATTGCGCACCACCAGGTAACGCGCCGATTCGGGCAGCCACACCAGCAACACCAACGCCAGGATCAATGGCAGGACGCCGCCGATCAGCAGCAGGCTGTGCCAGCCGAACGCCGGGATCAGCTTGGCCGAGATGAACCCGCCGCCGGCCATGCCCAGGTTGAAGCCGCAGAACATGCTGGTCACCAGCAACGACTTGTGACGTTCCGGGGTGTATTCGGACAGCAGGGTCGTGGCATTCGGCATGCCGGCGCCCAGACCCAGCCCGGTGAGAAAGCGCAGCACCAGCAACTGATCGACGTTGCTGCTGTAGGCCGAAGCCAGGCTGAAAGCGCCAAACACCAGCACCGCCCCTACCAGCACCACCTTGCGCCCGAAACGATCCGCCAGCGGGCCGGAGCCCAGCGCGCCGAACACCATGCCGATCAATGCGGCGCTCATCACCGGGCCGAGGCTGGCGCGGTCGATGCCCCAGTCCTGGGACAATGCAGGCGCGATAAAGCCCATGGCGGCGGTGTCGAGGCCATCAAGGAAAACAATCAGGAAACACAGGATCACCACGCGCCACTGATAACGTGACAGAGGCTGGGTATTGATGAAGGACTGGACGTCCAACGGAGTACCGACAGAGGGCTGATTCATTATTTTTATTTCCACACCGATGGCGGGCTGACGACCTGGGGCCGTCGTTATTATTCGGCGCCCCTTCGAGCGCTGCCGCACATTAATAAGCCAGGGGAAACACCGTCAATTCATCAACCCGGGTTCTGTGCGGTCACCGAACAGCTTAGGCAAACAGCTGCGCACTCAACTCGCGGCTGGCACTGAGCATGCTCGGCAGGAAGCGCTGTTCCAGCTCACTGCGGCTGACACGCCCGGCATGGGTGCTGACGTTCAGCGCGGCCAACACCTGGCCCGACGCGTCGTAGACCGGCACCGCAATGGAACGCAGGCCCTGCTCCAGTTCCTGGTCGACGATGCACCAGCCCTGTTGACGCACTTGTTGCAGGCATTCGAACAGCGCCTCAGGCGTCGTGAGGGTACGGCTGGTCTTGGTTTGCAGGTCGGCGTGGTCGAGGTAGTCCTGCAGCGAGGCATCGTCCAACGCCGCGAGCAAAATGCGGCCCATGGAGGTGCAATAGGCCGGCAGCCGCCCTCCCACCGACAGGTCCACGGAAATCAGGCGCTGGGTGGTGGCCGAACGGGCGATATAGAGGATGTCGTCACCTTCGAGTGTCGCCATGTTGCAGGCTTCGTGGAGCTGCTCGCTCATGCGATCCAGGTAGGGCTGGGCCGACACCGCCAGCGGTGTGGACGACAGGTAGGCATGGCCCAGGGTCAGGACTTTGGGCAATAGCGAATAGGTCCGCCCGTCGGTGGTGGCGTAACCGAGCTTGATCAAGGTGTGCAGGCAACGGCGCACGGCGGCGCGGGGGATTTCCGTTCGGTGGCTGATCTGGGCGATGGTGAGGTGGCGCTTGCGTTCCTGGAACGCCTGCACCACGGCCAGGCCACGGGCCAGGGAGGTCATGAAGTCCGGATCACCGGTAAACGCTTGGATACGCTTGGCCGGAGAGGCAACGATCGGCGGCGCCGCTGACGCGAAAGAGTTGCGCAATTGATCGTTCATGTCGGGATCCTTTCTCTTATTGTCGACCGCTGGGGAGGTTAGATGGCTATTACAAGCCGCGTCAGCCGGCCTGCACAAGACAGTGCCGATAACATTGTGCGATTATCGGACGATCATTCGATTATCGCAATTTTCTGGCACCCAGCCATACCAGGCTGCAGGGCTGCAGTGACATTAAAAGAGCGGCTAACATAATGCCTGAAATTAGGTGGAATTTATGACGCCAGAATTTGCGCAATTACCGGCGCATCCGTGTAACAAAACGCTCACACAAAGTTGACGGTTTTTAACTTTATGCCGATAGTGTTATTCAAATGCATCGCTATAATGCACTCTATGCGCAGGTTCGCCCGGTTTACAGTATCGGAACCGGCGCCCACTAGATGATGCACAGGCCGTGCATTATCGGTCGCAACTATCTGTCTCGAATGTCTGCACTAAACAAGTGCCGCCCCTGCAGGGTCCAAAGTTGAACGTTTCCACGGGTCAACTTGAAACACCCCGAGGGCGCATTCCGGCATAACGCTGCAACGTATTTACACTCAACTCAATTAGGTAACGATGTGACGAAAGATGAACTGCGCGCGGAACTTGAGCGCCAGGAGCAACGTTACAAGGACGTTTACGGCGGGGAAGTCACCACCTACGCCGCCCAGCCTGAACCTGAACGCAAACCATGGCGCAAACGAGCCAGCCTGCTCGACCAGGCATTTGCCCAGGAAATCCAAAAGATTGAACAGGAACTCAAATCCGAAGAGCCATAAGCGATTCGGTTTGACCCTCAAGGTTCTGGCCTTGACTGCTGGCACATAGCTAGCAGTCAGCAAGCCTGCATCCCACCACTAACAGTAAAATTTCATACAAATGTTTCTGGCGTGACGATTTTGTGACAATCACCCGCCCTGCGGCCCCTCGGCTTTATAAATCAAAGACTTGCCAAAGCCCCGAAAACCCTGGGATGCACCCCTTTCCCGAGGTTTTTTTCAGGGAAGATACTTACCGATGAGCAGCTAGTGCATCGATTACTGAGGTTTTCTGGCATAATCGCGCCCCCTTACGACCGGGTCAGAAAACCTTCATGATCGATTTATTCAGCGGACTGGATGCTTGGGTTCTCGTGAGCCTGCTGCTCGCCCTGGCCTTTGTCCTCGCCTTCGAGTTCATCAATGGCTTTCATGACACCGCTAACGCGGTGGCCACAGTCATCTATACCAAAGCCATGCCGCCGCACCTGGCCGTGTTCTTCTCCGGGGTGTTCAACTTCCTCGGCGTATTGCTCGGTGGTGTCGGTGTCGCCTACGCCATCGTGCATTTGCTGCCGGTGGAGTTGCTGATCAATGTGAACACCGGCCATGGCTTGGCGATGGTCTTCTCTTTATTGGCTGCAGCGATCACCTGGAACCTGGGCACCTGGTACTTCGGCATCCCAGCCTCCAGTTCCCACACCCTGATCGGCTCGATCCTCGGTGTCGGCCTGGCCAACGCCCTGATCAACGACATCCCCCTGGCTGACGGTGTGAACTGGCAGAAAGCGGTGGATATCGGCGCATCGCTGGTGTTCTCGCCGATGGCCGGCTTCCTGGTCGCAGCCCTGGTGCTGCTCGGTCTGAAGTGGTGGCGTCCGCTGTCCAAGATGCACAAGACCCCGGACCAGCGCCGCAAGCTTGATGACAAGAAGCATCCGCCGTTCTGGAACCGCCTGGTCCTGGTGATTTCCGCCATGGCCGTGAGTTTCGTGCACGGCTCCAACGACGGTCAGAAAGGCATCGGCCTGATCATGCTCGTGCTGATCGGTATCGTGCCGGCGCAGTTCGTACTCGACCTGGGCAGCACCACCTACCAGATCGAGCGTACCCGCGACGCCACCTTGCACCTGAACCAGTTCTACCAGCGCAACCATGAGACCCTGGGTGAATTCCTGGCCTTGGGCAAAAGCGTGAAGGACGACCTGCCGGGCAAGTTCCGTTGCAACCCGCAACAGACCGAGCCGACCATCAATGCGTTGCTGGGTACGTTGAAAGGTGTCTCCGACTACCATTCGCTGACGGCCGATCACCGTATCGAAGTACGCCGCTACCTGCTCTGCCTGGACGACACCGCTAAGAAAGTCGGCAAATTGCCAGGCCTGCCGGCACGTGAGAAGTCCGACCTCGACAAGTTGCGCAAAGACCTGACCGCCACCACCGAATACGCACCGTTCTGGGTAATCCTCGCCGTCGCACTGGCCTTGGGCCTGGGCACCATGGTGGGCTGGAAGCGTGTGGTACTGACCATCGGCGAGAAGATCGGCAAGCAGGGCATGACCTATGCCCAAGGCATGTCGGCGCAGATCACCACTGCGACCATGATTGGCTTTGCCAATATCTTCGCACTGCCGGTGTCCACCACCCACGTGCTGTCGTCGGGTGTGGCCGGTACCATGGTCGCCAATAAAAGCGGCCTGCAAGGCGGCACCGTTAAAACCATCCTGATGGCCTGGGTGCTGACCCTGCCAGCCACCGTGGCCCTATCGGCCGGGTTGTTCTGGTTGGCGTCCAAGGCACTCGGCAGCTGATAGCCGCCTGCACAAAAAAGGTGCGATCCGCGAGGCTCGCACCTTTTTTATTGCCCAATTCCAAACCCACCTATTGTCCCTGTGTTGATTATCAAATCGCAGGCAAAAAAAGGGCGACCGAAGTCGCCCAAAATGCCTTGCGTGCTCATGTAACCCGGAAAAACCTATGGTTTTTTACGCTTGTTCGCGTCTTTCCAGATAAAAATTCCAAACCCTACAAAAAACATCACCATGAGGCTCACAGTCAGCACTCCGGCAAATACCACATTATCGATAAACATGACCGGCCTCCTGCACTTGCCCTGTTGCGATAGGGCTAAGTTAATGCAGAAGGCGGATTGGAAAATTGACGGGGATCAATGTCGCCCACGACGGAGCGTAAAGAAGGGCAATAACTGACCTGCATCAATGGATGCAGGCTGTTTCAACGCTTTTTCGGCTTGTTCTTCGGTTTCTTCTTCACTTTACCCAGCGGCATTGCCTGTTCGAAGGCCTGGCGCACTTCATTCAGGCGCTTGTCATTGAGGTCATGCACGCGCTTGGCGCGTTCGGCATTCAGGTCGATCAGCTTGTCGTCTTCACTCATGGCTTGGCTTACGTCGTGGAGGGAATGGCCCAATAATGCGGCCTCCCCAGCTCAACGGCAAATCAGCCAGCGACAAAAGGCAGGCCATCGCCCAAAATCGCTACTTTTCCAGACCCGGAGACGCACCCAGGTGGCACTGCACAAGGACCTTCCGCCGTTGCTGGCCCTGCGCGCCTTCGAAGCCGTGGCGCGGCATTTGAGTTTTATCAAGGCCGCGAACGAGTTGTCGGTGACCCAGAGTGCCCTGAGTCACCAGGTGCAGAAACTTGAGCAGTACTTGGATAAACCGCTGTTTATCCGACGCACGCGCGCGATCGACCTGACCGCCGACGGCCAACAGTACTACGACGAAATCCGCCCGGCGCTCGACGCCATCGCCGCGGCTACCCGCGCCCAACGGGCCACCCCCAGCGCCAGCGTGTTACGCATCGGCTTGCTGGCGTCCTTCGCCACCTTGTGGCTGGCGCCGCGTCTGGCTGGGTTCCTCAATCGCTACCCCCCTATCCAGGTGGAGCTATTGCCGGCCATTCAACTCGCGAACGTCGCTGGCGCTGAGGTCGACCTGGCCATCCGCTATGGCAAGGGTGATTGGCCCGACGTGCAGGCCACGCGACTGATGCCGGAAGTCATCTCCCCGGTGTGCAGCCCTGCGTTCAAGGTACGGCAGGACAGCCCGCTGCTGATGGCGACGTCGCACCGCCCTTTTGAATGGACCGATTGGTCCGAGCACTACCAGGTCGACCTCGCCCACCATCCCCGCGTGATGCTGCACGACTACAACATCGTGGTCGAAGCCGCCGTGGCCGGCCAAGGCATCGCCATGGGCCGTCATCGCCTGATCGAACGCAGGCTGCAGGACGGCAGCCTGGTAGAAGCGTTCGATTGGCCGCCCTACCACAGCGACATCGGTTACTGGCTCATCGCCCCTCAAGGTCCCGCCAGTGAAGCTGCCGCGTGTTTCAGCCAGTGGTTGAAGGAAGCCTGCGCCGACGCGTGAGTTATTTCGATAGGTCGCGTGAGATCTATCCGTTTGTCGCCCTTCGAGACAGCCAACATGCTGAAACCTCTTGAACCCAGAGGATTGATCATGAGCGACTCCCTCCGCCAACGCGTGCACGCCCTCGGCCTCGCGCTGCCTACGCCCAGCCAGCCGATTGCCAATTACATCAACCACGTCGTCAGCCAGAACCACCTGTTTGTCTCCGGTCAGATTCCGCTTGTAGACGGCAAACCGGCCTACGTCGGCCGGTTGGGCGAGTCCATCAGCGATGAGGAAGGCGCACACGCGGCAGAACTCGCGGCACTGGGCCTGCTGGGGCAGTTGAGCGATGCCCTCGGTGATGACCTCTCACGACTGGTACGCACCGTGCGCCTGGGGGTGTTTATCGCCAGCGGCGCTGACTTCAAACAACAGAGCGTGGTCGCCAACGGCGCCTCCAACTTGCTGGTCAACGCCCTTGGCGAAAAGGGCCGGCATGTGCGCACCGCCGTGGGCGTTTCCAGCCTGCCGGCCGGCGTGGCGGTGGAGGTCGATGCCATTTTCGAGCTGCACCCATGAGCCCGCTCGACGTTCAGCACTTGCGGGACAACACGCCTGGTTGCCAGTCCGGCATCGTGCACTTCAACCACGCCGGTGCCTCGCTGCCGAGCCAGGCGACCCTTGATGCGATCATCGAACACCTGCAACGGGAAGCCCGCGAGGGCCCAATGGAAGCCGGCGAGCATGGCGCCGTCTTGGTGGAAAAAGCCCGCCGTGCCGCCGCGCAACTGCTTAACGCCCCGGTCTCATCCATCGCGTTTGCCGGCAGTGGCTCGACCGCCTGGAGCATGGCGTTCCAAGCCTTGGGGCCCTGGCAGCCGGGCGATCGCATTCTGGTCGGCCGCCACGAATGGGGCGGTAACCTGGCCAGCATGGAAGGGGCGGTGCAAGCAGGCGCTCGGGTGGAGGTCATCCCCTGCGACGACAGCGGCGCAGTCTGCCCAGTGGCGCTGGAGTCGATGATCGACGCTCGCGTGAAGTTGATCGACCTCACCTGGCTCCCGGCCAACGGCGGCCTGATCAACCCCGCCCAGGCCATCGGCGAAGTGGCCAGGCGTCACGCCATCCCCTACTTCATCGACGCCGGCCAAGCCGTCGGCCAACTGCCGGTGGATGTGCAAGCGCTGCACTGTGACGTGCTCAAGTCAGCCGGGCGCAAACACCTGCGTGGGCCACGAGGCACCGCGCTGTTGTATGTGCGACCGGCTTTTCTTGAGCGCTTGAACCCTGTTCAGCGTGACGTGTTTTCAGCGCCCTGGACCGCCCGGGGGTTCGACCTGCGCCAGGACGCACGGCGCTTTGAAACCAGCGAAACATCCTTCGCCTTGCTGGCGGGGCTGGGCAATGCGTTGCAAGAGATGAACGGGCTGGGAATCGAGCGCCTATGGGAAAGGGTTTCGCAGACCAGCGAGCGAATCCGCGAAGCGTTGCGTGGGGTTCCGGGCATTACCCTGCACGACCTGGGCACTCGCCAGTCAGGCTTGATCGCCTTCAACCTGGCGGGTTGGGACGCCTTTGAACTCAAGCGGCGGCTGGGGTTGAAGCGCATTAACATCGGGGCCAACGGTGTCGCCTACACGCCGCTGGATATGCAGGCGCGGGGCCTTGAAAGCGTGGCGCGGATTTCTGTCAGCCCGCTCAATACCGAACACGAGATCGAGGTGCTGATAACGGCCCTGCGGGCACTGCACGACTAAACCTCGACGTCCACCCACAGGCCTTGGCGTGGCGCATCTTCGATCAGCGGTATCACCGGCACCGTATTGTCGGCGTTGAGCACATCCCCCGGAATGGCCAGGTGCTGCTCCGGGTCGTCCTCGGCTTCACGCCGGCGTTTCTGTTGTTCCTGCTGGCGACGTTGTTCTTCGCGCAGCAAAAACGTCGACGTCTCGGCATCGCCCTTTTTCAGGTCGATGGTGCTTTCGTTGGAGCCCGGTTGCACTGGCACCACGGGCGGGATATCCGGCTTCTGACGTACCGGATCGAGTTGTGACGTGACCGGCACAACGCTGACGGGCAGCATGGGTGGCAGCATAGTGATTATTCTCCTGATCAACAGGCTGTCGGCGGGTTGCAGGGTGACTTGAGCGCAAGCTCGCCAACCTGTGACCCAGTCGACACTCGCAAGTGCCCGCCACCCGTCGATTCAGCTTCCGATGTGCCACCCCCAGGGAGTAGTTTTTGTCAGAGTCCTTGGGCGTGGGGGCTTGTTCCGTTAAGATAGTCGGCTTTTTCACGGCGGGAGTCAGGCAGCATGGCGCAGCAGTATCAACCGGGGCAACGCTGGATTAGTGACAGCGAAGCAGAGCTGGGGTTAGGCACCGTTCTGGCACAGGACGGCCGCTTGTTGACCGTGCTCTATCCGGCCACTGGCGACACCCGCCAGTATGCGCTACGGAATGCGCCCCTCACCCGCGTGAGGTTCTCGCCGGGTGACTCCATCACCCATTTCGAAGGCTGGAAAATGACCGTGCAGGAAGTCGACGATGTCGACGGCCTGCTGGTGTACCACGGCCTCAATGGGCAGCACGAGCAGGTCACCCTGCCGGAAACCCAACTGTCCAACTTCATTCAGTTCCGCCTGGCCAGCGACCGCCTGTTCGCCGGGCAGATCGACCCGCTGGCCTGGTTCTCGCTGCGTTACCACACGCTGGAACACACCAGCCGCCAATTGCAGTCTTCGTTGTGGGGCCTGGGTGGTGTGCGTGCGCAACCTATCGCTCACCAATTGCACATCGCCCGTGAAGTCGCTGACCGTATCGCGCCACGGGTATTGCTGGCTGACGAAGTCGGCTTGGGCAAGACCATCGAAGCCGGCCTGGTGATCCATCGCCAATTGCTGTCGGGCCGCGCCAGCCGCGTGTTGATCCTGGTACCGGAAAACCTGCAGCACCAGTGGCTGGTGGAAATGCGCCGCCGCTTCAACCTGCAGGTCGCGCTGTTCGATGAAGAGCGCTTTATCGAAAGCGATGCGACCAACCCGTTCGAAGACACCCAGTTGGCCCTGGTGGCCCTGGAATGGCTGGTCGACGACGAAAAGGCCCAGGACGCGCTGTTCGCGGCCGGTTGGGACCTGTTGGTGGTCGACGAAGCCCACCACTTGGTGTGGCATGAAGACAAAGCCAGCGCCGAATATTCGCTGGTCGAACAACTCGCCGAAGTGATTCCCGGCGTGCTGCTGCTCACCGCTACCCCCGAGCAACTCGGCCAGGACAGCCACTTCGCGCGCCTGCGCCTGCTCGACCCGAACCGTTTCCACGACCTGCACGCCTTCCGCGCCGAGAGCGAGAACTATCGCCCGGTGGCCGAAGCCGTGCAGGAGTTGCTCGACAAGGGCCGCTTGTCCCCCAAGGCCCACGAGACTATCCAGGGTTTCCTCGGCAATGAAGGCGAAGCACTGCTGACCGCCGTCAACGATGGTGACACCGAAGCCAGCGCGCGCCTGGTGCGTGAGCTGCTCGACCGCCACGGCACCGGCCGCGTGCTGTTCCGTAACACCCGCGCCGCCGTGCAAGGCTTCCCGGAGCGCAAGCTGCACGCCTACCCGTTGCCGAACCCGGACGAGTACATGGAGTTGCCGCTGGGCGAACACGCCGAGCTGTACCCGGAAGTCAGCTTCCAGTCGCAGCCGGATGTTGAAGAAGAACACCGCTGGTGGCGCTTCGACCCACGGGTCGAGTGGCTGATCGACCAGCTGAAAATGCTCAAGCGCACCAAGGTCCTGGTGATCTGCGCCCACGCTGAAACCGCCATGGACCTGGAAGACGCCCTGCGCGTACGTTCCGGCATCCCGGCCACGGTGTTCCACGAGGGCATGAACATCCTCGAGCGTGACCGCGCCGCCGCCTACTTCGCCGATGAAGAGTTCGGCGCCCAGGTGCTGATCTGCTCGGAAATCGGCAGTGAAGGCCGTAACTTCCAGTTCTCCCACCACTTGGTGCTGTTCGACCTGCCGTCCCACCCCGACCTGCTGGAACAGCGGATCGGCCGTCTGGACCGGATCGGCCAGAAACACGTGATCGAACTGCACGTGCCGTACCTGGAAACCAGCCCGCAAGAGCGCCTGTTCCAGTGGTACCACGAAGCGCTGAACGCGTTCCTCAACACCTGCCCGACCGGCAACGCCTTGCAGCATCAGTTCGGCCCACGCCTGCTGCCGCTGCTGGAAAACGCCGACGACGGCGAGTGGCAAGCCCTGATCGACGAGGCCCGTGCCGAGCGCGAGCGTCTGGAACAGGAGCTGCACACCGGCCGCGACCGTCTGCTGGAGCTCAACTCCGGCGGCGCAGGCGAAGGTGATGCGCTGGTGGAAGACATCCTCGAGCAAGACGATCAGTTCGCCCTGCCGATCTACATGGAAACCCTGTTCGACGCATTCGGCATCGACAGTGAAGACCATTCGGAAAACGCGCTGATCCTCAAGCCCAGCGAAAAAATGCTCGACGCCAGCTTCCCTCTGGGCGACGACGAAGGCGTGACCATCACCTACGACCGTAACCAGGCACTGTCGCGCGAAGACATGCAGTTCATCACCTGGGAACACCCGATGGTGCAGGGCGGCATGGACCTGGTGCTGTCCGGTTCAATGGGCAACACCGCCGTGGCGTTGATCAAGAACAAGGCGCTCAAGCCGGGCACCGTGTTGCTGGAACTGCTCTACGTCAGCGAAGTGGTTGCCCCGCGCTCGCTGCAACTGGGCCGCTACCTGCCACCGGCCGCCCTGCGCTGCCTGCTGGATGCCAATGGCAACGACCTGTCCGGCCGTGTGACCTTCGAAACCCTCAACGACCAGTTGGAAAGCGTGCCACGTGCCAGCGCCAACAAGTTCATCCAGGCCCAGCGCGACCAGCTGACGCCGCGGATCAACGCCGGTGAAGAGAAGATCACCCCACGCCACGCCGAGCGCGTAGCCGAGGCCAAACGCCGCCTGGCGGCAGACACCGACGAAGAACTGGCGCGCCTGACCGCGTTGCAAGCGGTCAACCCGACCGTACGCGACAGCGAGCTGGTTGCCCTGCGCACCCAACGCGAGCAAGGCCTGGCCATGCTGGATAAGGCGGCGCTGCGCTTGGAAGCGATTCGGGTTCTGGTCGCCGGTTAATAGCTACCTTCTTTCTTTGTCTTGAGGGCCTCATCGGGGGCAAGCCCCCTCCCACACGTTGATTTGTGAAAGCAGTCAAATGTGGGAGGGGGCTTGCCCCCGATGGCGTCACTGCGGTCTCAAACAGCAACCGCAGCAGCAGGTACCTCCACCCCGCTCAACCCCTCTTTCATCTTCTTGGCATCCCGCACAAAGCTGCGCGACGCCTGGAACAGAAACAGCATGGTCAGGAACAACGCCACCGGAATCAGGTACATGGCGTCATGCAACCCCACCGCCTTGTAAGCCTCGGTCATCTGCTCCGCCCCCGCCGCATACATCGCCGAATGAGCAAAATGGTCGGACAAGCCCCCTACAACGATCGGCCCCATGCCGCCACCCAACAAATACAGCCCGGCAAAAAACAGCGCCATCGCCGTGGCCCGCAGGCGCGGTTCGACCACATCCTGGATCGCCGTGTACACGCAGGTGTAGAAGTTATAGGCGAACAGCCAGCCCACACTGAACAACGCCACAAACACACCAATCTCAATGCGCCCGGCGTGCAACGCCCAGGCCGTGGTCACGGTGGAGATGATCAGGCTGAACGCGGCGAACAGCAGCCGGCCGTTGGCGACACGCTGATGGATCTTGTCGGCGATCCAGCCACCCAGGGTCAGGCCCACCAGGCCGGTCAGGCCGACGATCACCCCGGTTGCCACGGCGGCATCCTGCAACGGCATCAGGAAATAACGCTGCAACATCGGCACCAGGAATGAGTTGCAGGCATAGGTCGCGAAGTTGAAGCACAACCCGGCCAGCACCAGCCACAGGAAGGTCGGCACCGCCAGCACGCGGCGGATCGGGCGGTCGACGCGTTCCTGTGAAACCTGCACGGTTTCCGCCGCGCCGCGCTTGGGCTCCTTGATATAGAACATGAACACAGCAAGGATCAGCCCCGGCACCGCCGCGATAAAGAAGGGTGCACGCCAGCTGTCGAACGCCTTGACCATCCAACCGATGGTGAAGAACGCCAGCAACAGACCCAACGGCAGCCCCAGCATGAAAATCCCCATGGCCCGCGCGCGGCGGTGCGCCGGGAACAGGTCGCCAATCAATGAGTTGGCGGCTGGCGCATAGCTGGCTTCGCCAATGCCAATGCCCATGCGCACCAGCAAAAACGTCCAGAAACTGCCGACCAGACCGTTCACCGCCGTCAGCCCGCTCCAGGCGAACAGGCCCCACCCCATCAGTTTGCTGCGCGAGCCGGTATCGGCCAGTCGCCCGAGCGGCAGGCCGGCAATGGCGTAGACGATGGTGAAAGCGGTGCCGATGATGCCGAGCTGGAAGTCACTCAGGTGCCATTCCATGCGGATTGGCTCGATGATGATCGCGGGAATGGTGCGATCGAAGAAGTTGAACAGATTGGCGAGGAACAGCAGGAACAGAATGCGCCAGGCATTCGCCGCTTGGGTCGAGTTCTGCATGGGTCCGTCTCTTTTATTGTTATGAGAGCTGCGATGCCCGATGCATCCTGCCCGGTACCTGCAACATAGTCAGGCGGGCGAGGCTTGTCTGTAATGATTCGTAAAGCTGATAGGGCATGATTTCACCCGGCATCCTGGGACTTTCCCTACGGAAAATATAAGTTCTGTCCCCTCTTCCCAATGGCCATGGCACGGATAGAATGGCGAGCCTTCCTGTAACACCCCATTCTACTTTTCTTATCGATGACGCCCATGTCCGAAGCCAGTCCGTGTCTGAATTGCGGTGCCTGTTGTTCACACTTTCGTGTGTCTTTCTTCTGGGGTGAATGCGCCTCGTCGGGAGGCACGGTGCCCGATGACTTGGTGGTGCAAATCAACCCGACCCGCGTGGCAATGATCGGCACCGACCAGAAACCTGCGCGCTGCTGCAGCCTTGAGGGTGAAGTGGGCCAGGCCACCCGTTGCACGATCTACGAGCAGCGTTCGAGCGTATGCCGCGAATTCGAGTCCTCGTGGTACCAAGGCGTACAAAACGTCGATTGCGATGCCGCACGCGCAGCGTTTGGCCTGGCCCCCCTGGAAGCCCCCTTCGAGTTGACACTGCCCATCAGCGCTTAGCATCAAACGCTATGGGAGGCATGCCAAAATGGTTCACAGCAATGTGCCATTATTCGTGGCAAATTCCGCGAGGCTTCTATACTGGACCTCATAGGTCATCGCCGTAGGCAGTGACGTGACTCTATGACGGGACATGCTATGGAATGGCTAGGTCTGCATTTTTTTACCGAACTTCCAGAGAGCGGGCACTTATTACTCAATTGCAGTCATAACCCCTTCCTGGTACTCCTGGCCTACCTGGTCGCTTGCGCGGCGGGTTTCGGCACGCTGGACATGGCCGAGCGCGTCGGCCACGTCGAGGACCCTACCGCAAGACGCCACTGGCGCTGGCTCGGCGCCGGCTGCCTGGCCGGCGGGATCTGGTCCACTCACTTCATCAGCATGCTGGCCTTCCAGGCGCCAATCGCGATTCACTACGACCTGTTGATGACGTTCGCGTCCTTGATGATCGCCCTGATCGCGTCGCTGTTTGCCATGCAAACGCTCAGTCATTCCAGCCTACGCTTCCACCAGTATGTGCTGGCGTCTATATGGATGGGGATCGGCATCGCCTTGATGCACTACGTGGGCATGTCGGCCATGCGTTCCCAGGCCCAACTGTATTTCGACTCGGGATTGTTCCTGGCCTCGGTGGGCATCGCCATGGGTGCGAGCCTGGCCGCGTTGTTGCTGTCGAGTCACTTGCGCACGGGCACCGGCGTGTTTCATCAACTGCTCAAATACGCCGCCAGCCTGGTCCTGGGCGCGGGAATCCTGAGCATGCATTTTACGGGCATGGCGGCCCTGCAGTTGATCGTCCCCGCCGGCGCTGACCTCTCACTGCCTTCGGATAACAACCCCATTCAACTGGGGTTGTCGGTGGCGGTCATCACCCTGCTGGTCATTGGCAGCAGCATCAGCGCCGCCCTGGCCGACAAGAAGCTGCAACACAAAGAACGCGACCTGCGCCGGGTCAATGCCCTGCTCAGCGAACTGGACCAGGCCCGCGCCTCCCTGCAACAGGTAGCCCATTACGACGCCTTGACCAGCCTGCTCAATCGGCGGGGTTTCAATCAGATCTTCGCGGAGAAACTCGCCGAAAAAGCCGCGTCAAACGGCATGATGGCAGTGATCTTCCTCGATATCGACCACTTCAAGCGCATCAATGACAGCCTCGGGCATGACGCCGGTGACCAATTACTCACCGTGCTGGCCGCGCATATCAAGGGCTCGGTGCGCAGCCATGCGGATGTGGTGGCGCGGTTTGGCGGTGATGAGTTCTGCATTCTGATCAGCATTCACCACCGCGACGAAGCCCGGCACCTGGCCCAGCGCATCATGCAAAAGATGAAGGAGCCCATCGAACTGGCTGGCCGCCGTATGGTGATGACCACCAGCATCGGCATCAGCCTGTATCCCGATGACGGCCTGACCTGCGAAGAGTTGCTCAAAACCGCTGACCTGGCGCTGTACCAGTCCAAGGACGCGGGGCGCAACAGCCTGAACTTCTTCAGTTCCAACCTGAAAACCCGAGCCTTCCTCGAACTGCAACTGGAAGAAGAACTGCGCGGCGCCCTGCGCACCCGTAACCAACTGGTGCTGTTCTACCAACCGATCTTTGACATGAAACTGGGCAAGGTCACACGGCTGGAAGCCCTGGTGCGCTGGCAACACCCACAGCATGGGCTGCTGGCGCCGGACCGGTTTATCGGTATCGCCGAAAGCAACGGGCTGATTGCCGAATTGGACCACTGGGTGCTGCGCCAAGCCTGTCATGACCTGAGCCTGCTGTCTGACCGGGGCTATACCGAATTGACCATGGCGGTGAACTGCTCGGCCCTTAACCTGGCCCGGGATGAACTGGCGGACGAAATCGAGGATGCGCTGCGTTTCAGTGCAATTGCCGCCAACCGCCTGGAACTGGAAGTCACCGAAAACGCGCTGATGGGCAACATCAGCAGCACCCTGGCGCTGCTGCGGCAAATCCGCGCGCTAGGCGTGTCGCTGGCCATCGACGACTTTGGTACCGGCTATTCGTCCCTGGCCTACCTCAAGCGCCTTCCCCTCAACACCTTGAAGATCGACCGCTCGTTTATCCAGGACATTCCCAAGTCCACCGCCGATATCGAGATTGTCCAGGCGATTATTGGCATGGCCCATACCCTGCACCTGGAGGTCGTCACCGAAGGCGTGGAAACCCAGGCGCAGTTCGAGCTGTTGCTCAAGCATGGCTGTGATTTCGTCCAAGGCTACCTCTTGAGCCCGGCAGTGCCCGCCAGCGACATCATCGGTGTCATGCAGGGTATCAACTTGCGCAACCCACTCTATCCGCACAGCCTGGTGGGCGCCAAAGACAACAGCGCACCGAAAGAGCCTGCTCCCACGCGCAAAGGCAACACGTCCATCGTCAGGCCAATTCGCTGACGCCTAAACTTTGGCATTTCGCCATCATTGGCCTAAAGAACGCCGACGAACGGCCGATTCATCAGAGTCCGGCCAGGTTTTCCCTGAGCACAACAGGGTCAAGCCCGATCGTCCCGGACAAGGACGCACTGCAAAGTCGCGAACTCCCATTCCGTGATGGCCATTTGATACTTTTCAGCCATCCGCCCAGGCACATGGCGCACAATGACTTCTAAAAATAACTCTGCCACCGTGGTATCCGACGTGTTGCTCCCAGCTCCTGCGGAAAAACCCTCAGGTTCAAAGTCATTGAGCACCGCCCGCCCGCTGGCCACTCAGCAATACCTGTATTTCACCGAAACCAATACCGACCGCATCCTCGACAACCTTGATGGCCTGCGCGACATGGTGTTCCCTCGCCCGCCCCACCTGGAAGGCGACAGCGATCCGCGCACCGAGCAGGAATTCCCGTCGGTGTGCCTGATCGGCCTGGGCCGTTGCGGTTCGAACATCGCGCTGGATGTAGCGGAGCTGGTGTACAACGCCCGCAAGTTCTACTTGAACGAGTTCAGCAACGAAGATAAATCACAGGACAAGGGTTACAGCCCGGCCCAGTGGATCCGCAACAACCTGCGCCTGGGCAGCGGCAAGGCCAGCAAACCGGTGTTCCTGGTAGAACCGCTGGTGATGCTCGGCGACCTGGACAAGGACATCGCCGGGCGCATCCGTTTTTCGCGCAAGGGCGAGAAAAGCGGTTTCCTGCGTGACTACAGCAAGATGAAAATCATGGACCTGTCGGAGGTCCACGCCGGTGGCGCCGGTAACGCGCCGATCCTCGGCCAGTACCTGGCCAAGATCATCCTCAACAAAGACACCCAGCGTTTTTCCAGCCCCGACTGGAAGATGATCCACTCGTATTTGATCGACTCCTGCGGCATCAAGGCCAACCAGTCGCGCCTGTACTTCTCAATCTTCAGCGCCGGCGGCGGTACCGGCTCGGGCATGGCCTCGGAGTTCGGCCTGGCCCAGCAGCACTCGTACATGAACAAGACGTTCGACACCAAGCCCGCCGACGAGCACGACAGCAAGAGCGGCCACGCCTTTGTGTTCGAGCCGATCTTCACCAGCGGCATTTGCGTGCTACCGAATATCTCCGACCACCGCAGCGAAATGTCCGAGGCGCTGCACATCAACGCCGGACGGCTGCTGTGCAAATACCTGTCGGAAGAATGGGATTTCTCGTACAACTTCGCCAATGAAGACAGCAGCGAAGCCAGTGTGAAGGGCCGTATCCGGCCGTGGAACGCGATGATGCTGATCTCCAACGACATCATGCGTTATGCCGAAGAAAGCGATGACGGCAATATCCAGAACATTGACGTCAATGCCATGGAAAAACACGCCAACCAGTACATTTCCCAGCAGATCTTCAACATCCTCACGGCCCAGGCCGTGACCACCGACTACGACCAGAACTACTTCCGCCGCGCCGGTATCGACATCGGCGAAACCATTCGCCTGGATGCCAACGACCTGTTCATGAGCCTGGCCGGCCCGGTGGCGATTGCCTACGCCGAGTCCGTAGTCCCGGAAACGCCGGCACCGTCGAATGACAAATTCAAGGTCTTCGAGAAAGAGCCCCAGCGCCTGAACATCGACGACCTGTTCTTCCGCTCCATCGACCTGCCGCACTTCAACAAAGTCACCCAGGCCATCGAAGGCATCAGCTTGCTGCCGATTGAATCCAAGCGCTACAAGGCCTCCCTGGAGCAGTACAAGAACTCCGGCTACGACGCGGCCGCGCTGCATGACCTGCACTTCTTCAAGAACTGCTCGTCGGTGGTGTCCATCGTGTCGCTGCCCAAGGACTACAAGCTTTCCTACATGGACCTGAACCGGCTCAAGACCCACCTCAACAGCTTGTTCCCCAACACCACCCTCAAGCGCTACGCGCTGGTGATCGGTGCCTCGGCCAACCTGTCGTTGACCACCCTGATCGCGAAAAGCCCGTGCCTGTCGGATGACTTCCTCACGTTGATCGTGGCCTTTATCAAGCGCTGCTTTGCACGTAACCCGTACCGCTTCGATGACACGCTGGACAACTCGATCCTGGACTTCATCATCCACGAAGACTTCGATGAAGACCGCATCGACGAGTTGCTCAACGAGTTCGAAAACCCGGCAAAGATCCTCGATACCAACTGGTACGCGATCAAGCCGATGTATGAGAAGAAGTACCGCGAGCTGATCAACGACAAAGACAAGTTTGTGTCGATCAATGACATTCGCCTGTCACGGGACTGCGTAAAGAAAGCGATCAAGTACCTGCGCGAGATTTATCGTCACCGCATCGGCAAGACCAAGGTTATTTCGTTGAATAACCATACCGGGAAAACCGCCTAGGCCGCGTTGCCCTCTTCGCGAGCAAGCCCGCTCCCACAGTCGAGCGCATTTCTGCAGGATGCGCACGGTCAACTGAGGGAGCGGGCTTGCTCGCGAATGCGGTAGTCCAGACAACAGCTATCTACAGTCCCGGCACACTTGGAAACAATTACGCAGCGATTCCGCAAGCGCCCTAACTGTTCCCATGCCGTGCACGTCACCCTCACCTGTGACCTTTCTTCACGGCAACATGCCATCACGGCGTCAGCAGTTACTCCGCTACACACTTGCCACAGCAAAAAACACGCACCTTTTTCGCGCAACCCTTTCTTACACTGCCCTTTCCTGGATCAGAATCCACGGCGATACCACCACCGCCCATAGGCTCGGATCACGTTCAACCAAGTCCAATGCCCGCGTCGCAGACACCTCGCCAAGGCTCCCTGCGGCCAGCCAGGCAGCGACTTTATCGCGGTTGTCCTCAGCCATTCCCTCGGCAGCCTCGATCAAATCCAGGCCGGCGTCGACCCACAATAGGGCACCCTTGGCAAAGAACGGCTCAAGCTCCTTCCAGGAAATTTCGGCGGTTTCTCCGAGCAGCTTGGCATAGAGGGTGCTAGGTTCTTGCGTCATGGGTGTTCACCTTGGGGAAAAATCGGCGCAATCATAGCGTCACGCCTCAAGCAGAAAAACCCAGTTGCAAATGAGTCATCGAGAGAAAGTGTCAGGAACGCCAAGGATTGCCCGAAACTCTGGCATCACCCCGCCGCAATTCTGTCTTTTTCTTTCATTTAAGCGACACACCCGGCTTTTGCCCCCAGCAGCCAGCTTTTCAACCGATCAACCGGCGCTCTACACTGTACCGGTACAGTTGCCAGGGCACTGCCGGGGGGATATCCGAGATATCTGATCCGGTTCTGCAGCTCACAAGGCCGCTAGAACTATAAAAAAGACAACAGCAAGAGTGGAGCACTATGAATAAGGCTACTAAGCAGATTTCCAAACTGTTTGCCGCTATGGTCCTGGCTGGGGTTGCCGGCCATTCGTTCGCAGCCGACACCATCAAGATCGGCATCGCCGGACCTAAGACCGGCCCCGTGACGCAATACGGCGACATGCAATTCATGGGTGCCAAGCAAGCCATCGCCGACATCAACGCCAAGGGCGGCGTCGACGGCAAAATGCTTGAAGCCAAGGAATACGACGACGCTTGCGATCCAAAACAAGCCGTGGCCGTCGCCAACAAAGTGGTCAACGACGGCGTCAAGTTCGTGGTCGGTCACCTGTGCTCCAGCTCCACTCAGCCAGCCTCCGACATCTATGAAGATGAAGGCGTGATCATGATTACCCCGGCGGCTACCAGCCCGGAAATCACCGCACGTGGCTACAAGCTGATCTTCCGCACCATCGGCCTGGACAGCGCGCAAGGCCCAGCGGCCGGCAACTACATCGCCGACCACGTGAAGCCGAAAATCGTTGCCGTCCTGCACGACAAACAGCAATACGGTGAAGGCATCGCCACTGCCGTCAAACAGACCCTCGAGAAAAAAGGCACCAAGGTTGCCGTCTTCGAAGGCCTGAACGCCGGCGACAAAGACTTCTCCTCGATCATCCAGAAACTCAAGCAAGCCAACGTCGACTTCGTCTACTACGGCGGCTACCACCCTGAGCTGGGCCTGATCCTGCGCCAGGCCAAGGAAAAAGGCCTGAACGCCAAGTTCATGGGCCCAGAAGGTGTCGGTAACGACTCCATCTCGCAAATCGCCCAGGGCGCTTCCGAAGGCCTGCTGGTGACCCTGCCGAAATCCTTCGACACCGACCCGGCCAACAAAGCCATCGTTGAAGAGTTCGCCAAGAACAAGCAGGACCCAACCGGTCCATTCGTGTTCCCAGCCTACTCGGCTGTTGAAGTGATCGCTGCCGGCATCACCGCTGCGAAGAGCGAAGACACCGGCAAAGTGGCAGCCGCCATCCACGCGGGCACCTTCAAGACCCCTACTGGCGACCTGAGCTTCGACGCCAAGGGCGACCTGAAGGACTTCAAATTCGTGGTCTACGAATGGCACTTCGGTAAACCAAAAACCGAAGTTTCCCCTCAGTAAGCCAGGCGTTACTGGTCCAACAAGCCCACTGTGAGAGCAGTGGGCTTTGTTTTACGAGGTTTATGGGCCTGACACCCGCGATCCGGGCGCTGGCTCACCTGAAAATCTTAAAACCGTCACCAGCGGTTCGCTGGCAAACGCTTTGTGCAAATGTGCTCACAGAACACAGCACGGGGCCGGAACATGACTCCACCAGTGAAATGCGTATCGGGTTTTTAGGAGCGCTGTAATGCCTGAGATCTATCATTTTTTCCAACAGCTGGTTAATGGCCTGACCATTGGCAGCACCTATGCCTTGATAGCCATTGGCTACACAATGGTTTACGGCATCATTGGAATGATCAACTTCGCCCATGGCGAGGTGTACATGATTGGTTCCTACGTGGCCTTCATCGCCCTTGCCGGGCTGGCCATGATGGGTATCCACTCACTGCCGCTGTTGATGACCGCTGCGTTCCTTGCGTCGATCGTCGTAACCAGTGCCTATGGCTACAGTATCGAGCGCGTTGCCTACCGCCCCTTGCGTGGCAGCAACCGTTTGATCCCGCTGATTTCCGCCATCGGCATGTCGATTTTCCTGCAGAACACCGTATTGCTGTCCCAGGACTCCAAGGATAAATCCATCCCCAACCTGATTCCGGGGAGCTTCTCCTTCGGCCCGGGCGGTGCGGAAGAAGTCCTGATTTCCTACATGCAGATCCTGGTCTTCGTCGTCACCCTGGTGGCCATGCTGGGCCTGACCCTGTTCATCTCCCGCTCCCGTCTGGGGCGCGCCTGCCGGGCCTGTGCCGAAGACATAAAGATGGCCAACCTGCTGGGCATCAACACCAACAACATCATCGCCCTGACCTTCGTGATCGGCGCTGCGCTGGCAGCCGTTGCGGCAGTGCTGCTGAGCATGCAGTACGGCGTGATCAACCCCAACGCCGGTTTCCTGGTGGGCCTCAAGGCCTTTACCGCAGCGGTATTGGGCGGCATCGGCAGCATTCCGGGCGCCATGCTCGGTGGCCTGGTGCTGGGTGTGGCCGAAGCCTTTGGTGCCGATATCTTCGGCGACCAGTACAAGGACGTCGTGGCGTTCGGCCTGTTGGTTCTGGTGCTGTTGTTCCGTCCGACCGGCATCCTGGGCCGTCCGGAGGTTGAGAAAGTATGAGCAGATATCTTAAATCGGCGTTTTTCAGCGCCTTGCTGGTCTGGGCCGTGGCGTTCCCGGTACTGGGCCTCAAGCTGAGCATTGTCGGCATCAACCTGGAAGTGCATGGCACCGGTCCCGTGACCCTGACCATCATCGCGCTGTGCTCGGTGTTGATGTTCCTGCGCGTGCTGTTCACCCAGCAGGTCGGTGCACTGTTCAAGTCCAACCGTGGCCCACTGGTGTCGCCCAAGGTCAGCCAATTCCTGACCCTGCCACGCACCCAGCGCTACATCATCATCGGCCTGATCGTCGCCGCGTTGATCTGGCCATTCTTCGGCTCGCGCGGTGCGGTTGATATCGCCACCCTGATCCTGATCTACGTATTGCTGGGCCTGGGCCTGAACATCGTGGTGGGCCTGGCCGGTCTGCTTGACCTCGGTTATGTCGGCTTCTACGCCGTGGGTGCCTACACCTACGCACTGCTGTCGCACTACCTGGGTTGGAGCTTCTGGATCTGTCTGCCGCTGGCAGGCATGGCGGCGGCCACGTTCGGCTTCCTGCTGGGCTTCCCGGTACTGCGCCTGCGCGGTGACTACCTGGCGATCGTGACCCTGGGCTTCGGTGAAATCATCCGGCTGTTCCTGCGTAACCTCACCGATATCACCGGTGGGCCGAACGGCATCAGCAGCATTCCCAAGCCGACGTTTTTCGGGCTGTCGTTCGACCGTACCGCCGCCGAGGGCATGCAGACGTTCCACGAATATTTCGGGATCGACTACAACCCGGTGAGCAAAGTGGTATTCCTGTACCTGGTGGCGCTGCTGCTGGCACTGGCGGCACTGTTCGTGATCAACCGCCTGCTGCGCATGCCGATCGGCCGCGCCTGGGAAGCACTGCGCGAAGATGAAATCGCCTGCCGCGCCCTGGGCCTCAACCCGACCATCATCAAGCTCTCCGCCTTTACCCTGGGTGCTGCGTTCGCCGGTTTCGCCGGCAGCTTCTTTGCCGCTCGGCAAGGTCTGGTCACGCCGGAGTCGTTCACCTTTATCGAGTCGGCGATCATCCTCGCCATCGTGGTACTGGGTGGCATGGGCTCGCAACTGGGCGTGATCCTGGCTGCGATCGTGATGATCCTGCTGCCGGAAATGATGCGTGAGTTCAGCGAATACCGCATGTTGATGTTCGGCGCCATGATGGTGCTGATGATGATCTGGCGTCCTCAAGGCCTGCTGCCCATGCAACGTCCACACATGGAGCTGCGCAAATGAGCCGCGAGATCCTGAAAGTCGAAAACTTGAGCATGCGCTTCGGCGGCTTGCTGGCGGTCAATGGCGTGGCCCTGACCGTGAAAGAGAAACAAGTGGTTGCGTTGATCGGCCCGAACGGCGCCGGCAAGACCACGGTGTTCAACTGCCTCACCGGTTTCTACAAGCCGAGCGGTGGCAGCATCCTGCTCGACGGCCAGCCGATCCAGGGCCTGGCCGGTCACGAGATCGCCCGCAAGGGCGTGGTGCGGACCTTCCAGAACGTGCGCTTGTTCAAGGACATGACGGCGGTCGAGAACCTGCTGATCGCCCAGCACCGTCACTTGAACACCAACTTCTTCGCCGGCCTGTTCAAGACCCCCGCGTTCCGCAAAAGCGAGCGCGAGGCCATGGAGTACGCCGAGTACTGGCTGGACAAGGTCAACCTGACCGAGTTTGCCAACCGCCCGGCCGGCACCCTGGCCTACGGTCAGCAACGCCGCTTGGAAATCGCCCGTTGCATGATGACCCGCCCACGGATCCTCATGCTCGACGAACCAGCGGCCGGCCTGAACCCCAAGGAAACCGAAGACCTCAAGGCGCTGATCGGCGTGTTGCGTGAGGAAAATAACGCCACGGTGTTGTTGATCGAACACGACATGAAACTGGTCATGAGCATTTCCGACCACATCGTGGTGATCAACCAGGGCACGCCGCTGGCCGACGGGACGCCGGAGCAGATCCGCGACAATCCTGAAGTGATCAAAGCCTATTTGGGGGAAGCGTAAAATGCTGCAATTCGAAAACGTTTCCACTTTCTACGGCAAGATCCAGGCCCTGCACAGCGTCAACGTAGAAGTGCGCCAGGGTGAAATCGTCACGCTGATCGGTGCCAACGGCGCCGGCAAGTCGACCTTGCTGATGACCCTGTGCGGTTCGCCCCAGGCCCACAGCGGCAGCATCCGCTACATGGGTGAAGAGCTGGTGGGCCAACAGTCGTCGCAGATCATGCGCAAGAGCATTGCGGTGGTGCCGGAAGGCCGTCGGGTGTTTTCGCGCCTGACCGTGGAAGAGAACCTGGCCATGGGCGGGTTCTTTACCGACAAGGGCGACTACCAGGAGCAGATGGACAAGGTGCTGCACCTGTTCCCACGCCTCAAGGAACGCTTCAGCCAGCGCGGTGGCACCATGTCCGGCGGCGAGCAGCAAATGCTCGCCATCGGCCGTGCGCTGATGAGCAAGCCCAAGCTGCTGCTGCTGGACGAACCTTCACTGGGCCTGGCGCCGATCATCATCCAGCAGATCTTCGACATCATCGAACAACTGCGCAAGGACGGTGTGACGGTGTTCCTGGTGGAGCAGAACGCCAACCAGGCGCTGAAAATCGCTGACCGTGCCTATGTGCTGGAAAACGGCCGGGTGGTGATGCAGGGTACGGGCGAGCAGTTGCTGACGGATCCGAAAGTGCGTGAGGCGTATCTGGGCGGCTGATAAAGCCGATCGGAAAAAACCATGAGAGGAGCCGGGAAACCCGCTCCTCTTTTTTTTGCGGAAAAACAAAAGATTTTCCCTACAGGCTTGTAACGATTTTCTCCGTACCGTCTCTAGAGGTGTACGCAGGCACCCATGCCTGCCACCTCAACCCACTGCTGGAGATACACCATGACTACCAAACTGTCCGCCGCTACCCTCGTACTGGCACTCGGTTCGGCCTTGAGCCTGTCCGCGCTGACCACCACCGCACACGCAGCCGACGACATGCAGAAATGCTTCGGTGTCGCCGAAGCGGGCAAAAACGATTGCGCCGCAGGCGCCGGCACTTCCTGCGCCGGCACCTCGAAAACCAAAGACCAGGCCAACGCCTGGAAACTGGTCCCAGCCGGCACCTGCCTCAAGACCCCAAGCTCCACCTCGCCGACCGGCTTCGGCCAGGAAGCAGCCTTTACCGCCAAGTCCTGATCCCTCGCGAAACCTGAGTACTGATGATGACTCTTTCATCCCTGCAAGCCGTCTCCCAGGCTCAGGCGCCCGGCCTCCCACGCAGGGCCGGGCTAGGGCTCAAGCACGAGCACTTCGTTGAAGTGCTCGAAACCGCACCCGATATCGGTTTTTTTGAAGTGCATGCCGAAAACTACATGGTGGCCGGCGGCCCGTTTCATCACTACCTGGGGCTGATCCGCGAGCAGTACCCGCTGTCATTGCACGGTGTGGGCCTGTCCATCGGGGGCGAAGGACCGCTGAACCGTGAGCACTTGGCGCGGTTGGCCACGCTGATCGAGCGCTATCAACCCCACTCCTTTTCCGAACACCTGGCGTGGTCCAGCCACGGCCCGGTGTTCCTCAATGACCTGTTGCCCCTGGCCTACGACAGCGCCACCCTGCAACGGGTGTGCGAACACGTGGACCAGGTACAGAGCACCCTCAAGCGGCCGATGCTGCTGGAGAACCCGTCGACCTACCTGCAGTTCCAACGCTCAACCCTGGAAGAGACCGATTTCATAAGCGAGATCATTCGCCGTACCGGGTGCGGCCTGTTGCTGGATGTGAACAACGTCTACGTGTCGTGCATCAACCACCAGCTCAACCCACTCGCCTACATCGATGCCCTGCCGTTGCACGCCGTGGGTGAAGTTCATCTGGCCGGTTTCGCCGAAGACGCTGACAGCCTGGGCGACCGCCTGTTGATCGATGACCACGGTTCGCCCATCGATAACGCCGTGTGGCAGCTCTACGAACAAGTACTGGCACGCATCGGCCCGATGGCGACGCTGATCGAACGGGACAATCAGTTGCCGGCGTTCAGCGTGCTGCTGACGGAAGCTGAACAGGCCGACTGGCATCTTTCACAGGTGATCCCATGAGCCTTCATGACGACTTCACCGCGGCCTTGCTGGCGCCGGAACAGGCGTGTCCGGATGGTTTGTTCAGCAGTAACGGTGCCGATCCAGCCAGTCGCTTCGCGGTATACCGCAACAATGTGCACAGCGCGTTGATCAACGCATTGGTGACGGCATACCCGGTGACGCTGCAACTGGTGGGCGATGAATTCTTTCGCGCAATGGCGAGCGTCTACGTCCAGGGGCACGCGCCGACCAGTCCATTGATCAGTGAGTACGGCAGCACGCTCGCCGATTTCATCCAGGGCTTCGAACCGGCGGCCAGCGTGCCCTACCTGGCAGATATTGCCCGCCTGGAACGCTTGCGGGTTTGCGCGTATCACGCGAGCGACAGCCACCCCTTGGATCAACAGGCCGTGCTGCTGGCATTGCAAGATCAAGCAGACCTGGGAGCGCTGCGCCTGCAACTGCACCCGTCCGTGGGCACCCTGGACTCCGCGTATGCGGTCGTGACGGTGTGGGCGGCGCACCAGACCGAGGGCGGCCTGGCGACCCTGGACCCGTGGAACGCCCAGAGTGCGCTGGTATTGCGCCACGGCCTGGAGGTCAGGGTTTTCGCCATCAATCGAAGTTCAGTGGCGTTTATCAACAGCCTGGCCCAAGGCCTGACCTTAGAAAAAGCCGTGGAACACGCGCTCGATGCGTCACCCGACTTCGATCTGCACCGATGCCTCACGCTGCTGATCAGCCACAGCGCCATCACTCATTTGCATCTAAAACACAAGGTATCGCCATGAACACTCACCCTTCATACCTGATCAAACGGGTCATCCAACTCTTCGAGCAAATTCCCTACAGCCTGATTGCCTTTGTCGCGCGCTTTTCCATTGCCGCGGTGTTCTGGAAATCCGGGCAAACCAAAGTCGAAGGCTTTGCCATTGATTTGATCAGCGGTACTTTCCAGCTCGGCACACCGAAACTGGCGGCTTCGACACTGCCGCTGTTTCGCAGTGAATACCATGTGCCGCTGCTTTCGCCTGAAGTGGCGGCACCTATGGCTGCGTTTGCCGAACACTTTTTCCCGGTGCTGATCCTCGTCGGGTTCGCCACGCGCTTTTCGGCCTTGGCCCTGATCGGCATGACCCTGGTGATTCAGCTGTTTGTCTACCCGGACGCCTACCCGACTCATGGCACCTGGATTGCGCTGCTGTTACTGCTGGTGGCCAAAGGGCCGGGACGTGTGTCCATCGATCACCTGATCGCCCGTCGCTACGCTTAAAGCCGATCCAGCGCCTCGCCACTGCGCTTGAACCAATCCACCAGGTAGTCGGCCAACACCTGGGTGCGACGCGGCAGGCCGCCCTGATAGGGGTGCACCAGGTACATCGGCATGCTCCGCGTCTGATAATCGCGCAGGAGCCAACGCAATCGGCCGTCAGCCAATTCCGCCGGCAGTACATAGGATGGCAGGCGCGCGATACCCGCGCCCACCAGCGCGGCCTTTTTCAACAGGTTGTAGTGATTGGAGGCAAAGGTGCCACTGACCCGCACCCGCAACAATTCGTGCTGCTGGTGGTACAACCACTCCTCGCGACCGCTGTAGTGACTGTTGAGCAGGCAGATATGCGCGGCCAGGTCAGCCGGCGTCTCGGGTTCACCATAGTGCTCGAGGTAGGCCGGGCTGGCGCAGGTCATCTCATGCCAGGCCAGCAACGGCTTGGCCACCAGGCGCTCGTTTTCAATCGCGCCTGAGCGTACGCCCAGGTCAAAGCCGTCCCGGGCCAGATCACGGTAGCGGTTGTTGAGCTCCAGCTCGATCTGCACCTGCGGATACTGTTTGGAAAACTCCAGTAACAAGCCATCGAAAAAGGTTTCGCCCAGCGACACCGGAACCGTCATACGCACAGGCCCGGCCAGGTCATCCTTAAGCCGAGCCAGTGCCTGGCGGGCGCGATCCACTTGCACCACCAATGCCTGGGCCTGGGGCAGCAATGCCGCACCCGCAGCAGTCAGGCTGAGTTTGCGCGTGGTGCGATGCAGCAATACCACGGAAAACTGCGCCTCCAACTGGCTGATCCGCTTGGACAGCTGCCCTTTGCTGCAGCCCAGTTGCTCGGCGGCCAGGGTGAAACTACCGGCTTCTATCAGTACGGCAAAGGCCGCCAGATCATCCATCTCGCTCATGGATTGTTTCCATTTGAAAACCAAAGGTTGCCTATTAGCACGTTTATCCACCCAAAAAGCCACTCTAGACTGACCCTTCACTTAAACCCTGGAGGAACAGCACCATGAAAATCCTATTGATTGGCGCCAGCGGCACGATTGGCTCGGCGGTCAAGACCGAACTCTCTCAGCGTCACGAAGTGATCAGCATCGGCCGCAGCGGCGGCGACTTCCGGGTGGATATCAGCGACAGCGCCTCAATCCGTACACTGTTCGAACAGACCGGCAAGTTCGATGCCCTGATCTGCGCAGCCGGCAGCGTGAACTTCGTGCCGCTGGGCGACATGCGCGAAAGCGACTTCGAGCTGGGCCTGCGTGACAAGCTGATGGGTCAAGTCAACCTGCTGCTGATCGGGCGTGAATATGCCAACGACGGCGCCTCGTTTACCTTCACCAGCGGCATTCTCAACCGCGACCCGATCCGCACCGGCGCTTCGGCTTCGTTGGTCAATGGCGCCATTGACGCCTTCGTAAAAGCCGCCGCAATCGAATTGCCGCGCGGCCTGCGCGTCAACTCCGTCAGCCCGACCGTGCTGTTGGAAGCCATGGGCAGCTATGCGCCGTACTTTCGTGGCTACAAACCGGCGCCCGGAGCCGAGGTGGCATTGGCCTACGCGAAAAGTGTCGAAGGCTTGCAGACGGGTCAGACCTTTATCGTTGGTTAAATCGGATGCCTGTCGGAATTGACTGAAGCTGGCGACCGGGGTTGTGATGCAACGCAGGTCTGCGTAACGTGGCGGCACTTGTCTGGAGACCCGATAATGCGTGCCGCCCATAGCCTTGCCCTGTTTGCCTTGCTTCCCCTGTTCGCCGCCTGCCAGATGTTCGACAGCGAGCCGGCAAAGCCCTCTCTCGCGGGACTGACCCGTATGCAGGGCGAACTCACGGCGGTCGGCGGCAAACTGTTGTTCCAGCCGTGCAACGACAAACGCAACTACGTGGTCAACGACACCAGCGGCACCAGCGTCCTGCAGGAGGCGGCCTCCTTGGCCGGCCAGCAAGGTGCGCTGTTCGCTGACCTGCGTGGCCAGTTCTCCGGCGTTGCCAGCGGCACCCAGGGCAGCGTGGACCTGCAACAGCTCTACCGCATGGAGCGCTCGACCTCGGCCTGCAACGACCCGGACTTCAAACGCACGATCCTGCGCGCCAATGGCCACAACCCGGCCTGGTCGATGAACGTCACCGCCAAGGGCATGGTGCTGCAGCGCGAAGGCCAGCCGCCACTGGCGGTGCCTTATGTGGAAGAGCAAATCGGCGAAGGCCGCTTCAACCTCATGACCGAAGCCAACAACCAGAAAGTCGAACTGTGGGTAGCCCCGCAGCGTTGCGTCGACCCGGTCAGCGGCAGCCTGCAGCACATGAGCGCCGAGTTGCGCGTCAACGGCCAGGTGCAACGGGGTTGCGCAGCGTTTGGCGGTTCGCGCGACGACTGACTGGGCCCCTGTGCTTTTTTAACCTGACGGGAAACGGCCTTTGGGGCTTATAATCGCCGGTTTGCAAAACAGCCGGCCTCATTGCCCGCCGCCCACCGGATCCTGTCATGTTACGAATCACCGAACTCAAGCTGCCCATCGACCATCCTGAAGAGGACCTGCGGCCTGCCATCGTGCAACGCCTAGGCATCGCCAGCGATGACCTGCTCGACTTCACCCTGTTCAAGCGCAGCTACGACGCCCGCAAGAAGTCGTCGGAGTTGTGCTTCATCTACACCATCGACTTGAACGTGAAAGGCGAAGCCGCCCTGCTGCTCAAGTTCGCCGATGACCGCAACGTCAACACCGCACCGGACGTCAGCTACAAAGTCGTGGGCCATGCGCCGCAAGGCCTGACAGAACGCCCTATCGTCGTCGGCTTCGGCCCCTGCGGGATCTTCGCCGGGCTGTTGCTGGCGCAGATGGGCTTCAAGCCGATCATCCTCGAGCGCGGCAAGGAAGTGCGCCAGCGCACCAAGGACACCTGGGGCCTGTGGCGCAAAAGTGTGCTCAACCCCGAGTCCAACGTGCAGTTCGGTGAAGGCGGCGCCGGGACCTTTTCCGACGGCAAGCTGTACAGCCAGATCAAGGACCCGAAATTCCACGGTCGCAAAGTCCTGCACGAGTTCGTCAAGGCCGGCGCGCCGGAAGAAATCCTTTACGTCAGCAAACCACACATCGGCACGTTCCGCCTGACCGGCGTGGTAGAAAACATGCGCGAGCAAATCATCGCCCTCGGCGGTGAAGTGCGCTTCGAACAGCGGGTGACCGACGTACTGATCGAAGACGGCCAATTGAACGGCGTGGTCGTCGATGGCGGCGAGCAAATCCTCTCCAAGCACGTGATCCTGGCCCTGGGCCACAGCGCCCGCGACACCTTCCGCATGCTCCATGGTCGTGGCGTGTACATGGAAGCCAAGCCGTTCTCGGTGGGCTTCCGCATTGAACACCCGCAATCGCTGATCGACGCCGCACGCCTGGGTAAGTATGCCGGGCACCCGAAGCTCGGCGCCGCCGACTACAAGCTGGTGCACCACGCCAAGAACGGCCGCTCGGTCTACAGTTTTTGCATGTGCCCAGGCGGTACCGTGGTCGCAGCCACGTCAGAGCCGAACCGCGTCGTGACCAATGGCATGAGCCAGTACTCGCGTAACGAGCGCAATGCCAACTCGGGCATCGTGGTCGGTATCACGCCTGAGGTGGATTATCCGGGTGGCCCGCTGGCAGGTATCGAATTGCAGGAGCGCCTGGAGTCCCACGCCTACATTCTCGGCGGCAGCAACTATGAGGCGCCCGCGCAGTTGGTCGGTGATTTCATCGCCGGCAAGCCGTCCACGGCGATTGGCAGTGTGGAACCGTCCTACAAACCCGGCGTGTCCCTGGGTGACCTCGCCCTGGCCTTGCCGGACTTCGCCATCGAGGCGATCCGCGAAGCGTTGCCTGCGTTCGAGAAGCAGATCAAGGGCTACTCGCTGCACGATGCGGTGTTGACCGGTATCGAGACGCGTACCTCATCGCCGCTGCGGATTACCCGCAACGAATCGATGCAGAGCTTGAACGTGAAAGGCCTGTTCCCGGCCGGTGAAGGTGCGGGTTATGCCGGTGGGATTCTGTCGGCGGGTGTGGATGGGATTCGGATTGCCGAGGCATTGGCCCGGGATATGTTGGGCATCGAAGCCTAAAACACCGCGATCCAAATGTGGGAGGGGGCAAGCCCCCTCCCACATTTTGCTTTGTGTCGGGTCAGATATTTGCGCGCAAGATCGTGTCGGGCAACGGCTCACCCCGCTCAACACTGGCCGCAACAGCCGCAATCAAACCGTCCAATTCATACCCCTGCCCCGCCAGCCACGCCGGGTCGTAGTAGGTCGTGGCGTAGCGCTCGCCCCCATCACACAAGATCGCCACGATCGAACCCGACTCCCCTGCCGCTTTCATTTGCTGCGCCGCCACCAGCGCGCCAATCAGGTTGGTCCCACTGGAACCGCCGACCCGTCGCCCCAGCCGCTCGGCCAGGTAATGCATGGCCGCCAGCGACAACGCATCCGGCACCTTGACCATCGCATCAATCACCTTGGGCAAAAACGACGCCTCGACCCGTGGCCGGCCAATGCCTTCGATGCGCGAACCGCAGTCCAGGCGCAAGCTCGCATCGCCACTCTGATAAAAATCAAAAAACACCGATCGCTCGGCATCGGCGCACAGCACGCGGGTGCAATGCTGGCGGTAGCGCACGTAGCGACCGAGGGTCGCGGTGGTGCCGCCGGTGCCGGGGCTGGAGATCAACCAGCTCGGTTCCGGATGCTGCTCGAAGCGCATCTGCTGGAAGATCGACTCGGCGATATTGTTGTTCGCTCGCCAGTCGGTGGCGCGCTCGGCGTAGGTGAACTGGTCCATGAAATGTCCGCCGCTTTCCTGGGCCAGGCGTTCGGACTCAGCGTAGATCTGCGTCGGATCCTGCACCAGGTGGCTCTTGCCGCCATAGAAGGCAATCTGCGCGATTTTTTCCTGGGAGGTGGTGGCCGGCATCACCGCAATAAACGGCAAACCCAGCAGGCGCGCAAAGTAGGCTTCGGAAATCGCCGTCGACCCGCTGGACGCCTCAATCACCGGCGCCCCCGGCTTGAGCCAGCCATTGCACAGCGCATACAGGAACAGCGAGCGCGCGAGTCGATGCTTGAGGCTGCCGGTGGGGTGGCTGGACTCGTCCTTGAAATACAACTCGATACCCTGCAATCCCGGCAACGGCAAGGGGATCAGGTGCGTGTCGGCGCTGCGCTGGAAGTCGGCTTCAATGATGCGAATGGCTTCGCGGGCCCAGGGACGGTGGTCGCTCATGGAGGTTTTCTCTAAGGATTTCGGCTTTGATTCTAGGGGGTTTCCTACACGCCACACAGGTACAGTAACGGCACGTTTGGACACACAATTGCTAGGCTTAAGCACAACCTCATCCCAGCGCGCCGCTTATAACAAATAAGAATATAACTTTTGTTTTAACAACTAACGGTACGGGTTAGGGTACCCACCTATTGAATCCGGATTGGAGAGCATCCCTTGGCTCTGCGTAGCACTTTCACCCGTTTCTTCCAGCTGGAAGCCGCCAGTGGCCTGTTATTGATCGCGGCTGCGGCGCTGGCGCTGATTATTAACAACTCGCCTTTGTCACATCTGTACAACGCGTTTCTCGATGTACCGGTGGTGGCACAGATTGGCGCGTTGAAAATCGCCAAGCCAGCCCTGCTATGGATCAACGATGGCCTGATGGCCTTGTTTTTCCTGTTGATCGGCCTGGAGGTCAAGCGCGAGTTGCTCGACGGCCACCTGTCGAAACCCTCGCAAGTGGTGTTGCCAGGCGCAGCGGCCATCGGCGGCATGGTCGTGCCGGCCCTGATCTATTGGGCGATCAACAAGGACTACCCGGCTGCGCTTTCCGGCTGGGCGATTCCCATGGCCACCGACATTGCATTCGCCCTCGGCGTCCTCGCCCTGCTGGGCAAGCGCGTGCCGGTGTCGCTGAAACTGTTCCTGATGACCCTGGCGATCATTGACGACCTGGGCGCGATCATCGTGATCGCTATTTTCTATTCCGCCGACCTGTCCGGTGCCGCCCTGGCAGGTGCAGGTGCGTGCTTGATTGCCTTGATCGCGATGAACCGCCTGGGTGTGATCAAGCTCGGACCGTACCTGATTATTGGGCTGATCCTGTGGGTGTGCGTACTCAAGAGCGGCGTGCACGCGACGCTCGCCGGTGTGACGTTGGCATTCTGCATCCCGATGCGCACCAAGAACGCCGAGCCGTCGCCATTGCTCACGCTGGAGCAGGCCCTGCACCCGTGGGTGGCCTACGCCATCCTGCCGCTGTTCGCCTTCGCCAACGCCGGCGTGTCCCTGACCGGCGTCAGCCTGGAAAGCTTCACTCACCATGTGCCTATGGGCATCGCCGCGGGCCTGTTGATCGGCAAGACCGTTGGTGTGTTCGGGCTCACTTGGCTGGCCATCAAGACCGGCATCGCCGCCCTGCCCAACGGCGCAAATTGGGGCCAGGTGTTTGGTGTGGCGATCCTGTGCGGTATCGGCTTTACCATGAGCCTGTTTGTGGGTTCGCTGGCATTTGTGCCGGGTGCCAGTGAGTTCGCGGGTGAGGACCGGATGGGGATTTTGACCGGTTCGATACTGGCGGCGTGTATGGGTTATGCGGTGACGGCAATGGCGAGTCGCAAGAAGGCCTGATACGCCCGACGAAGCATACTCACTGTGGCGAGGGAGCTTGCTCCGGCTGGGCTGCGCAGCGGCCCCAGAGCGTTTACCGCGATTGTGGTGCTATATCGCTTACCCAACAGGGGCCGCTTCGCGCCCCAGCGGGAGCAAGCTCCCTCGCCACAGGTCGTGCAAACTTCGACATACTCGGCCCTCCTAACGCTGGGCCTTACCTCCAGCGCACTTACCGAAACACGTGAGCCCTTGGATGCAGGTCAATGCATCTTTGAAGTCGCAGCCCCGTCAATAATGGGGTTCGCAATAAAAAACCGCCCTACTAAGGCGGTTTTTTTGCCTGCATTTTTTGCAATTCAACCCGGCCACACCCCATAAAACCAAAAACCCCAACCGGTCACCCGGCTGGGGTTTTGTGTTTCTACAACCAGCGTTTAACGCGTAACGCGGCTGGTACCATCAACGGTCATGATGCGTACGCGGTCACCAATGCGGAAGATTTCATTCTCCTGCACGGCCTGCACGTAGGCGCGCATGCTGCCATCGTCTTCGCGAACGGTGATTTCCACACCTTGGGTGCGGGTCAGGCCTTCTTCGGTGGCCGAACCCAGCAGGCCGCCGGCGACGGCGCCGATCACGGCGGTCACGATGCTGCCACGGCCACCGCCGATGGCGCTGCCGCCAACGCCGCCGATGACTGCGCCTGCAGCGCCGCCGATTGGGGTCTTGGTGCCTTCGATTTTCACCGGACGCAGGGATTCGATGGTGCCCATGCGCACGGTCTGCACACGACGCGCTTCGTCACGGGAGTACGAGTCGCCGGTCAGACTCGAGGCGCAGCCACCCAGCAGCAACGACAGGGTGGTAAAGCAGGCAACCAGTAAAACGGACTTACGCATAGCATCAACTCCAAAGGACAGGTGTTCATTAAACGCTGCAGCTTGACGCCTGTCACGGCAAGCCCCACAGAAAATTGCTTTCATTCAGCCTTAGTACAGACTGCCCGCACCAGAAAACTCGACGAACGGTAGCACTTCTCTCGTAGCCAGGACCTTCATGGATTACTTCATCATTGTAGTCACAACCCTTGCCGGCCTGTATTTCCACGGCTGGTTGTACCTGCGCATCAAGCGCTGGATGGACCGTGATCTCGCACTGTCCATGGCAGGCAATGATCTACACAAGCGTGCCTTCATGCTCAAGCAGCTGGAGAGGGCCCGCACATTGAAAATCAAACGGGCAGACTTGCCGCACTGGTTGAAGAATGCCGCACAGCAATACACGCCTGAAGTCTCTGTCCAAGAGACTTCAGGGTGATGGGCAACATTCAAGCGAAGTGACGAAAGGTGCAGCTCAGGGTGCCAGACGCTCGCGCGTCCACTGGGAGTCTTGCAGGCGGTAGTTCAGGCGATCATGCAGGCGGCTGGCGCGGCCTTGCCAGAACTCGATGCGCTCGGGCAACAAACGATAGCCACCCCAATGCTCCGGGCAATCGGGCTGGGTATCGCTGAAACGTTGCTCGGTGGCCTTGAGCAGGTCCTGCAGTTCTTCCCGGTCACGAATGACCTGACTCTGCGGAGAAGCCCATGCCCCCAGGCGGCTGCCCAGCGGACGGACCTGATAATAAGCGTCCGACTCCTCAGGGGTGACCTTGACCACCCGCCCCTCGATGCGCACTTGGCGCTCCAGGGTCGGCCAGAAAAACGTCATGGCCGCAAACGGCCGTGCCGCGAGCTGTTGGCCCTTGGCACTCTGATAGTTGGTGAAGAAGGTAAAGCCCTGCGCGTCCAGGCCCTTGAGCAACAGGATGCGACAGTGCGGGCGACCGTCCTGGTCGACCGTGGCCAAGGTCATGGCATTGGCCTCCACCGGTGGCTGCTCGGTCTTAACCGCGTCAGCAAACCACTGGTGGAATAAGGCAAACGGCTCGTCCGGGGCCTGGGCCTCGCTCAAACCATCCCGTGTGTAGTCACGGCGCATATCGGCCAGTGCCTGGGTCATGCGGCTTTATCCTTGTGGTTCAGCGGCTCAGTTTTTTGCCTGGTCAGTGGCCGGTGCAGCGGCCTTGGCTTTGGCTGGAGCCGGTTTTTTCGCAGCGGGCTTGGCCGGGGCTTTTTTAGCGGCTGGCTTGGCGGCGGCTTTCTTGGCAGGCGCCTTTTTGGCCGGGGCCTTGGCGGCCGGAGCCGGGGCTGGAACGTCCTGCACCGCAACCATTTCGGCGGCAGGCGGGGTCTTGCCCGATTGATACTTGCTCAGCAGCGCCAGCATGGTGGTGCGCTGGGTGAACATGATTTCCATACGACGGTTCAGGGCACGGCCCTGGTTGCTGTCGTTGGCGGCACGTGGCATCAGGTCGCCCATGCCACGCAGCATCAGACGATCCTGCTTCAAGCCGCTGAGGCTGAAGATCGAGGCGATGGATTGCGCACGTTCCTTGGTCAGCGCCTGGCTGGCCGGGGCGGTGCCGGTGGCATCGACATGGCCCAATACCAGTACGGCGGTCTTCGGATCGGCTTCAACGGCCTTGGCGACGCGAGTGAAGGGACCGAGGGTGACCGGCAGCAACATCGCTGGACGTTTCGGGTTGTAGGAACCGTCTACCGGGGCAATCACCACCAGCACGTTGTCGCGACGCTCAAGTTGCAGGTTGCTGTCCTTGATGGCGGCGCGCAGACGCGGCTCATAGTCGTCCAGCCAGGCTTGGGTGATTTTCGGATCGGGCATCGGCACGTTGGTCACATCGACCTTGGCCAGTGGCTTGGGCTTGCTTTCGAACGGCCACCACCAGTGGGTTTCAGTGTCGTTCTTAGCGACCGCAGGGGCAGGTTCCGCGGCCTTGAGGTCGGCTTTCAGGTCGGCCTTGGCATCGGCGGCCTTTTCGTCGGCGGTCTTGGAAGAGAACGGCCACCAGCTGGAGCCAGTATCGGCCTTGGCAGCAGGCGCCGGAGCCGGAGCCGGCGCAGCAGCGGCAGCTGCTACCGGTGCGGCAGGCTTGGCGCCAGCAGCTGGCTTGGCATCCGGCTTGGCGTCGGTTTGGGTCACTGTATCTTTGGTCGCGGCCTTATCAGACCCAAATGACCACCAATGCCCGCCCTCGGCATCATTTTGTGGAGTTTGTGCGCAGCCGGTAATAGTGAGGCATAGCGCCAGTGCCAAGGACTTGTTCGATAACATGAGATATCCACAAAATGAGAAAAGAAACGGGGGTCTGTGTGACCCATTAAACAGACGCTTACAGAACATTAAAGTTACATCATTTCGTTCAGCGCCTTCTTATACTTGCCTTTGTAACAAAAAAACGTGAAACAGCAAGGGGTTTACAGACAACCGGCCAATATTCCGACCAACTTCTGTGCCCGTGGGTCCATAAGTACGTAAGGCCCCAATGTATTAGTCACGAAACCAAATGCTACATCATGCTCAGGGTCGGCAAAGCCGACCGAACCACCGGCACCGGGATGCCCGAAAGCACGCGGGCCAAGGCCGAAGGTGGCGTTGGGCAGTTGCGGTTGGTCCAACATGCAGCCCAGGCCAAAACGGGTCTGGGTCAATAATGTTTTATCCGGCCCGATACTGTGTTCGCGGGTCAATTGTTCAAGCATGTCGGCTTCGAGCAAACTACCGTCCAACAATCCGCTATAAAAACCCGCCAGGCTGCGCGCATTACCGTGACCATTTGCCGCTGGCTGCTGCATGCGACGCCATTCAGGTTTATTAGTGCTGGTCAGAATAGACGGGGGATTGGCAAAAGCACGCGTCGTCATGGACGCAGGTTCACGCATCATTACTTGCAGTAAACGTTGCGCGGCTTCATCGCCCATGTTGCCTTTACTGCGCGCTATATGGGCGACGCGATAAAACTCTTCATCCGCCAGGCCCACATGGAAGTCCAGCCCCAATGGCCGCGCAACCCGCGCGACGATGGACTCTCCCGGCCCGCGCCCATCGGCACGACGCAACAACTCACCGACCAGCCAGCCGTAGGTGATCGCCTCGTAGCCATGGCCTTGACCTGGCGTCCACCACGGGGCTTCGGCCGCCAGGGTATCGACCATCAGTTGCCAGTCGTAGAGCGCTTCGGTGGGCAGCATCTCGCGGATCGCCGGCAACCCGGCCTGGTGGCAGAGCAACTGGCGCAGCGTGATCGCCTCTTTCCCGGCCGCAGCAAATTCCGGCCAGTAGTGGGCGACCGGTGCATCAAGTTGCAATTTGCCTTCGGCCACCAATTGCAGGGCCGTGACGGCAGTGAAGGTCTTGGTGCAGGAGAACAGGTTGACGATGGTATCGCTGTGCCAGGCCTCGGCACCGTCCTTGTCGGCGGTGCCGGCCCACAGGTCGACAACGGTTTCACCGCCGATCTGGATGCAAAGCGCGGCACCACGCTCCTGCGGGTCTTCGAACAACGCGGCGAAAGCTTCACGTACCGCTTCGAACTGGAGTTCGTAATGACCCTGGATCTGCACCTGAACACCCTCGGAAAACACAGCAAAAAGTGGCCGACATTGTTCCAGCCCCGGCGGGTTTTGTGAACCCGTCAACCCTCAATCAATGGCCATTCCCAGCGTGTCCGCCTGCATGTCCGGCGCCCTGCCCCGCGCCTTTGCCGTCGTGCCCGTCCCTGCCGCCTTCGTTTTCACGCACGGCGCCGGCCGCCTTGGCCTTTTCCGCTTCCTTGCCCAGTTGATCAACCGCCGCCAGATTGCTTTTGCGCACACTGTCGACAAACCCCTGGAACGGTACATCGGTGATGCCCACCAGGCCGAAGTGGCCATTTTCGCCGTCGAGCAAACGCCCGGTCACCGGCTGGTCCAGGTACTGGAACCAGTGCACACCGACAATCGAGGGTTCGGCCATGGCCTGCTTGAGGAAATTGCCATAGGCCGCGCCGCGGTCTTCTTCCTTGGCCAACTGCGTCACGCCGCCCCAGAACGGCCCACGGTCGGCCGAGCCGAAGTTGAATTCGGTGATCAGCACGGGTTTGTCCAACGCCCGCAACGCGGCGAAGTCATAACCGTCCTGGGGTTTTAGGGTGTACATGTTGAAGCTCAACACATCGCAGTACTGCGCGCAGGAGGCCACGGCTTCCGGCGTGCTGACCGCATACCGGCCGCCCAACAGCAGGTGGTTGGGGGCGTGCCATTTCAGCGAGTCGGAGAGGGTCTTGAAGTAAGCATCCGCGAACGTCTTCTGGAAGTACTTGAAGTCAGCTTCGATTTCCGGGTGCTCGGGGTTGGGTACCGGCGGCTCGAAGCCGGGGTCTTCCATCAGCTCCCAGCCCTTCAACTCGATGCCCCAGGCTTTCGACAGGCCTTCTTCGTTGCGGTACTTGTCGCGCAGCTGCTTGAGGAAGGCACGCTTGGCCGGCACATCAGTGGTCATGCGCAGGGTGCCGTAGGCCAAGGCGTAACGGGACTTGGGATCATCACCAGGGCCGGCCCAGGCCAGTTCGTTGTCGGCAAAGAAGCCAATCAACCACGGGTCATCACGATGATCGCGGGCCGCAATGGCCACGGCGCGTTCGGTGGCCATGGCAAAGCGCGGGTCGAACGGGTCGGGCATGCCGCCCCACCAGTCGGTGCCGGTACTGATGCTGGCGTAGTCGCCGACAATCGACAGCGGCAAGGTGTACGGCACACGGTCAGCGCTGGCCAGGCTCTCGTCGCTCCAGTTGCCGACGGTGTTGAAACCCCAGGCTTGCAGGCGGTCGAGGGTGTGAGTCATCCAGCGTTTCTGGTCAAACCCTTCACCGCCATAAGTGCGCTGGAGGTTGGCGCCGTAAAAGTCATACCAACGCCCGGCACCAAAGCTGCGCCCTTCGCCCGCGCCGTTGCCGGTGCGGTTGTCGCTGCTGCCGTAATACTTGTCGAAGGGTTCACCGCCTTTAGGCAGCGCGCCGAACATCCATTCACGGCCGGCGACGTAGGTCTGGCTGTTGTCCGGGGCCACGGTATTGACGCCCAGGGAGTAGAACGGATGCCCCTCCGGCGTCACCAAGTACCAGCGCCCATCGCGCTTCTCGGTGCGGAAAAACCCGCTGGCGTCGAACGCCGGGCCTTTGCTCCAGCCGCCATATTGGTCCAGGGCGGATTTATCCCGCGTGGCCAGCCAGCCCTGCAGTTGCTGTTGCTCCTTGGCGGCGGCGGCCTTGAGTTGCTCGTCGCTGCTGACTTTTTCCGGCCAGCGCGCACGGGTGGATTGACCGTAGGCATCCACCAGTTCGCTGTAGGCGGCCTTCAGCACCGGCTCGCTGTCCTGCACGCCGAAACGCTCCAGCAGGATGCTTTGGGCGGCGTTGGGCTTGATCATCGACAACGTCACCGAAACCACCTGGCTGCGGTCGATCTCACCCGCGCTGCTGGCGAGCAATACGCGCTGGCCGTCCACGGTGATCGGCATCGGCGGACCGGCCTTCATGCCCTGGCTCAGCGGCGAGTTGGCCTGCAGCGGTACCAACAGCGTCTGCGCCGGGCCGGCGGGCAGGTCGACGCGACTGACCAAGGTACGGCCATCACTGCTCTGCACCTTGACGTAGAGCGTCAGCGCCCAGTCCATCGCACTCTGGATGCGCAGGCTCATGGCCCCCGACTGGGACCAGTCCCAGGTACCGGTTTGCGGGCTGAGGACCAGGCTCGGTTCGGCGGCCGCGTTGAAGGTGATGCGGCGCAGCACTTCGCCTTCGGGCGTTTGTTCGGCGTTGTACTGCGGCAGGCTGGCGTCCTGGGTCGCCACCTTGACCACATCGGCAGGCCGGACGAAGTTGAACAAGGTCTGTTGCCCAGCAGGCGCGGCCATCAAGGGCGCGGCGAACAGCAAGGCAAAAAGGGCGGGCAGCGTGCGAATCATACGAACAAGGTTCTCCCAGACGGCCGGTGAATGGCCTGATGACATAATTGAGATAGACCACGAAGTGGGCGAATCCGCCCACGGTGGCTTAAGAAATTTCGCGCCTGAACGGCGGCAAGGCATTGAGGATAGCCTTGCCATAGCGTTGGGTGACCAGGCGGCGGTCGAGCAAGGTGATGGTGCCCCGGTCTTCTTCGGTACGCAGCAAGCGACCGCAGGCCTGGACCAGCTTCAGGGAAGCATCCGGCACCGAGATTTCCATGAACGGATTACCGCCCCGAGCCTCGATCCACTCGGCCAAGGCCGCCTCGACCGGGTCATCCGGTACCGAGAACGGGATCTTGGCGATCACCACGTGTTCGCAGTAGGCGCCGGGCAAGTCGACACCTTCGGCGAAACTCGCAAGGCCGAACAACACGCTGGAGTCCCCACCGTCCACCCGCGCCTTGTGTTTGTTCAGGGTCTCCTGCTTGGACAGGTTGCCCTGGATAAACACCTGCTTGCGCCAGTCACGGTCAAGGCCGTCGAACACGTCCTGCATCTGTTTGCGTGAAGAGAAGAGCACCAGGGTGCCGCGCGAACCCTCCACCAATCCCGGCAGGTCACGAATGATTGCCGCCGTGTGCGCTGGCGCATCCCGTGGGTCGGCCTTGAGGTCCGGCACCCGCAGCACACCCGCATCGGCGTGATGGAACGGGCTCGGCACCACCGCGGTGACGGCCTTTTTCGGCAGGCCGGCGCGCATGCGGAAACGGTCGAAGGTACCCAGTGCGGTCAGCGTGGCCGAGGTCACCAGGCAGCCGTAGGCTACGTTCCACAGGTTGCGCCGCAGCATTTCGGCCGCGAGGATCGGGCTGGCGTTGACCTCGATGTCGAACAACGCGCCGCTTTCCGACAGGGTCAGCCAGCGCGCCATGGGTGGGTTGTCTTCCGGGTCTTCGACGGTGAAGGCGGTCCACAACTCCCAGTTACCTTGGGAACGCGACAACAGGCTGCCGAACAGCGGATACCACTCTTCGGCCTGGTTGCTGGCGATACCAATGTTGACCTCGCCGTCCATGCCCTCTTTGAGCAGGTCAGTGAGGCGGGTGAACAAGTCGGTCAGGCGTGAAAAGCCCTTCTTCAGCTCAATGCCCATTTCGCGCATGTGCTCGGGGATCAACCCGCCGACGAAACGGTGACGCGGCCGCTCACGGCCCTCGACGTCTTCGCCGGGCTTGAAGTCGGCTACCTGCTCGCAGGCGCTGAACATGAACTGCTGCTGGGTCTTGATCTCCCGGGCCAGTTCCGGCACCTGTTCGATCAGCTTGCCCAGATCGCCGGGCAGCGGGTGCTGGGCCAGCAACTTGGTGAGGTTCTTGGCGGTGGTTTCCAGCCAGTCGGCGGTGGAGCGCAGGCGTGTGTAGTGGGCGAAGTGGCCGATGGCCTTGTCGGGAAGGTGATGCCCTTCGTCGAAGACGTAGAGGGTATCGCGCGGGTCGGGCAGTACAGCGCCGCCGCCCAGGGCCAGGTCGGCCAGGACCATGTCGTGGTTGGTGACGATCACATCGACCTTGCCCATGCCTTCGCGGGCTTTATAAAAAGCGCATTGACCGAAGTTGGGGCAATGGCGGTTGGTGCATTGGCTGTGGTCGGTGGTCAAGCGCGCCCAATCGGCGTCTTCCAGGGCGGTGGGCCAGCTGTCGCGGTCACCGTCCCATTTATTCCCGGCCAGTTTTTCGATCATGCTGGTGAACAGCTTCTGGCTGACTTCATCCACCTCGATCTTGAAGCCTTCTTCTTCAAACAGCGACGCCGTAGCGGTTTGCGCGTGGCCTTCCTGCAACAGCACGTCAAGCTTGGACAGGCACATGTAGCGCCCACGGCCCTTGGCCAGGGCGAAGGTGAAGTTGAGGCCGCTGTTGCGCATGAGGTCGGGCAAGTCTTTGTAGACAATCTGCTCTTGCAGGGCGACGGTGGCGGTGGCGATCACCAGCCGCTTGCCGGCGGCCTTGGCGGTCGGGATCGCGGCCAGGCTGTAGGCCACGGTCTTGCCGGTACCGGTGCCGGCCTCGACGGCCACGACCGCGGGCTCACCCTCGCGGCGACCTTCGTCGTCGGTGTCGATATCCCCGAGGACCTTGGCCACTTCGGCGATCATCAGGCGTTGGCCATAACGCGGTTTCAAGCTCTTGGCTTCGAGAAAACGCGAATAGGCGCCCTGGATCGTGGTTTTGAGTTCAGTGCTGATCATGGATAGTCGGGCGCAAAAAACGCTGGATAAATTTTCAGTGGTTCGGATCGGCCGCTATCATACCCCGCTAATTAATCCCGCGCAGAACGGAGTACCACAATGACCGCGTTTAGCCTCGCTTACACCCTGCATGTATTGGCCGCCCTGGTGTGGGTCGGCGGTATGTTTTTCGCCTGGATGATCCTGCGCCCCGCCGCAGTGGCGGCACTTGAAGGCCCTGCCCGGCTCAAACTGTGGGCGAATGTGTTTCAACGTTTTTTCGTGTGGGTGTGGATGGCGGTGCTGGTTTTGCCGATCAGCGGTGTGGGCCTGCTGCAACTGCGTTTCAGCGGTTTTGAGACGGCACCGCGTTATGTGCAGGTGATGATGGGTTTGTATCTGGTGATGACGGCGCTGTTTATCCGCATTCAGGCGTTGAAATTCCCGGAAATGCGCAAGGCGGTGGCGGCCGAAGATTGGCCGGCGGGTGCCGCTGCGTTGGGACAGATTCGCAAGCTGGTGGGAATCAATCTGATCGTGGGGGTGTTGGTGGTGGCAATTGCTTCAGCCCGACCGATGTTCTGAGGCAACCATTAGTCCGCTATCGGGAGCAAGCCCCCTCCCACATTTGGAATGCATTCCAATATGGGAGGGGGCTTGCTCCCGATAGCGCCAGGCCAGCCGATTTAGAGCCGCTGGATAGTCACAGTGCCCGCTGGCCCAGCAGGCCCCGGCTGCCCTTCCAACCCTGGGCGGCCTTTCTCGCCACCGTCGGCGCGGTACACCAGGCAGCCCTTGGACTCGCCGCCGCGACCCGGTTTACCCGCCGTGCCCGCCAGGCCACCGGGGCCACCGTCCACCCACACCTTGATCTGCTGCGCGGGGAAGTCCTGCGGCAACTCAACCCGCACCTGCGCACCGGCCGCGCCGGGCAAACCATCGCCGCCGTTATCACCATTGGCACCACGACCGGCCGAGCCCCACGTGCAACCCGGATCTTCGCCATTGGCGCCATCCAGACCGGCATAACCTTGGGCACCGGCACCGCCACGGGCGTCTACCGAGAGTTCTTCAGCGGCCAGGGAATTGATGCGCAAGGTCAGGTCACGCCCGGCCTTGGCAGGTTTTTCATGGGTACCGGGAGCGCCGCGTGAGGTGATCTGGCTGCCGTGGTCCAACTGCGCATGGCGCACCTGCAATTGCAGTGCGGTGTTGCCGGGCACAATGGCGATGCGGGCGTCGCGGCCCAAATGCAGCTCATCCACCGTGACCTGGCTGATGGTGGCCGGAATCAGCAAGGTGCCGTAGTCCGCCACGTCCAGGCGCTCCAGCTGTAACACACTGGTGCTGCTGGGCAGGCGCATCAGCGAGTTGGTTTCAACACTGACGCTCTGGGCCAGGGCAACGGGGCTGACCAACAGGGCCAACAGAAAAACCTTACGCATCATGGGGCTCCTGACTTATTTCTGATTTTTTCTTTGGACGCACAGTAACGACTTCCACGGGCGCTTTGCCAGTGAAGGATCAAAAAAGTTAATAAAGGGGGAGGATTGGCAGCAATGCCCCTGTGGATCCCACAGGGGCAAGGGCCGTCAGCGGTTGATCTGGATTTCCGTGCGGCGGTTCAAGGCGCGGCCTTCAGCGGTTTTGTTGTCGGCTACCGGATGGCTCTCGCCCGCGCCGGTCACCGAGACAAAGTTGCTGCGCGGCACACCGGCGCCGATCAGGTAATCGGTGACCGAATGGGCGCGTTTTTCCGAGAGCCTTTGGTTGTAGGCATCTTTGCCGACGCTGTCGGTGTGGCCACTGACCCGCAGTTGGGCGCTAGGGGCTTCCTGTTTCAAGCGCGTGGCGACGGTATCGAGCTTGGTTTTATCCGCTGCCGTCAACTGGGCCGAATCAAACTGGAAGTGCACATCACGAATCACGATGGTTTCCTCCTTGACCACCACGACTTCCTCAACCACCACCGGTGGCGGTGCGGGTGGGCAACCGTCGGCATCTACCTGCACACCTTTCGGCGTGCCCGGGCACTTATCGCGGCTGTCCGGCACGCCGTCGCCGTCCTCGTCGCCATCGCCGTGCACCCAGCAATAGGCACCGGCCATGCCGCCGACCAGCAACGCGCCGTAGCCTGCGTAGGCCGAGCTTTCAGTGGCACCGATCGCCGCGCCGGTCACGCCGCCAACCGCGGCGCAGGTGGGCCAATCGGTTTTTTGCAAGCCTGCGCAACCTGTCAATACTCCGGTTAGCAGAACCAAGGGTAGAGCTGTCCGCATGATGCTCATCTGATTTCTCCTGAGGGGATCGGCGGGGGCCGATGGGTGGAGTAAAGACGGCTCTTTTCATCTGCGCCACTACGCCGCGGCCCCGTATTCATTGAGGCTCGTCGCTTTTGTCGGACTTTTCACTGCCACCCGCTCTAGGCCCACACGCTCAGCCGCGCTAGTCTCTACGGTCCTGATGTGAGGATCTCTGATGACCGCCGGTATTTCTGCCCGTACACCCCAGCAAGCCCTGGCCGCCTTGCTCGACTTGCACCAGCCCAAACGCCTGCTGCTGTTGGGCGCCAGCCAATTCCCGGCGCTGGAGGCGTTTCAAGCGGCGCACCCCGACACCCAAGTAGCCCTCGCCCCACCCGGGCCACTGCCGGCGGAGCTGGCGGCGCAGCGTTTTGACCTGGCACTGGTGGTCGATTGCCTTGAGCACCTGTCAAAACCGCAAGGCCTGACCCTGCTGGGCGGCATCCGTAACCTCAACGCCAGCCGCATTGCGGTGCTGGTGGACCTGGGCGCCTGCGACTGGAAGGACACCGACTTCTTCTCCCTGGCCCTGCAGGCCGGCGAGCGTTTCCAGCGTGACGAGCAGGTTCTGACGCTGTTTACCTACGATCTGCTTGACTATAAACAGGTGCCGGACTGGCTCAACGCCCGCTTTTGGGCCAACCCGGAAAACTTTGGAAAGTATTGGTGGTAACCCGATGAGTACATCCATTTGCCCCTGCGGCAGTGGCAACCTGCTGGATGCCTGCTGCGGCCATTATCACGCCGGGCACCCGGCGCCCTGCGCCACCGCGTTGATGCGCTCGCGCTACAGCGCCTATGTGCTGGGCCTGGTCGACTATCTAGTGGCTACTACTTTGCCCGCGCAACAGGCGGGCCTGGACCGCCATGCCATCGGTGCCTGGAGTGCCCAGAGCACCTGGCTCGGCCTTGAGGTGGAAAGCTCCGAGGTGTTCGGCGGCCAGCCGGAACACGCGTTCGTGACCTTCACCGCGCGCTGGCATGACAGCACCGGTGAACATAGCCACCGCGAGCAGTCCTCTTTCGTACAGAATGACGGGCGCTGGTACTTCATCGACCCGACGGTGGAAGTGAAGGTCGGGCGCAATGATGCCTGCCTGTGCGGCAGTGGGCAGAAATTCAAGAAGTGCTGCTCCAGCTACCTCTAACCACGACAGGACTCACGCCATGCTTCGGATGTACAGCTTGATGCTGGCGTTAACCCTCACCCTCACCGGCTGCGCGTCGTGGTTCGAAGACGATTCGCCCCCTCCTCACGTCTCCTTGGTGAAAGTCGAGGTGGTGCGCGCCAAGCTGCTGGAGCAGAAGTTCAAGCTGTACTTTCGCGTGGACAACCGCGACGACGCCGACCTGACCGTGCGCGGCCTGATCTACAAGGTCACCCTGGGCGACTTCGTGCTCACCGAGGGCGAGTCCAACGAATGGTTGACCGTACCGCCGCGCAGTCATAAGTTTTTCCGGGTGTCGGTGCGCACTAACCTCTGGCCGCAGATCCGTGATGTGGTGCAGATGTTGAAAAAACCCGACCGGCCCGTGCCCTATCGCCTGGAGGGTGAGCTGAAAACCGGATTATTCATCGGTTATGACGTGCAGGTGAACCACAATGGCGAGATAATCCCCGGCGATTTTATTCCGGAGCGACATCGATGACTCAGCAACCCCATGTCCATGGTCCTGACTGCAACCACGATCACGATCACCATGATCACGACCACGGCCATGTCCACGGCCCGAACTGCGGCCACGCCCACCAGGAGCCGGTGCGCAATGCCTTGAAGGACGTTGGTCGCAACGATCCTTGCCCCTGCGGCAGCGAGAAGAAATTCAAGAAGTGCCACGGGGCTTAATGCCCTGACCCTGTAGGAGCGGGCTTCCTGTGGTGAGCGGGCTTGCCCCGCGCTGGGCTGCGCAGCAGCCCCAACACATTCAACGCGGTCTCTCAGACACAACCCAACCTCAGGTTTTAGGGCCGCTTCGCGCCCCAGCGCGGGGCAAGCCCGCTCACTACAGCAAGCCCGCTCGCCGCAAAAACAACCCCACTTCCCCCCCCACTAGCCGAACGTTCAGCCAGCAGTGCGCCGCCTTGCGCGCCGCCCCCAGGTGATGCTGCCGGACCCGGCGCTGTTTGCCGAGGTGTATGGCGTGCAGGTGCGTATCGAGCGGTGCTCGCAGCAGTCGCTGCAGGTGTTGGTGGATGGCGCCGTGTGATTGGCTTCTAAGGGTATGCGCAAATGTTTCATTGAATTTTCGCACACCCAACATTACCTATACCTACAGGCATCCGCTCAAGCATCACCACTTTTGGAGAGCTTCATGATCGACTTGTATTACTGGACCACCCCCAACGGCCACAAAGTATCGTTGTTCCTGGAAGAAGCCGGCCTGCCCTATAAGGTGCACCCGATCAATATTGGCCAGGGCGACCAGTTCAAGCCTGACTTCCTGAAGATCGCTCCCAACAACCGCATTCCCGCCATCGTCGATCAGAACCCGACCGACGGCGGCGCGCCGATTTCGCTGTTTGAATCCGGCGCGATCCTTTTGTACCTCGCGGAAAAAACCGGCCAGTTCATTCCAAAAGACCTGCGCGGTCGCCAGGAAGCGCTGCAATGGCTGTTCTGGCAAATGGGCGGCCTGGGGCCGATGGCGGGCCAGAATCATCACTTCAGCCAGTTCGCGCCGGAGAAGATTCCTTACGCGATCAAGCGCTATGTGGAGGAAACCGCGCGTCTTTACGGCGTGCTGGACCGGCGCCTGGCCGGTCGTGCGTTCGTGGCGGGCGAGGACTACAGCATTGCCGACATGGCGATCTACCCATGGATTGTTTCCCACAAGTGGCAGAGCCAGCGCCTGGAAGATTTCCCACACGTGCAGCGCTGGTTCAACAGCATCAAGGAACGGCCGGCGACGGTTCGGGCATATGAACTGGTGCAGAAAGTGAACCCGCCAAAGGCCTGATCAATTTTTACATTCCACTCGTTCAAATGTGGGAGGAGGCGTGCCCTCTCCCACATTGTTGTGTGTCCGTCTCAAGATCTCACGCAATTGCCAAAACTCCCGCTTGCGTCGTCCCGCCGCGCTCACTAACGTAGCGCCTTTACTGACGCTACCCCCGCAGGAGCTTTGCCATGGCCTCGCCAGCCCTCTCACATTTTCTTCCCCGGTTCGGCGTTGCCGCGGCAGTGGCCAGTGCATTAAGCCTGGCCGGTTGCCAGCTCCAGAGCACCCAGGACACCCTGCCCCCTGTTGCCGGCGTACAGCCGATCAAAGGCCTGGCGCAGAACGTATCGGTACGCCGCAATGCCCAAGGCATGCCGCTGATCGAAAGCAACACCTTCCATGACGCGCTGTTCAGCCTCGGTTACGTGCACGCCAGCGACCGCATCACCCAAATGGTCACCCTGCGCCTGTTGGCCCAGGGTCGCCTGGCGGAAATGTCCGGACCCGACGTACTGGATGTCGACCGCTTCATGCGGGCAGTCAACCTTAAGAAAAGCGCCGGCGAGCTGTATAACGCCTCCAGCCCACGCCTCAAGCGCTTTTTTGAAGTGTATGCGCGTGGCGTCAACGCCTACCTGTTCCGCTACCGCGACAAGCTGCCGCCGGACCTGGCCCAGACCGGCTACAAGCCCGAGTACTGGAAGCCGGAAGATTCGGCGCTGCTGTTCTGCCTGCTGAATTTCAGCGAGTCGGCCAACCTGCAGGAAGAAATTTCATCGCTGGTGCTGGCGCAGAAAGTCGGCGTCGACAAGCTGGCCTGGCTCACGCCAAGCGCGCCGGATGAAGCGATCCCGCTGGCCGAGGCCGAGAAACTCAAGGGCGTCAACCTGGGCCAGGTCACCGGGCTCGCCGGGCTGGACGCGGTTGGCCAGCAACTGAGCAGTCTCAATTCACTGGCGGTCACCACCTCGAGCAACTGGGCGATCGGCCCGCAACGCAGCCGCAGCGGTAAAAGCCTGCTGGCGGGCGACCTCGCCGCCCAGCCGCAAGCGCCGTCGCCCTGGAGCTACGTGCAGATCCGCGCACCCAAGTACCAGGCCGTGGGCGCCTCGATTGCCGGCCTGCCGACGCTGTTGTCCGGCTTCAACGGCAAAGTCGCGTGGAGCATGAGCACCGTCAAGGGCGACACCCAGGACCTGTTCCTGGAAAAAGTCAGACGCCAGGGCAGCGCGTTGTACTACGAGAACAACGGTAAATGGCTACCGGCGGGCGTGCGCAACGAAACCTTCTTCGTCAAAGGCCAACGCTCGATTCGCGAAGTGGTGTACGAAACCCGCCACGGTGCCCTGCTCAACAGCAGCCAAGCGCTGACCACTGGCCTGGGCCTGGCCCTGCAAACCGCCGACTTCAAGGACGACAAGAGCCTGGACGCGTTCTTCGACCTGTCCCGCGCACAAAACGCCGGTAAAGCCTCAGACGCGACCCGCGAGATTCGCGCCATCGCGCTGAACATGGTGTTCGCCGACGCCAGCAACATTGGCTGGCAAGTCACCGGCCGCTTCCCCAACCGCCGCGAAGGCGAAGGCCTGTTGCCGTCGCCGGGCTGGGACACACGCTTCGACTGGGACGGTTACGCCGACGCGATGCTGCACCCCTATGACCAGGACCCGCCGCAAGGCTGGATCGGCACTGCCAACCAACGCACCGCGCCGCGCGGTTACGGCATGCAGTTATCCAACTCCTGGGACGCCCCGGAGCGCAGCGAGCGCCTGGCGCAACTGGCCAATGCCGGCAAGCATGACAGCCGTAGCATGATCGCCATGCAGTACGACCAGACCACCACGTTCGCCGCCAAGCTCAAGACTATGTTCCAGGCGCCCGGCATGGCCCAGCCGCTGAAACAGGCGATTGATGCGCTGCCAGCGGCCGAACAGGCCAAGGCCCGTGAAGCGCTGAGCCGCCTGATGGCTTTTGACGGTCGCCTGGTGGCCACTTCCGCCGACGCCGCGCTCTACGAACTGTTCCTGCAGGAAAGCACCAAGCAGATCTTCCTCGACGAACTCGGCCCGGAAAACAGCGCCAGCTGGAAGGCATTTGTCAGCAACGCCAGCCTGTCCTACGCCGCCCAGGCCGACCACTTGCTGGGCCGTGAAGACAGCCCATTCTGGGATGACGTGCGCACCCCACAGAAAGAAGACAAACCGGCCATTCTAGCCCGCAGCCTCGCCGCCGCGATCAGCGTCGGTGACAGCCAGTTGGGTGCCGATCACAAGGCCTGGCAATGGGGCAAACTGCACACCACCACCTGGAAAAACATCAATGGCCAGGTGATTCGCGGCCCACTGGCGTCCGGTGGTGACCACAACACCTTGAACCCGGCGCCCTACAGCTGGGGCCAGGACTTCACCACCACCCAAGTGCCGGCGCTGCGCATGATTGTCGACTTCGGCCAGGCGGAACCGATGATGGGCCAGGGCGGCATCGGCCAGTCCGGCAACCCGGCCAGCCCGAACTATGCCACTGGCATCGACCCGTCGCTCAAGGCGCAATACCTGAGCTTCCCGATGCAACCGCAGAACTTCGAGAAGGTGTATGGGAAGGCCAGGCTGACCCTGACGCCCGGTAAATAACCGGGTCAACGTGTGGGGTGGCTTGTTGTGGTGAGCGGGCTTGCCCCGCGCTGGGGCGCGAAGCGGCCCCAACCCAGTTACCACGTGTTTCCAGTCAGAAACAGGTCGCCTGGTTTTAGGGCTGCTTCGCAGCCCTAAAACC